>DRKT01000257.1 GCA_011053195.1 Phycisphaerales bacterium | reverse complement strand
CACGGGCGCCTCGTCACGCGATTGCAGATAGTCCATCGCCCGGTCGAACCTGGAAAACACACGGGCCTCAGCGGTCGGGATGGAGGCGCTGCGCATGAGCTGCTTGGCCCAGGCCTTGTCCGATTCGAGACGGGCCGCAGCGGCATTTGGGGCGAATACGAGGCGAATATCGGTCGCGAGAGCGTCGGCAAAGCCGTCGGCAATCGGCCCTTCCGGACCAAGGATGACCAGGCCGATGTTGTGCTTGTCACAGTATTGATTGAGCCTGTAGATCTCGGCCTTGGATACCGGAACATCGACGGGTGTGCCCAACGAAGCCAGTCCGGGATTTTCGGGATTGGAGATGTGCAGCGTACCCAATCTCGGGGATTGCGAAAGCGCCAGGGCAAGCGCATGCTCTCGCCCGCCGGCACCGACAAGCAGCGTGTTGATCCGATCGGTCGCCTCCACGGCCCGATGGTAGCCCGGCCCATGACAATCGTCCCGCGGGCTTGATCGCGAGGTAGCTGCCGACTACGCTACCCGACCTGATTGCGGGGTAGAGCAGTCTGGTAGCTCGTCGGGCTCATAACCCGGAGGTCACAGGTTCAAATCCTGTCCCCGCTACTTCATCAACACACGACCGGTCCCTCGCGGGCCGGTCGGTGTCGTTTTGGAAACCGGCAGGGCCGACGGCGAACGCATTCACGCGCAGCAGCCCGGTCTTGGTCGAGGGCCAGATGACGATCTCGTCGATGTACGAAGTCAGCACCCGACGAACGCGCTCGTTGCGTCGGCCCTCGATGGCTTCGGCCAGGCCGGAGATACGCTCGGTCGCCCAGCGGCGAAGGGCCGCCTCATCGAACGGCCGGCTGGCAGCATTCGCGGCGCGGAGTTCACGCTGAAGCTGCTCCTTGCGGCGGCGCAGTTGCGTCAGCCGATCGTTGACCAGCGTGAGATTGGCCGGGTCGAGACCGCTCAGCAGCGCACTGACCGTCGCATCGATCTCGGCCAGTTCCGTCTCGATGCGTTCAAGGTCGCCATGTTCGTCGCGGCACGATCGTGTCATTGCAACGAGCCGATCGACGGCAGCATGGACACATTCGCCGTCTGCCAGGACGAGATGCTGCAACTTGCCGAGCACCCACGCTTCGAGATCAGGGGCTCGGACATGGGCCGGGTGGGGGCAGACGGTCTTGCCGCGACCGCGGCGACCCGAGCAGATGTAGTAGCCCATCTCGACCGGTCGTCGGCCGGCCCGGCGTCCCTTGCGTTTGCGCTCGCCCCAGTAGCCATGCCCGCAGTCGCCGCAGCGGAGCACGCCTGAGAGCAGCCAGCGGTTCGTCTGCTTGCCCCGCCCCCCCTTGGCCTTGGCACGCTCGAGCACCTTGACCCGGGCCCGATCCCATGTCTCGCGATCGACGATCGCGGGCACCGCGTCCTCGATGACGATCCAGTCGTCCTCAGCGGTGCGTTCGACGCGCCCGGATTCTTCGCGCGGCCGCATCGCGTCGGCCCGGCCTTCATGGACGCGGTAGAACTTCGATTCGGTCCGTCGGTTCCAGACAAGATCGCCGCGATAGACCGGGTTCTCGAGCATCGCCTTGATCGTCGTGAACGCCCACAGGCGTCCCTTCGGGCTGATGATGCCGCGACGGTTCAGCTCATCGGCGATGCCCTTGAAACCCACGCCGTCGATGCACATGGTGAAGATGTCGCGCACGGTGTCGACCCGTTTGGGCTCGCCAAGCACCAGACGAGCGGTGCATTCCTTGCCCGGCTTGCGGAGCGTCTGCCCCTTGGCATAGGTCGCTTGCAAAGCGCCGTGGCGATCGAAGACCGCGCGTTCGCCGCCTTCGAGGAAGCGGACGCGATAGAGCATCGTGCCGTCGGGGCCGACGACCTCGCGGTCGTAGCCGTAGGGCGTGATTCGGCCGGGGTCGGACGCGGCGAGCACCGACGACACCTGCCCGCGCAGCGTGTTCTGCGACAGGCTGATCGAGAACTGGCGGTTCTGGAACTGCTTGACGGCCCGCAGGATGTCGCCGTCGATCCCGTCGCGGTGGAGGTAGTCTTCCGTCACCGACAGCACGGTGACACCCGCCGACCGGAGCAGGTAGCGATAGTGCTCGGTTTCGGTGACATCGCCGCGGCTGAATCGGTCGGAGTTCCAGACGATGACGGCTTTGAAGTCGCCGCGTTTGGCGTCCTCGATCATGCGTTGGAAGCCTCGCCGCCCCTTGGCGGATGTGCCGCTGATGGCATCGTCGCAGTATTCGCCGATGATGCGGTAGCCATGCTCGCGGGCGAACCGGTGGATCTCGTTGCGCTGGTCGCCAAGCGATTGCTCCTGCCGATCGGTCGAGCGGCGGAGGTAAGTCACTGCGGGGATGGGCCGGGTAGCGATCATGCGAAACCTCCGCTCATTCGCAAATAAGTAAAGGTTGGTCTGAGAGGTCGATTCTGGATATAATCCGACCAAGGAGGTGCCACCATGACTGACCGCTGGGTAATCGCTTACGACATCGACACGAATGATGCTGGGAATGCGAGTGTCACCGTGATGACT
>DRKT01000256.1 GCA_011053195.1 Phycisphaerales bacterium | reverse complement strand
GGGGGTTGGTCATCCTGACCGACCGATCACCCGTCACCATCAAGGCCCACAACAACCAACCCATCGACCCCTACGAGAACTCCCCGAACCACGAGGGTCGAGGTCAGCACGTCCTCTATGGCGATGGTTCCGTCGACTGGCTCTCGAGCCCATGGCTCGATCGAAACGACCACATCTACCTGCCCAGGTTCATCGAGAGGCTGATCAACTCCGGCGTCAGGCGCTCCGGGATGATGCCGATCCGGGGTTTGGAGAGGCCGGACTCCATCGTCGATACCTTTGTCGGGCCCTAGGGCGTTGTCAGGCCCGATCGGGAGGCCTATCCTCACTCTCGCCAGCCGTCAGACGAGGGTGTCCCGGTTGTGGTGTGATGTGAGGTGATGGCAGATGCCGAAGAACAAGATTCACAAGGGCTTGCTCAAGCGGGTACGGATCTCCAAGACCGGCAAGATCCGCCATCGCTCGGCGTACCACAAGCACCTGAGCTCGCACAAGAGCGGCAAACGCCTGCGCCAGCTCCGCAAGGACCGCTTCGCAGCCAATCCGGAAGCCAAACGCTTCGAGAAGCTGCTCTATCGCCGCCTCCGCGGTCGGACCCAGCCGAGAGCCTCGCTGCGATCCAGCCCGACCCCGGAGGCCCGTCGGCAGGCCCAGCAGGAAAAGGCCAAGGCTGCGAGCTCATCGAAGTAAGGACGAGAGTTCACGAACGAAACAATCATGACCCTTCGGGCCCAAGTCGGCGAGTTCCGCCGCCCCGCCGGGTGTGAGATGGAGAGCACACGATGCCCCGCGTACGAAATGGTGCCGCACGAAACAAGTCCCGCAAGAGAATCCTCCGCGAAGCCCGAGGCTACTACGGCGCTCGGTCTCGCCACCGCAAACTCGCCAAGCAGCAGGTCATCCGCTCTGGTGTCTACGCCTACCGCGACCGCAGGAACTTCAAACGCGACATGCGGGCGCTCTGGATCACGCGCATCACGGCCGCCTGCAAGATGCGAGGCACGCGCTACAGCGCGTTCATGAACGGCCTCAAGCACGCCGGCATCCTGCTCAACCGCAAGATGCTCAGCCAGATCGCCATCGAAGAGCCCGGCGCGTTCGACCAGCTCGTCGAGATCGCCGCCAAGGCCTCGACCGCTTCGCCCAACAAGGCCTGATCCATCCACGCGTCGGCGGCCCCCGGTCAAAGCGGGTATCGTTGCGCCATGTGGATTCCGAACTGGTACAACGCGATTGGTCTGGTTGGTGTCGTCTCGTGGATTGTGATCGTCATCGGCTCGGTCGTGTTGCACGAGTTGAGCCATGGTTGGGCTGCGATCAAACGGGGCGACCGCACGCCCATCGAGACGGGGCACATGACGTGGAATCCCCTGGTTCACATGGGCCAGACCGGCCTGATCATGTTCATCCTGTTCGGAATCGCCTTTGGCGCCATGCCGGTCAACCCGAGCCGATTCCGTGGCCGCCACGCCGAGGCCTTTGTTGCCGCAGCCGGTCCTGCGATGAATCTGCTTCTCGCCGCGGTCTGCATCGTGCTTGGAGCCGTTGTGGAAGTCAATGCCAATCAGATCGGCGACCCACTGGCCCAGAACCTTTACATTTTCTTTCGTCTCGGGATCCTGCTGAACATCGCGCTGGCGATGTTCAACATGTTGCCGGTCCCGCCGCTGGATGGAAGCCGGATCTTGGGCGACTTTGTCCCTTCATTTGAACGGCTTTGGCAGGGGGAAAATGCCCAGTGGCTCGCACTCGGGATCTTCATCCTGTTATTCATCTTCGCGGGAGAGGTCATTTTCGGAGCCGGGGCATTCGTGGCCGATCGGGGAATCGACACGGTGGTTGGATGGATCGGCAGCCAGCCTCAGCCCTGACTCCTGACCGCGCAGCCGCAGAGCTTGTAGAGCACCCGAGCCCCGACATTGGCGTCCCATTCACCGCCGCCCGGCGAGGGCGCCACCTCGACCAGATCGAACCCGACCACGGTTCGACCACTCTCGGCCAACACCTGAAGCAGCAGCGAGGCCTGATTGAAACCAAGCCCGCCCGGCACCGGCGTTCCCGTGTTCGGGCACAGCGACGGGTCAAGCCCATCAATATCGAACGAAACGTACACACGCTCCGGCAACGATGCGATCACTTCGACAAAGACAGCCCTGGCCGACTCGCCCATATCACACCGTCGAAACAGCTCATCATCACGAAGAACCTCAACCCGTTCTCCCTGACTCTGCGCAAACGCAACCTCTTCGGCGCAATAATCCCGAATCCCAACCTGCACGAGCTTGCGCACGTCTGGAAGGCGGTCCAGCACCTCGTGCATGACCGACGCATGCGAATGGGTGAAGCCTTGGTAGGCAAGCCGAAGGTCCATGTGCGCATCGACCTGCAGCACACCGATGGGGCCGAAACGGTCGGCGCATGCACGGATCGCGCCCAAGCTGATGCTGTGCTCGCCGCCGAGCACCGCGGGAATCTTTGACTGTCTGAGAAGCGCAGACACCCGTTCATGCAATGATGACTCGATTTGGGTGCCGGCTTCATCGGGAGACGCTTTGGGGTCAAACGCGATCGCTCGATCCACAGCGATGCCACAGTCCCGCGTCCGCCCGAACCACGGATCTTCAAAGTCAAGCTGGTGCGAGGCGTCGATGATGGCAGTGGGACCACCGGCTGTCCCTTTGCCGTACGACGTCGTCCCCTCGAAAGGCACCGGGACCACCACGATGCGGGCATCGCCGAGCGGGCACGAGGCCTCGAAGATCGCGGTGCAATCCGGGGCATTCATTCGGGAATCTGCCCGTGGGCAATATCGCCCTGAAGAAGTGTTGCCGTGATCCAGCGATCATCCCAGGCATGGAGCAGAAAGCCGAGCGGGTCCGGCGATGTGAATGCCTCAGGATCTGGTCGTGCAATGACAAGATCAGCCCGAACACCGGGCTCGATTCGACCGGCATCAGCAAGCCCGAGCGCCTCGGCATTGCCGCGTGTGATCATGCGCCATGCCTGCGCTGCACTGGGCACGGCTTCGGCATCGCCCGATTCGAGAGCGACAATCCGGGCCGTCTCGACCATCGCCCGAGCCACACGAACCATTGACCGCTCATACCCGCCGCCGATATCACTCCCGAGTGCAAGACGAACCGCAGCCTGTTCCATGGCGCCTTTGTTCATCAGGCCGGACTGGAGAAATGTATTGGCCGTCGGGCAGTGCGCTGCCACGCTTCCACTTCTGTTGATGATGGCCTGTTCTTCCGGCGAAAGATAGATACAGTGCGCCAGCAGCGAACGCGGGCCGAGCAATCCGAATCGGTCATAGATCGCGGTGTAGGGCTCATCACCGAAAAGCTCCGCGATGCGTTCCAGCTCGGGCCGGGTTTCCGCAAGATGCGTCTGTACAGGCTGTCCAAGCTTCCGGGCCAAGGCACCGGCGCCGTGAAGCAACTCGGGTGAACATGAAATCGCAAACCGGGGGGTGATGATGGGGTAGATTCCACTGCATTGTTCGAGCTTGGCCGCTTCTCGCAGCAGTTGCATCGCCGGTCTGGCCAATTCCGGCGGACATTCCCGATCCATCAGCGATTGCCCGACAAAGCCCCGCAGCCCGCGCCGGCCCATGACATTGATCGCACGCTGCGTCGCTTCGGCATGCACCGTGGCAAACGCCGAGATCGCCACCGTCCCGACGGAAAGCAATCGAGTTGCAGCCAGATCCGCAACCGCCTCGGCATAGTCCGCATCGGCCCACTTCGCCTCTTCCGGGAACACGACCTGCGCCAACCACGTCAGCAGCGGCAACCCCCCGGCGCCGATCACCGGAAACTGCGGGATGTGCAGGTGACAGTCGATCAGCCCGGGCAGGATCAGCGTTGAATCATCCCCGAACTCCACTCGCTCGGCAAAGCCCGCGGTGTTCACCTCGGTGATGATTCCATTGATGACGCGCACCCACCCCGGCGCCAGATCGACCCCGGTATCCGTCGGGATGAGCAACCAGCCTGTGTAGGTGCTGTTCATTCTGAATCATCATCCTCTGGCCAGGGCTGACCAATCCATCGCTCGAACTGGTCCTGCTGATCCACCGATGGATCCTCCACAAACTCGAGCCGGTATCGATGGGCAACCCGCCACACCGGCCGGAGCTCGAGCTCGCGGTACCGACCCCTCCGAAAGAACCCCACGATACACCCCTCACCCGGCGCTGCATCGTCGATGAAATCTTCAAAGGCATCCGGGTCGGCCCGCTCGCCATTGATCGACACGATCTCATCGCCGACATTGAACCCGACCGCAAACGCCGGCCCATCGTCCCGGAGCGATGAAATCGTCGTCTTCCCATCGCGTTCACGGAGCGACATCCCCGAATACGGCTCGGGCTCCGGGTCCTTGACCCGAAGTTCCAGCCCGACCGTCAGCAACAGATCCTCCAAAGGCAACGGCTCCACCCCGTCGATGTGCTGGTGGAAAAAGTCTGAGAGGTCCATCTCCGCGACTTCGCTCACCGTTTCCAGGAATTGCTCCGGCGTGTAGCCGCCGCGGTCCACGGTGTAGCGTTCATTCATCCGCCGCATGACATCATCGAACGATCGCTGCCCCTGCGTGTTCCTTCGGATCAGCATGTCCAGCGCGAGTGTCGTGATGTGTCCCTGCGAATAGATATTGACGGTCGTGTTGCGGTGGTCCGGGCTGGAGGGGCCCCAGAACTTGAGCCACGCATCAAAGCTTGATTGGGCCAGACTGATCTTTGATCTTGCCGGAGAGGAACGAACGCTCCCGATCGTGCCCGCGATGGCATCGAGATAGTTCCGGACCGTGCGCTGCCCCGTCCGGGCCAGAATCAGATCGTCGTAGTAGCTCGTGCATCCCTCGGCAACCCAGAGCTGGGTGGAGTAATTCTCCCGGTCATAGTCGTACGGCGTGATGCCCGCCGGCCTGAAGTGCTTGACATTCCATGTATGGAAAAACTCGTGCGAGACGAGGCTGAGAAAACCACGGTACGCCGAGTCGGACTCGAACGAACTCGGATCGGTCTGCATGATGGTCGAGTTGAGGTGCTCCGTTCCGCCGCCGCCGCCCGGGTAGCTGTGGATCAGGAATACATACCGCTCGTATGGCATCATCCCGAACACGTCCGTCTCCGCATCGATGATCTTGGAGAAACTGTCGATCAATTCATCATCCGACCGATCGCAACGCCCCCAGATCACAATTTCGTGGGGTACGCCTCGCACCTCGAATGACAGGCTGCGGTGCTCACCGATCTCGATCGGAGAATCGACCAGAACGTCATATGTTGCAGCGGTCAGCGTACGGTTCGATTGCTCAAGCCCCGAGGCGATGTCCCACTCCGCTCGGCCCTCAAACCGGACTTCATGCTCATCGTCCCGATGGGAGGGATCCATCACAAACACGCTCGACCCGTCGATATACACATGCGAGTCGTCCGCGTGCCTCGTGCGATCTCCAAGCGAGTTGGCGTAGATCTCGTACGAGAGCGTCACCTCGCCGGCGCCATTGCTTTCGACGGTCCACGCATTCTTTCGAGATTTCGCCACCGAAAGCTCGTTCCCGGATTCATCGAACGCCCGCCACCGGCGAACCGTCGAGGCGAAATCGAGTATCCCATACCGGCCCGGTCTCCATACCGGGAGCACAAACTCGACCTCGCGCTCCGGATCATGCACCGTGGCATCGATCCGAAGAACCTGGCTCTGCACGCGATCGAGATGGACCGTATACGAAACGCCCGGCTCGGCTGCACAGGCAGAGATTCCACCGACACCGGCAACAACAGCAAGAATTGGCAAACAATGCATGGATGATTCCTTCCTCGATGGGCGTACACTCTATGCGAAATGAGCAGCACGCGAGCACAACCGATCGGTTCCAAGTTCCTCTCCAAGGGCCGAATTCTGATCGGGATGGTCCACGTCGGTGCCACTCCGGGCACACCATTCGCCTCGGCCGGTGTCGATCAACTCGCCGCGCAGGCCGCCGAGGAGGCAAGGCTCCTGAGAGAAGCCGGTTTCGATGCCATCATCGTCGAGAATATGCACGATGCGCCCTATGTTCATGGCGAAGCGCTCGGACCGGAGCAGACCGCGACCATGACCCGCGTGGCCCTCGCAGTTGCCGGGGAGTTCAAGGGTCCGATGGGTGTACAGATCCTCTCCGGCGGCAACACGCAGGCGCTCGCCGTCGCCAGTGCCACGGGTGCCGGCTTTATCCGATGTGAAAACTTTGTTTTCTCGCACGTCGCGGATGAGGGGGTGCTCGAGCGGGCCGAGGCCGGCCCCCTGCTCCGGTATCGAAGGCACATCGGCGCCGAGCACATCGCCATTGCAGCCGACATCAAAAAGAAGCACGCCTCGCACGCGATCACCGCGGATGTTTCGATCGGCGAGACTGCGGAGGCGGCGCAATTCTTCGGCGTGGATGCCCTCATCGTCACCGGACCATCCACAGGAAAGCCTGCCGATCTGGACGACCTCAAGCACGTCCGCCGGGTGGCAACTGTTCCCGTGCTTGTCGGTTCTGGCGTGACGCCCGAGAGCGTGGCACCGCTGTTCAACTTTGCCGAGGCGCTCATCGTCGGGTCATCGATCAAGGAGCAGGGGTCGTGGAAGAATCCCGTCGATCCTGCCCGTGCCGAGGCTATCGTTCAAGCAAGGGATCGGGCATGATGGTCGGCGTGAATCAATCCGGGGTCGGCAACGATCGGTCAGTGTGCTTCCGGTGATTCCTGAGAACCTCGTCGGGCCCGCTGCGGGCGTGGCCGCGTCGGCATTCTGGGTCTTGACGTCGATATTCTTCACCGCAGCGGGGCACAAAATCGGCGCCACCGCGGTCAATACGCTCCGGCTCATCTTCGCCGTGCTCTTTCTGGGCTCGACCCACCTGATCCTCTACGGCACACCAGTTCCACATATCACGAACCTGACGCAGTGGGGGGCGTTGGCGCTCTCGGGTTTCATCGGGCTGACCATCTGCGACCAGGCGCTCTTCAGCGCCTTCCTCGACATCGGTCCAAGACGAGCCCTGCTCCTGATGACATCATCACCCATCTGGGCGCTCATCTTCGGCACCGTCTTTCTCAGCGAGCATGTCAACCGCTACGCACTGCTCGGTATGGGCATCACCATCGCAGGCATAGTCTGGGTTGTTCTCGAACGACAACAAAGTACCGAGCCGAAGTCGAAGCACGAACTTCGTGGATTTCTGCTCGTCATGGTGGCTGCCATCAGTCAGCCCCTCGGCACCATGTTCTCCAAGGTCGGCATGGGCGTCTCCTGGCTCCCCGAAGACCAGCAACTCTCCCCGCTCTCTGCGACACTCGTCCGCATGGTTTTCGGCCTTTTCGGCATGGTCCCGATCGTACTTGTATCGGTACAAATGGCCAAACGCTCAGGGACCACGAGAGAGAAGGCACACCGCAATCTCGGAATCCTGTTTGCTGCAGCGGGCGCTTTCGCCGGCCCATTTCTCGGCGTGTGGCTTTCTCTGGTCGCCATCAAGTTCAGCCCCATCGGCGTGGCGCAGACCATGCTTTCACTCTCGCCCGTCATGATCCTGCCATTTGTCGGCAAGCTCTACAAGGAAAGGCTCAACGCAGCCGCGATTCTTGGCGCCTGTGTTGCCGTTGGAGGTGTTGCGCTGATCGCATTCTCATCAGACCTGGATAAACAAACTGGCGATGCACCCGGTCATCCAGCAGGTCAGAGCACCCCCGAACATCGCTCGCAATCCAAGCCGGGCGAAGTCGCTTCGCCGTTCGGGGGCGATGGCGGTCAACCCGCCGATCTGAATGGCGATTGATGGAAAGTTGGCAAAGCCGCAGAGCGCATAGGTGACGATGATCGCTGCCCGCGGGCTGATGGATTCCTCGGCAATCATCTCTCGCAGGCTCGAATACGCAAGAAATTCGGTCGCGACCATACCGATGCCCAGAAGCTCACCGATCGCCACCGCATCGTGTCCACGGATACCCATCAGCCACGCCACCGGTGTAAACAGCACGCCCAGCAGACCTGAGATGCTCAGCGTTTCCAGCCCAAGCACCGAAGCGACCCACTGACCGGCACTCGTCGTACCAATCGCCCCGAGGGGCCAGTCCGCCAGTGCAATCAACGCCACGAATGCAATCAGCATCGCGGCTACATTGATCGCCAATTTCATGCCGTCCGTCGCACCGGCAGCCGCGGCGTCAAGTATGTTCACCGTCCCCCGTTCCACATCGACCGGACGCACCGTTGTCTCGGGCTCGGGTTGCTCCGTCTCGGGCAGCAAAATCTTGGCCATCACAAACGCACCCGGCGCCGACATCACACTCGCGGTCAGCAGGTGCTTGGCAAACATCGTCTGGCTCTCAACATCATCGCCCCCGAGCAGCCCGACGTAGGCCGCCAGCACAGAACCCGCAATCGTGGCAAACCCTCCGGTCATGATGAGCATGATCTGCGATTGGGTCATCCTCGGCAGGTAGGGTTTGATGCACAGTGGGGCCTCGGTCTGACCGACAAACACATTCGCCGCAGCCGCAAGCGCCTCGGTCCCCGTCACACCAAGCGTTTTCTCCAGCACCCAGGCCAGGGCCGCCACGATGCGCTGCATCACACCGAGGTGATACAGGATCGACATGAGCGAGGCAAAGAACACGATCGTCGGAAGAACCTGGAATGCAAACACAAAGCCCCAAGGATGCCCGAGCTGGTTCAGATTCCCGAAGATGAAATCTCCGCCCTTGTGCGAGAACCCGAGCAGCTTGGTCACTATTGTCGCCAGAAACTCGAACGCATCCCGCACAGGACCAAACCTGATCAGCAAAAACGCCAGGACCAACTGGAGCCCGAAACCGACCAACACGATGCGGGGACGGACCGCCTTGCGATTGGTCGAGAACAGCATCGCGATCCCGATCAGAACAGCGACACCCAGCAATCCCGTCAACTGGCTCATACCATCTCCGCATCGTGGTCCGGGCGTCGAGAGCCTACCCGATCTGGACGGAGGTGTCATGGCCAAGGTTCCGCAGTCTTGCCGGTCGATTGATGAAGCCGTTGACCGCATCGTCGAGGCCGTGCAGAATCTGTCTTCGCCCAGCCGCCCGATCATCGGCATCACCGGTGCCGTCGGTTCCGGCAAATCAACGCTGGCTTCCAGGCTCGGGGGCACCATCGTCTCGACGGACAACTACCTCCCGGACTACGCCCGGATTTCCCCCGCCCGTCGCGACGAGCCGGCCGAAGCCGATCTCCACGGCTTGCTGGCCAATCTGAAGCAGTTGAAAGAAACAGGCCGATCCGTACTTCCAGTCTGGTGCTTTCACGAGCATCGCCGGATCGGCGAGCGCGAAGTCCACGCCGAGGGGCAGGTTGTCTGCGAAGGGCTCTTTGCGCTGCATCCGCATCTGGCCTCGGCTGTGGACCTGCGGGTTCTGGTCCGGGCGCCGGCGCCGGATCGTTGGAGCCGATGGGCCCGACTCGAACGCGACAACGAGCGCGGATGGGGTGTCGAGCGAGCCCGCGAACACTTCGACCATGTGGCCGATCCGACCTTCGAGCGATACCTCCCCGACTACATGGCCGGTTTGGATTTTCTTGTCGACAATGCCACACAGGATCAACCATAGCCGATCGTCGAATCTGTCTATCCTTGTGTGTGAGCGATGGTGCGGACAATCCGAAACGAAAGCGTCGGCGCCGTCGGCGAAATTTCGGCAAATCACCGGACAAAGGCCATGATCAGTTGGATCTCTGTTTCGGCCCGGATCGTGCGAGGCTCAGAAAAGCACTGCGGACCACATCGCCGGAAGAAGCGGCAGCCTTGATCCGAGCCTCGCGTCAGCGCGTCGCCGAGCGGGCCGAACGCCTCCCCACACCGACATACCCGGCGTCGCTTCCCTTCACCGAAAACATCGATGAAATCCGGGAGACCATCCTCGCCAATCGCGTCACCATCATCTGTGGCGAGACGGGTTCGGGAAAGTCGACCCAACTCCCGAAGCTCTGTCTTGAGATGGGCCGAGGCACGCTCGGCCTGATCGGGCACACCCAGCCTCGCAGGCTGGCAGCGAGATCAGTCGCGGATCGTGTCGCCGAAGAACTCGGGTTCAATCTTGGAAATGAAATAGGATACAAAGTACGCTTCGGCGATCACACGTCTCCGAGGACGCTCGTCAAGCTCATGACCGATGGCATCCTGCTCGCCGAGACCCGCTCGGATCGGCTGCTCGAGCACTATGACACACTCATCATCGACGAGGCCCACGAACGCAGCCTCAACATCGACTTCATTCTCGGCATCCTCACGCAAATCCTCCCAAAACGCCCCGATCTCAAGCTCATCATCACCTCAGCCACCATCGATGCGGAACGGTTTGCCGACCATTTCACCCAGGCAATTGGGCAGACGGTTCCCGTTCTTGAAATCTCGGGTCGAACGCACCCGGTCGAGATCGTCTACAAACCAATCACGGCAGATCGCGACGATCCCGAACAAACCATTCCGGAGGCCATCGCCGAAGCCGTCGAACACCTGGCCGATTTCGATCCGCCGGGCGACCCGGGCGGCATCCTGGTCTTTCTCCCCGGCGAACGCGAGATCCGCGAAGCAGCGCACGAACTCAGGCGACGCTTTGAGACCGACCCATCGCACCGCCACACCGAGGTTCTACCGCTGTACGCAAGGCTCTCACCCGCCGACCAGCACCGCATCTTTTCCGTCCGTCGCGGTCGGCGCATCGTGCTCGCCACAAATGTCGCGGAAACCTCGTTGACGGTGCCCGGCATCCGGCATGTCGTCGACACCGGGGTAGCGCGAATCAACCGATATTCATCGCGACGAAAGATCCAATCGCTCCAGATCGAGCCGATCAGCCGAGCGTCGGCGCGTCAACGCGCCGGCCGCTGCGGGCGGACCGAGCCCGGCATCTGCATCCGGCTCTACAGCCAGGCCGACCATGATGCGCGAGAAGAGTTCACGCCGCCCGAGATTGTCCGAACCAACCTCGCAGGCGTCATTCTCCAGATGCGGTCGCTCCGCCTCGGCGACCCGGAAACATTTCCATTCCTCGAATCACCCGACCGCCGACGGATCCATGATGCCTACGACACGCTGATCGAACTCAACGCGATGGATCACAACCGAACCCTGACCAAGATAGGGAAGCAGCTTGCGCGCCTGCCTGTTGATCCTCGGATCGGGCGCATACTGGTGGCCGCCGCGGAGGAGGGGGTTCTCAGCGAAGGGCTTGTGATCGCATCGTTTCTCGAGATCCGAGATCCACGAGATCGTCCCGCGGACAAGCGAGATGCCGCCGATGCGAAGCACGCCCGGTGGAACGATGCGACATCAGACTTTATTGGAATACTAAATCTGTGGGATTTCTACCACACGCAAAAAGACAAGCTATCCAGATCCCAGCTCCGCCGGGATTGCAAGAGCAACTTCTTGTCGTATCAACGCATGCGGGAATGGACCGACACGCACCGTCAACTGCGCGATCTGTGCAAACAGGTCGGGCTCCGGTTTCAGAGCACACGCGATGGCCACGACGCCATCCACCGGGCCATCATCACGGGATGTCTGACCAACATCGGCAAACGCCACCCGGATGGCGGATTCTCGGCGCCGCGCGGCGGGCTCTTTCAGATCCATCCATCCTCGGCCGTGGCCGTCAAGGGAACAAAGTGGGTTGTTGCAGCAGAACTCGTGCGCACGACACGCCTCTTTGCCCGGACAGTCGCCCGGGTGAATCCAAGGTGGATCATCGAGGCTGCCGAACACCTGATCAAGCGCGAATACACCGACCCGGCTTTCGTGCCTGAACGGGGGCGCGTGGAAGTCTCCATGACAGCCACCCTGTGGGATCTTGAGATCATCAAAGAGAGCCGAGTCGATCTCAGCCCCATAGACCGCCAACTGGCACGCCGAGTATTTATCGAACAGGCCCTCGTCGAGCGGGGCTACACATCCGGCGCCAAGTTTGAGGAGCACAACGATGCGTTGATCGAACAGATCCATCGCCGAGAGGCCAAGCTCCGCCAAGCCCGGGTCCCGATCGCGGCCTGTCTCCAACGGTTCTTTGATGAACGGCTGCCGCCCGACATCTGCACCGTGCGAGGCTTTGATCGCTGGCGTCGTCGCGAGGAACAACGCAACAGGTCTCTTCTTCATCTCACCCCCGGTGATTTTGGGCTCGAATCTCTCGATGATCTCAACCCGGAACACTATC
>DRKT01000255.1 GCA_011053195.1 Phycisphaerales bacterium | reverse complement strand
TTGATCCGAACATCCGCACGCTCGAGCACGCCGAGGTCGCTGCGCGTTGAGCCGTCGAGTGTCACCACACGGGCACCCTGGATCAGAATCGGCTTCATTCGTTCGCTCCGACAGGCCGGCCGGCATACCCGCGAAGAAAGCTCAGGAGCAGGTGGGCAGCCACTCGTGCGGTCATCCCACCCATGTCGTGCGGCGGGCTCAACTCCATGATGTCAAAGCACCGAACCTTGTTGCACCAACCCGCAGCCATCACCCAATCCGCAGCCCGCTGGACCGTCCACCCCATCGGGTTCGTTGCGCTCACGCCGGGCGCCACCGAACAATCCAGCACATCCAGATCCAGGCTGAAAAAGATGGCGTCGCCGGGCCAGTCGTCATGCGGATCGAGCGAATCGACGCGCCCGCCGTGGCTGTGGAACCACCGTGAATGGTCCCGCGAATTGGCCATCGGGCTCAGACCGATCACATCCAGACGTTGCACGCCGCAATCCTCGACGAGCCTGCGGAATGGCATGCCCGAGCCCTCGGTTTCGCGCACATCGAGGTGTGCATCGAGGTAGATCCCATTGAGTGTCGGTACGCGCTGCGCCAAGGCTCGCACAAACGCATACGTCAGGTCGTGCCCGCCGCCGAGCCCGATCGGAAAGAGTCCTGCATCGAGCAAGGCCCCAGCCGCCTCGGTCACCCGGTCGTGCGTCGTGGACAGACTCTCGCCGGGGATCACATCGCCGGCATCAAAGACCCCCGGCCACACCCAGTCATCCGGGTCGGCAACGCCATAGCGCGTCAATGCCACCCGGGTCGCATCCGGCCCGTGTGCCGCCCCAAGCCGGCCATGGTTCAGCCCGATCCCGGTGTCGTCTGGCATCCCGAGCAGCGCCACCCGGCACCCGTCGGGCGATTCCGTCTGAATCCGCGAGGCGAACCGGCTCGCTGGCAATTCGGGCCATTCCATGCGACGGGTGTGGGGGATCTCCATAGGTGCAGTCTATCGCGCCCCTGCTCCACCGGTCGGCGGATCGAGCAACAGCCACAGCCGATGGTCTACACGTTCCAGCCGGGCCTGCGCCTCTTCTGGACCGAGACCGAGCCGGTGCATCACAAGCGCAACCTTGACCCGCCGACCCGCCCGCTCGAGCAGTCCGAATGCCCCGGCCCGATCGAGATCCGTCAATTCCATCACGATCCGAATCGCACGATCCGTCAGCTTGTCGTTCGTCGCCCGCAGATCCACCATCAGGTTGTCATACACCCGACCCGAGCGGATCATCAGCGTTGTCGAAATCGTGTTCAGCACCATCTTCGTCGCGGTCCCCGCCTTGAGCCGGGTTGAACCGGAAAGAATCTCCGGACCGGTCTCGATTGCGATCAGGTGGGTACACCCCGGCGGCTTGTTGGTCGATACACAGCTCAGCAGCCCGGTGGTGCAATTCGCAGCCAGTTCCCGGGCAATCCCGAGCGCCCCCCGGACGTACGGCGTCGTTCCGCCGGCCGCAATCCCGAGCACCGCATCATCATCCGTCAACCCAAGCCCGGTCAGCGCTTCGCGCGCCCCATCCGAGTCATCCTCGGCCCCCTCGCTCGACCGCCGAAGTGCCGAATCGCCACCCGCAATCAAACCGACAACCCGACCCGGGCTGACATCAAACGTCGGCGGCGCCTCGGAGGCATCCAGCACGCCAAGCCGACCCGACGTCCCGGCGCCCACATAGACCAGACGCCCTCCACGACAAAATCCCGGCTCCACATCGGCGATGAAATCTGAGATCGCGCTCGATGCCGAACGCACAGCCTCCGCAACCGTGCGATCCTCCTTGTTCATCAGCTCGATACATCCGCGGATCGACAGCGTGTGAAGACCGCGGGCTCCTGCGTGTCGCTGTTCGGTCGAGAGATGCGACCGGTCCGGCGGTAACCGCTCAGCCATCACACACTCCTTTCATCCCGCGAGGGAACACCCAACTCCCGGCGACGACCCGCTTCGTGGCGCCCGTCACCCGGGGCAGACACACCGCAACTCCATCCTGACACAGGGCCCCGAGCACAGCCATCGCAACTGCCTCACGCGCCTGGGGCAGCATACCGGCCGAACTCGTATCCAAAACCGGAACGTCGCACGCATCACCAATCGCCCGCACAAGCGTCAGGTTGGCAACCGATCCGCCCGCGAGTAGCACCGCATCGACCCCGGTTGTGGCCTCGGCAATCCGTTCCGCGATCGCCCGAACGATCGTTGCCAACGCATCCGGGGCAGAGAGCGATTCCGAGGTCGGCAGCTCCTCATCCGCAGGACCGAATGACCGCGATTCTCCCGCCAGATGCTCCAGCCGATCCAGAAGGACCGCCAGATACACGGGGTCAACCCGTCCCCGAGCCGCCGATGCGCCGCCGATATCGAAGTCGGCACCGAGCAATGCACGTGCAGCCCGATCCAGCCAGTGGTTGCACGGACAAATGTCAAAACCCCGCACCTGATCGAGGCCGGCCTGGGCATCTTCGCACGCGGGAAGAAGCGTCACATTGCAGAACCCGCCTAGGTTCACCACCGCGCGTCGCTGCGTTGGGTGACGAAACAGGGCAAGATCCGCCAAAGGCGTGATCGGCGCCCCCTGACCGCCCGAAGCCAGGTCCGCATCGCGCAGCGACGATACAACCGGCACCCCAAAGCGCACGGCGATCGGCCACGGATTCAGGAGTTGGTGCCCGATCGGTGGCTCATGCACCACGGTTTGGCCATGAGCCGCGACGAGATCGATCGTCCGATTACCGACGAGCATTCCGATCACCTCGGCGTGCCGATGACCGAGCGCATCGCCAAGCTCAACCACCGTGCGCATGCATACGGATTTTCCGGCAATCAGCCGGCGCAGGTCATCTCTGATATGCCCAAGGGGAAAGGAACCGAAGGTTTCCACATCGCACTGCATCGCCAGCCCTCGGCCGACAACCCGAACGAGCGCCACGTCGATCGCATCGAGGCTCGAACCAGTCATGCAGCCGACGATGTGGCGAACATCATTCATGGCGATGTCAAAGACTCCAGCACCGATTGATCGTAGGACAGGCTTGATGCAAGCCCCGCCGAGCGAGAACGCCGGAGCCACAGCCGAAGATGGTCGTCCATCATGGTCCGAACGTCGTCGGCGATCGCCTCGGCGGAAAGGTCTGCGCCCCGGCGCAACAACGCGATGCGGACAGCAAGCTCGGCCCGTTGCAGCGTGTGAACAATCTCCTCGTGATAGGCATCATTCTCGATCCTCGGCATGGTGCGGCGAAGTTGGTCAAGCGTTTGCTCGATGCCGAGCCACTCATCGAGTGAACCACGCGGCGGCCGGTCGGGATTGGCGGGGTGGAGCTCGTCGAAAATCGCCGTGGCATTGCGCAGAACCTGACGGCCGGCATCCGGGTTGGCCATGCGCAGTGGCAGGTCGGCATCGCCGAGCTGATCGAGCCAGTGGACCAAGTGAGAATCCCGCTGACCGAAGATATGAACAGCAATGGCGTCTCTGGACGCCGAAGTTCCCGACCATGCCGCCTGCGCCCCATCACCCAATGCGCGCAGCATGATGGGCCACTGCTGACGATGCCCGAGATCACCCCATTCGGTGAGCAGGAAGCCGGTCGCACCGGCCTCGGCGCCCTCGATCGCGGCCGAAGCCATGTTCGCTTGACGCTCCATCGTTCGGCCTGTGAAACTCCGCCAGCAGCTCGTTCCCGGGCAGACCCACGACTCAAAGCCTGCATCTCCCAGTGTGCGCACCCACCCGGCAAATGGAGTATCCGGTTCATATCCCCACGCCATCGCGAGCATGGTCTTGGGGAGCATCTCAAGGGTTGCGGGCTCGGACAGTGCGATGTCCGCCCAGAACATCGGTTGGAAACCTCGTTCTTCACAAATCCGGACAATGGATGAAACATACCGCGCATACACGGCCGGCAGCCCGAGACGCTCGACCGATGTCGCCGACCGCCCGGATCCGACATCGGCGGTTTCGTCGCAGCCGATGTGCAGCAGGCCACTCGAAGATACATGCCGCAATTGAGCGATCCAATCGGACACGAGCTCCAGCGATCGTGGATCGTTCGGACAGAGGCTCATCGGCCCAGTGCGTGGTATGCCGTTGAACAGATACGGACCGTGTGTCTCGGCAAGCGGGGCGTACCGATCGCGCACAAGCCACTTGGCCAGGTGCCCGAAACAGTTTTGCTGCGCGACAAGCTCGATACCATTCTTTCGGCAGGCTTCGTCGAGCTCATGGTACTGTTCGGGTGTGATCGGGTCGAGATCCTGCCAGACGCCTTCGTGGCCGGCATACGCGAACGTGTGCTCGAAGTACAGCTGGAAATGGTTGAACTTCAACGATGCCAACAGCCGGATGAGCCGGTGCATCTCATCCATCGTCGGGATCCGATCGCGTGAGACATCGAGCATGAAACCGCGTGTGGCGAACGAGGCCCAGTCGTGGATCCTGATCGCGGGAACAGCGTCAAGCCCGAGCGAACGGATCTGTTCGAGCGTCGCGAGCGCACAGCGGACACCCTCTTGATCGCCCGCGGTGATACTGAGGCCCCGGCCGATCTCGAGCACATATTCCGCGGGTTTGGTCAGGGCGACCGGGTCATGTGTGATGGTGGGTTCGGCATCGAGAGCCGTTGATTGGCCGCCGAGGCTCTCGAGTTCTCGCGGCATCGGGAGCAGCGGGATCAGACTGGCGAGTGTTTCACGATCCACAGCGTTCTCCGCGCGGCCAGGCAGCGACCAGAAACGAAAGAAGAACCGCGATACAGAGTTTCCACGAAAAATGAACCGAGAACAACCAGAGCCCGGCGGCCGACAGATCCGATGAGTGCGACAATCCGGCTCTCAGGGCCGAGGCATCGATCCCCCAAACCCAGGGCTGGAGCAGGATGTTGATGACAAAGCCGGTGATCAATGCAAGGATGACCGAATGCGCCGAGCCTCGGCTGGTGAACAGGGCAGCGAAAAAGACAGCGATCAGACCGGCGTAGGCGAAGGTCATCACGCTGAGCGCAAAGTTGAGGAGCTGGCTGCTGGTCTGGAATTGCCCATCGCGCTGCTGCCAGAAGACGCAGAAACAGGCGAACGCCCCGAGCAGCACGCCGCAGACAATCACCCCGATCCGACCGACGCGGACATAGTGCCGAGGTGGTCGGTCGGGACGGGCGGATTTGTAGAAATCATTGACGAATGCCGAGCTCATGGCGTTGATCGCGGAGTTGACGCTGGAAAGCCCGGCTGCGAACAGACCGGCCATCATGAGCCCGGTCAGACCGGAAGGCATCTGGGTCAGGATGAAATCAAGAAAGACCTGCCGGGAGTCGTTCGGTGTGGTCCGTGCTGGTTCGCCAAAGAGTTCGGGGCGTTGGTAGAAGATCCAGAGCAGCAACCCGACGGCAAGAAAGAGCATGACCGAGGGGATGCCGAGCAGGATGCCCGCAATCGTGGCGCGCGTGCCGGCCTTGGCGTTCTTACATGTCAGCATGCGCTGGGCGAGATCCTGATCCGTGCCGTAGGACCCGATGCCGAGCAGGGTAAAACCGAAGATCGCCGTCAGCAGCGTGAACGGCAGCCTCGGGTCCGGCCTCGTGTCGATCAGCGTGAGCTTGGAGGTTCCATCGGGTTGCTCTTTGGCCAGTTCTTCGATGATCTGCGGCAAGGGAATGTCGATCCTGGAGAGAATGACGACAATCGCACCGATCGCAGCACCGATCAGGATGGTGTACTGGAGGACATCGGTCCAGATGACGCTTGTGATGCCTCCGACGAGTGTGTAGGTGATGCCGATGGTGGCCATGACCGAGATGGCCAGGATCAGACGCTGCGGTTCGAGCGCGTGCTCGGTCCCGAAGATGACCATGGAGGCCGGGATCGCGCCGATGTAGAGCCTCGCCCCGCTGGCCATGATTCGGCCGATGAGAAATGAAGCGCTGGCCGCCTTCTCCGCCTGTGATCCGAAGCGTCGGCCGAGCAACTCGTAGATGCTGCCCGAGTTTGATCTGTAAAACGCGGGAATAAAGACGAAGGCAACGACACACGCTGCGATAATCATGCCGATGTTGGTCGAGAGGTAGGTCAGGTTGCCGGTGTAGCCGGCCTCCGGGACGCCGATGAATGATGCAGCCGACATCGACGTCGCGACGATCGAAATCGAAACGGCCCATGCGGGCATCTTTCGTCCGCCGAGGAAGTAATCTTCCGGTGTCACCTTCGATTTCTTCGAGAAATACCAGCCGCTGACGATCAGGATGAAGAAGTACGCCCCGAGTGTCACCCAGTCCAAGGCTTGGAATCCGACGCTTGCGATGATGGGCCAGCCTTGGGTGGACATGGTGGATCTCGGTTGGGCGATGGTGGTCCGGTCACGGTAGCAGATCGAGGCTCCGGCGTACACTGCGTTCATGACGCGGGTCGGGCTGGACATCGGTGGATCGAGCATCAAGGCGGTGGCGATCGAACCGGGCGGCGAGGTACGGTGCTGGCAGAGCCGGCGGTATGTTCAGCCGGACCGATCAAGGCTCGTCGATGCACTGCGTCGAGTATCCGAAGCACTGGAGATTCAAGGGGCTGAGGTCATTTCGGCCGGCATCTGCCTGCCCGGCATCCGATCCGAGGACGGCCGACGGATCATCCGATCCGTCAATGTTCCCGGGATCGAGGGAATGGATATCCAGGAGATGGTTGAAGTGGTCACGCCCGGAATTTGCGGGCAGGTGATCGGTGATGCGTTGGCTGCAGCGCATGACGCCCGACACCGGCTGCGCCTTGCCGGCCGGGTCGCGGCGATCTCGATCGGAACCGGTGTTGGGATGGCGGTCCTTGATGATGCTGAGCCGATCGGACACACCGACGGCGGGGCCGGGCACCTCGGGCAGGTCGATGTGCGTCAACCCGGCGATGTGCCGATCGGACCCGATGGCGGGCGGGGCAGTCTGGAAGCGTACATTGGTTCAGAAGCATTGCGCAAACGGTTCGGGGACGATGATGCTGCGGTACTCGACGGGCTCGATCAGGACCCGATCCCGCTCCAGGCTCTGGCGCAGGCAATCCACATGGTGCACGCGATGTATCGCCCCGCCACGGTCGTGCTGCTCGGAGGGCTGGGCTTTCGGCTGGCGCGGTTCGACCTGTATACCACAGTCAATCGGGATCTGACATCGCTGGCGATCCCGTCGTGGCGGCTGGTGTACGGGCTTGATGATTTTCACGCGGCGCGGGGCGCGGCGATGCTGTCGGCAAGGCCGGTGGCGGGATCAGCCGATTCATGACGCGAGGCTCCCCGATGCGGCCACCGGCACCGACTTGCCACACCGCCACCGTGAGCAGCGCCTCTGTGCCCTTATGATTGTCGAGCCGGATCGATCTTTGAGCGGGTGGAAGGCGTGTGGTCTCCCAGCGGCCTGCGTATCTCGCACCGATGATCCACCCGCGGACGTCTCGGTCTAACGACGAGACCGCATGCCAACGGATGGTCGTGTGCTCGGCATCCTGTGTGATGCGCACATTGGGCGCTCTGGGGGTTTCACCCGGGAGCCAGCGCGCCTGTGGCACAATCGCCGGTTTCTCCAACGGCCCATCAAGAAGTGCTTCATTGATGTGTTGACGATTCTCAAGAAGACCGATCGCGGAGAACAGCACAAAGCCGGTGGCGTGGTTCTCACGGATGGTCCTGATCTGAGCCACGATCTCATCGGGAGCCCAGCCCGAGTCCTGCTTGATCCGTGTCAGAAAGAGGCTGGGCCAGAGAAAGCGGGAACCGGCGTTGTGCTTCTGCCACCATGACAACAGCGCCTCGAAGGGTTGGCTCGGTGCATCATGCCGCCAGTACAACTGCGGCGAGGAGACATCCAGCCATCCTTCGTGCATCCACCGCCGGGCATCCGCCGAGAGTTGGTCATAGGCATCGAATCCGGTCACCTCTGGCGGGTGCCCGGGACGCCAGATGCCGAATGGGCTGATCCCGACAAGCACGTCCGGCCTGATCCGTTTGACCTCGGCACCGAAGTCCCGCACAAACCGATCGATGTTCCATCGTCTCCAATCTTTCCGAGAGAGCGAGCCGCCGGATTCCGTAAACCGCGCGTAGGACACGTCATCCGGGAACGGTTCGTCGTTGATGGGATAGGGGTAGAAGTAGTCATCGAGCATGATGCCGTCGATGTCGTAGCGTCGAACGATGTCGGCGATCACGGCCAGACTGTGCGCGCGGGCGGCGGGCTCGCCGGGATCAAGCCATTTCAGATCTCCATAGTTTCGCACAAGATCGGGGTGCCTGACGACAATGCTTCGGGGGCTTGGATCGCCCGGAATTGATGGGTGCCAGGCTCGAAAGGGATTGATCCATGCGTGAAGTTCGATGCCTCGCGCATGGGCTTCGGTAATCCAGTATTGCAGCGGGTCGTAGCCGGGGCTTTGACCCTGCCTGCCTGTGAGGAAGGCCGACCATGGTTCGAGTCTCGAGCGATACACCGCATCGGCGCTGGGCCGGATCTGGAGCAGAATTGCGTTGAGGTTCAGCTCGTCGGCAAGCTCGATGATCGCCAGCGCCTCGGACCGTTGCTGCTCGGATGAGAGCCCGGGCTCGCTCGGCCAGTCGATGTTGTCCACCGTCGCCACCCACAACCCGCGGAACTCGCGCCGGATCTCAGGCATCATTTCCGCATCAAAATCGGATTCGATCCACGAAGTCTGTCGGACGCAGCCGAGAACCAATGTGGTCAGGCCGAGCAGCAGCATGAGTGCGAACCGGAGCATGCGTCGAGTGTAGCGATGATCCCGCCCGTCGGTGCAAAGCCGTATGGTCAGCCCGTGCGTGATTCGGGATTCTGTTCGTCGGTCTCGGGGGCTTTCACGCGATCGATAAAGCCATGGAGCTTCCGGCTGCGCACCGGATGCTGGAGCTTTCGGATGGCCTTGGCTTCGACTTGCCGGACGCGTTCGCGTGTGACTTTGAAGATCCGGCCGACTTCTTCGAGTGTGTACGTGTACCCGTCACCGATGCCGTAGCGGAGCTTGATGATCTCGCGTTCGCGGTAGGTGAGTGTGCGCAGGACCTGCTCGATCCGGGCTTTGAGCATCTCCTGGGAGGTGGTTTCCTGCGGCGCCTGCTGATTGTGGTCCTCGATGAAGTCGCCGAAGTATGAATCATCGGTCTCGCCGACCGGACGATCCAGACTGATCGGCTGACGACCGATGCCCATGACCCGGCTCACATCCTCGATGCTCATCCCCGAAACCTCGGCGATCTCTTCAATCGTCGGCTCCCGGCCAGTGCGCTGGAGTATGTCCTTCTGGATGCTGCGAAGCCGGCTCATTGTCTCGATCATGTGGACCGGGATGCGGATCGTGCGCGCGTTGTCGGCAATGGCTCTCGTGATCGCCTGCCGGATCCACCACGTCGCGTAGGTCGAGAACTTGTACCCCCGTCGATATTCGAACTTGTCCACCGCGCGCATCAGGCCCGTGTTGCCCTCCTGGATGATGTCGAGGAACGTCAGCCCCCTGTTGCGGTATTTCTTGGCGATCGAAACCACGAGCCGAAGGTTTCCGCCGGAAAGATCCCGTTTGGC
>DRKT01000254.1 GCA_011053195.1 Phycisphaerales bacterium | reverse complement strand
GGAATTCAGATCGGCTGGCCAATTCGAGAGCCGCGCGCAGGGCACGCGCAGGGCGTGACCCATCGAAACACGGATAGACTTGCGGTAGAACGGATCGCAGGAGGTGGGATCGAGCAGGATCGGACAGGCCGGCGAGCCATCGACGTGCGCGCCACCAAGAGCAGCGGCGATACGGAACAGGCCGCCCATGTTGTCGTGGTTGGCCATAGCCTCGGCGATGACACAGGCGCGGGCCGAGCGGAGCAGATCGTCCGGATTCTGTGGTTTCGGGCGCACACCGGAGGCCAGCACACCCCGGTGGATCGGAAAGCCGACGATGGCATCCATCACAGGTTGACTGGCGGAATAGATCGGTGTATCGCTCGGGACCAATGAGAGCAGGTCGGCCTCGGCGTCGAGCCGGCGCTCGGAGATCAGCACCGACCGGGTGCGGTATGGGCTGGATTCGAGCAGGAGCCGGACAACCTTCTCCCCCTCGGCGATGAAGACGCCATGCGGAGCGCCCTCGATGGGTCGCGGGAGGCGATTCTCTCGCAATTGTCGGTACTCTTGCAGGCGAGGATCGTCCACATCGTCGATAGGGGTGGGAGAGCGGTTCATCGGCGTGGGGTTCCCTCGGGTCGGACAGGAGGACGAGCTTGGAATGGTGGCAGGCGGCGATTCTGGGGCTTGTTGAAGGTATCACGGAATACCTGCCGGTGTCATCAACGGGGCACCTGATCATTGCGTCATCGCTGATGGGGCTGGATGGCGCCGAGACGAAGCCGGCGCTGGATGCGTTCAACATCATCATCCAGGGCGGCGCGATTCTGGCGGTGCTGGGGCTCTACCGCGTGCGGGTGATGCAGATGGTCATGGGCCTGCTCGGGAAGGACCCGGCTGGTTTGAGGCTGGTGGTTCGGCTTGTTGCAGCGTTCCTGCCGGCGGCGGTGCTGGGCGTGCTCTTTGATGATCTGATCGAGGCCAAACTGTTCTTCGCGGGTCCGGTGCTCTCGGCACTGGCGCTCGGCGGGGTGTACATGATTGTGATTGACCGCCTCCGCTTGAAGCAGCACAGAATGGGCGAGGCGGATGAGACGGATAAGGATCAACCCTCGGGTATTGACTCGATGACCATCCGCTCGGCGGTGATCATCGGATTCATGCAGGTGCTGGCGATGTGGCCCGGGACGAGCCGGTCGATGATGACGATCACGGGCGGCGTGCTGACGGGGCTCAAACCCAAGGATGCTGCGGAGTTCAGTTTCCTGCTCGGCCTGCCCACGCTCGGCGGCGCGTGTGTCTACAAACTCGCCAAGAACATCCATGAATCGAATCAGGCGGGAACCGAGAATCTTTTTGAAGTGTTTGGGTTGACCACGATCGGGATTGGGCTGGTGGTGGCAACGTTCAGTGCAGCCATCGCCGTGCGCTGGCTTGTGGGATTTCTGAACACGCACGGGCTGGAGGCATTCGGGTGGTACCGCATTGCTTTGGCTGCGGTGCTCGGCGGATTGATCTTCAGCGGAATAGTCTCGCTGGGACCCGTGGAGAACGAGGGCCCCCCGGCCATGACATCACACGCCGGACCGACAGAACCGGTGGTCGGGCTCACGAAAGATGACTCTCCCGTAAAGCGACGGGCGGGCTGAGGATCTCGCTGAGAACGACGGCTTGGCGCAGGTCGGTGATCCCCACCGAGCCGAGGATCGGTGTGGTCGGCGCCCGGACCGTTGCAACATTCGAGGCGGCCTTGGCAACGCGGGTTCGGGTCAGTGCGGATTCAGTTCTGGCAGCGGACCGGCGAGAGACCACCGCCGGCGGGATCGGCGCTGAAATCTCCGGCGGGGGGGCAAACGCCCCGGGCGTGAACTCAACGCCGGTGGCGTCGGCCTGGTTCGGGGCGCGGCGGGCCTCGGCTGCTTGTCGGGCCTGCTGGGCGCGACGGGCACGCTCGGCAAGGACCTCGGCCTGCTGACGCTTGAGCTCGGCCTCGGCCTGCTGGCGACGGAGCAGTTCTGCCTGTTTCCGGGCCAGGATCTGGGGATCGGGTTCGGCCTCTGTCGCCGGGCGGCCCGTTCGGAGCTCTTCCTCGCGCCGACGATTGAGTTTCTGCTTCTCTTTGAGAATCTTCTGCTGCTGAGCCAGCCATTTGACCACGCCGCCGATCGAAGGGCCGAGGACCATGAGGATCACGACGACGATCTGGATGTTGCTGGTGAGCCACTGGAGCATGGGGAAAGTCTATCGCATCTGGACAGGTCGGAGGGCGAGGAGTTCGCCTTCGCGTTCAATCCTCTGGAATCCGATGCCGAAGGCTCGCTGGAGAGAATCGTCGTTGAGGGCATTGTCGGGCGTGCCCTCGGTGAGCAATGTGCCGGCGCTGTCGAGCAGGATGGCGTGGTCGGCCCATCGGGCGGCCGAGGCGAGATCGTGGAGGACCAGCACGACTCCGACACCGATCTCTTTCAGGTCTTTGAGGAGTTCCATCACGCGGACCACATGCTTGGGATCGAGCGAGGCGGTTGGTTCGTCGGCAAGAAGGATGCGGGTGAAGCCCGGGGCGGGTTCTTCGCCGAGTTGACAGAGAGCGCGAGCGATGGCGGCCCGCTGGCGTTGGCCGGCGCTGAGCTCACCGACGGGTTCATGCGCTTTGTGCGTGAGATCGAGCCGGTCGATGGCTCGCCGGACGCGTTCGACTTTGTCCTGATTGCCGAGCGCGAATCGGCCGAAGCCGACGTATCGGGAAAGATCGAACGGAAAGGCAAGCGCAGGGTTCTGCGGAACGTAGGCAAGCCTCTGGGCCCGGTCGTGGGCGTTGAGTTCGTGGGTTTGATGGCCGTCGATGGTGATGGAACCGGCTTGGGGTTTGATCATGCCGGCGAGGAGTCGGAGAAGTGTGGTCTTGCCCGAGCCGTTGGGACCGAGCAGGGCAACGACCCGGCCCGGATGGATCGTCAGAGAGATTCCCGAGAGAACGGGATGGCCCCTGCGGTAGGCAAAGTCGATGTGGTCGGCGGCGAGGGTCACAGCGGCGAGTGTACGCTACCATCGGTTCGCGGGGTACCAACAGGCGACCCCGGGGATGGAAGGTCAACGATGAGCGAACAGACGGTTGCAGTGGCGGGAGCGACGGGGTTTGTCGGTCGGCATGTGGTCGGCGAGCTGCTCCGGCGGGGGCACGCGGTCCGGGCGCTGGTGCGGACGCCGGCCAAGGCGAGCGAGGCCTTTGCCGGGCTCGAGCATCGCGATCGGCTCACACTCGTGCAGACGGAAACGATCTCGGCGGACTCGGCGAGCCGGCTTGTCGAAGGGGCGTCGGCGTGTGTCAACTGCATCGGGATCATCCGCGAGCGGGCGGGCGAGCGGTTCGAGCAGGTGCATGTGCGGGCGGTGGAGATGCTTGCCTCGGCGTGTACCGCATCGGGGACGGACCGGTTTGTGCATATCTCGGCGCTTGCGGCTCATCCCGACGGGCGGGCCGAGTATCAGAAAACCAAGTACGCCGGCGAACAGGCGCTGCGCCGGAGCGGGCTGGAGTGGACAATCCTGCGCCCCGGTCTGATCGTCGGCTCGGGCGGAGAGTTGACGGAGATGATGGTCACGTGGGCGCGGGGCAAGGCCCAACCATTTTTCTTCATGCCGTATTTCACCCGACGCGCCGACGGGCAGTGGTCGTACATCCCCGCAGAATCGACGGACCCGATTGTGGCGCCGGTGACGGCGGAAGATGTGGCTCGGGCGGCGTGTGATTCGCTCGACAACGACGAGACCATCGGCGAGATTTACAACGTGGTCGGGCCGGAAGAGGTGACGTGGCCCGAGCTGCTGACCTTTGTACGGGATTCGACGCGCGGCGCCAAGCCGACGATCAGACCGGGCGGAATCCCGGCAACCGCGGCGTATGCCACGGCCAAGATCGCGGGCGCGGTCGGGATGGAGCAGATGCTCCCGTTCGATGCGGGAATGGCTGCGATGTCGAGCGAGGATTCGACGGCCACGCTGGACAAGTTCGAAGCTCACTTCGGGTTTACACCCGACGATTTCCACCCGGCGCTGCAGCGTGCAGTCGCGGAGTACTAGGCGCATGGCCCAACGATTCAAGATCCGTCTGCTCAGGCACATCTCGCACGATCGGTATCTGCCCACCAACGTGGCGCAGATCATCACCGATCTCGGCGTGGACGACCCGGAGGCCTTCCGCGATTCGATCAATGCGATGGCCAAGGAAGGACTGATCCATGTCTCCGATCAGGGCGTGGTTTCGCTGCCCTCGTTCGGCGATGGGGAGCAGATCATCACGGGGACCTTTCGCGGGAGCAACCGCGGCTTCGGCTTTGTGACACCCGACACGACGGTCAAGGAGGGCGATCTGTTCATCCCGCCGGGCTCGACGATGGATGCGCTTTCGGGTGATCGGGTGCGGGTTCGTGTTCGTCGCAGCTCGCGCCGGGGCGGCCGGGGCACGGGCGACAAGCAGTTCTCCGGCGAAGTCATCGAGATTCTCGAGCGCAAGCAGGTGAGCTTCACGGGGACAATCGAGAAGCGGGCGGGGCGGTATGTGGTGATCCCCGACGCGCGTGAATTGCAGGGGCGGCCGATCATCGTGCGCGATGCCGAGAGCAAGTATGCCTCGCCGGGGGACAAGGTGGTCTTCGAGATCACGGAGTACCCGGAAGACGACAGACTGGGCGAGGGCGTGATCGTCCGCGTGCTGGGCGAGGCGGGCGAGCCGGATGTCGAGACTCAGGCGATCATTGCGGCGTACAACCTGCCCTCACGCGAATTCCCCGAGGCGTGCGTCGAGCAGGCCCGGCAGGCGACGCGCGATTTCGACCTTGCCATCGAACAATTCAGAAAAGATGGCAGAATCGAGGGTCGGCTTGATCTGACCAACGATGTGGTCTGCACGATCGATCCGCCGGACGCGAAGGATTATGACGATGCGATCAGCATCAAGCGGCTGCCCAAACAGGACGGCGGCGGGTGGGAGCTTTCGGTGCATATCGCGGACGTGGCCTCGTTCATCGAGCCGGGTTCGCCGCTGGATGTCGAGGCGTACAACCGGGGCAACTCGGTGTATCTGCCGAGGCTGGTGATCCCGATGCTGC
>DRKT01000253.1 GCA_011053195.1 Phycisphaerales bacterium | reverse complement strand
CGCATTCCCGCTCGGGCCGATCGGCACGCCGATCACCGCGATGCCCATTTCGTCGGCGAGATCGAGCAGGTAGGGGTTGTCGAGCATGATGACATCGCCCGCTGCCAGCGCCAGACACCGCCCGCCGTTCTCGTAGAGCGTCTTAATCGTGTCCAAGCCGACGGTGGGCACATCGCTCCGCCGATCATGCCCGACCCTTGCGCCCTTGCACAGTGTCCAGCCCTTGGCCCGGCAGATCTCACCGACACGGTGGATCATCCGATCCGTACCCTCGACCGCCTCGACCGCGATCACATCACGATCTCGAACCGCGATCGCCTGACCAATATCCAGCCGGAGCGTCTCGGTCAGCAGTGGCCAGACGAATCGGATATCCGCCATCTGCTCCGAGGTCGGCTTGCGCCGTGTCATCACGCCGTTGCTCGCCAGTTGGTTCCCGATGGACATGGTGGAATCTATCAGGCTGACGCCGTTGCGGTCGAGTTCATCCGCCACAGCTTTCAACAATGCGTGCGATCGGCGGTCATGCCGGAGCTTGCGCAGCCAGATCTGAGCAGTCCTGAGATCCGGAATGCTGCGAAACGCTCGGAGCGGATCGTGCATGAACTGGGCCTTGTCCACCTTCCCGACCATGATGGCATGGTGGACACCCATCCGGCGGAGGATCTTGCCCCATCCGCCCACACGCAGCAGCCCGACCGTTCGGAACGTGTCGCACAAAATGGGCAACTCCGGGTCATACATCCCCGCAAGGCCGAGACCGTGTACCGGATGCCCCGCTTCACGCAACCCTTCCGCGACCAGCGTCGGCAACCGACCGCCGCCGGCAATCAGACCGATCGCCGTCGGTGGTGGGGGGGGATCAGGCAAAATCGTCAGCGGCGAGGTCATGAAATCGTCCGGATCTCCGATGGAATCCTGCTTTCCAAGTGTAGATCGGCTCGGCAAACGTCATGGCGTTATCCAAAAATATACCAAACAATCATAGACTCGGCATTCGGTTGGCCTATCCCGGCGTCTCGGCCGATAGGAAGACAGTCATGGCGAACACGGATCTGCAATCTCAGCGCGCAACCTCCGGGCCGGACAGGCCCTATTTACGCGTCTATTTCCGGTGCTCAAACCAGTATGTCCGGGTCTATCGCCGGCAGGATCAGCCTGTCTACATCGCCCGCTGCCCCGCATGCGGGATGTGTCAGCGTTTCCGGGTTGGTCCGGGCGGGACATCAAAGAGGTTTTTCGAGTTGACATGTCGGTAGGTTTGGGGCCGTAGACTCGCGGCGTGAGTGCCACGCAATCATTTTCGATTCCGCGATACACCGGCATCTGCGCCGAGACGGGCGAACCGCTGACGCCGGGTGATGGGATGGTCGTCGTCCTGCTCGAGCGGGCCGATGATGACGAGCTGGATCGACTCGATTTCAGCCTCTCGGCTTGGGAAGGTGGTGCCCGTCCCGAGGCCGGCCGGAGCATCTTCGCCAGTTGGCGCACGACCGTGCCCGAGCCGGGCAAGAAACGCGAATCGCTGATCAGCGCCGATGGGCTTGTCGATTTGTTCGAGCAGCTTGCCGAGACCGAGGACCCGCGTCGGCTCGCCTTCCGGTATGTTCTGGCGCTGATGCTCGTGCGCAAGCGATTGCTCGACTATCTCGGGACGGAATCCGGTTCTCTGCTGGTCAGGCCCAAGGGGTCGGACCCGGAGGCCGAGCCTGTGCGCGTGCACGATCCGCAGGCTGCGGGCGAGCTTGATGAGCAGACGCTTTCCGAATTGGCCGATCAGATCGAGCAGGTGTTGGATCGTGGCGATGCGTAGGGCGCTGCTGGCTCTGGTGTCGACGGTGGCGCTAGGCGGATGCCAGTCGGCCGGGTGGCATGCTGCCGAGGGAGCATCCGCCGGGATTCCGACATACGACGCGGTGTACGAGCGAGCCGAGTGGCGGGTCGGCGATCTGGATCGACTCTGGGCGATCGCGTCGGTTGGGTTGCGGTATGTCGATGCCGAGGGCGATCGTCACCGCGATCAGGGCGAGGGTCACTTTCAGGTGGTCCGCCCCGAGACACAGGTTGCGCTGACCATCGGCAAGCTGGGCGAGGTGTACCTGCTGCTCGGGTGTGATGCGCAGCGGTTCTGGTGGATCAACCGGACCGAGGAGCGTGTGGCGTATGTGGGGGCGCAGGCCGAGGCCCGGGAGCTGGCTTTGGATCAGATCGGGGTTCCGATGCTGCCGACGGATCTGCTGATCTTGGCGGATCTGAACCGCTGGCCCGAGCCGGGCATATCGGGAGCGGGTGAAGTCTCTCGCAGCGATCGGGACTTCGATCACGTGCGCACGGTGATGGTCGAGTTTGACGAGCCCGGTCGTCGTCGGCGTGTGTATCTCAACGCGCAGAACTTCGATCCGGTCGGTGTGGATCTCCTGACGGATTCGGGCGAGCTGATCGCGCGATCGACGCTGAAGAACCTGATGCGTGTGGACAATCGGATCGACCCGACGAGGCCGCAGTGGGTGCCGACACGTCTGGTGATGGAGATCCCGAGTGCGGAGTCGCGGGTCGAGATCGAGCTTTCGCACCTTGAAATGTCCAGGCGTCGGCCGAAGGCGGTCGTGTTCAACTTTGACGAGCTGGTGCGTCGGTTTGGTGTAAAGCGCATCGTTGAGATCGGGCTGGACGATCCAAGACGGATCGGACGTGCGCCATGAGGTCTCACAAGTTGCACCGGATCGCGGTGGTTGTGCTGAACCTGTTGTTCGGGTTCACAGCGCTCGGGCAGGTCGAGCATCTTCCCGCTGCGGGTTCGACGGATCAGCCCTACCACGGCTGGGTGATCGTCACTGACCCGGGTCAGGCCGGGTCGGCCCTGGCGCACATTCCTCCAAGGGGGCCTTCGGCGCATGCCGCGCCGGCTCCGGATGGCAAGATCAAGGGTTTCGGGCCTTTGGGTGTCCCGCCGGAAGCCTTGGCGTCCGAGGGCAGTTCGGTCTATCTGCTTTTCGAGCCGAACCTTGACGGCTCCCGGCGTGTGGGACAGATCGAGGCTGTTCCCGCAGGGATTCGAGACCTGTGGCTCCGTGTGCCCGAGGGTCGGCTGCGCATCCTGCAGGCTGTTCCGGATGCCCGAAATCTTCTTGGATTCACAGGCTATCAGCACGAAATCTGGGCATTGCTTGCGCGTGCAACCGGGCCGGTCCTGCTCCTGCTTGAACCGAAAGGGTGGGTGGAACAGGCGCTGCCGGATCTTGGCTCGGGCGATCCGCTGCTGTTCTCATCGGAGCTCGGCCTGCACCTCGTTGTCAAGGCTTCGGATGGCTGGTCGCTCTGGACACGCCGAGATGACGGATGGGATTCGGACAAACTCGCGGGGCCGATGCCCGGTGAGGGCTCGCGGGTCGTCGGCGTGTGGCGGGGCGAGGTCGTGGTGCTCGATCCGATCGACGAGCGTCATGATGAGGTCATCTCGATCTCGCCGGGGGGGCAGATTCGGCTCGGACAGGTCGTGCATCCGGCCCAACCGACCGCTGCGACCATTCTTCATGGTCCGGGTCGGCTGGTGCTCGTGTGGACCGAGGCCGGGGCCGCGACATCCGCCACCGAATCCGCGCTGCCCACGCCCGGACTGACGCTTCCGGTTCAGCAGGTGGTCGAGTTCGATCTGGTGTCCGGAACATTGATCTATTCCGGTCCGGCGGTGGTCCAGTCGCCGGTGTCGGAGGAGGAGTTCCGGTTTCTGGCACTCGGTCTGCTGCTGCTGATGGCGGTGGTGCTCCTTGTGGTGCTTCGGCCTACCCCCGATGAAGGGGAGATCGTCCTACCGGAGGGACTGGCGTTTGCGAGTCCCGGACAGCGATTGGTGGCGACGGCGCTGGACGGGATGATCGGCGTGCTGCTGTCGGGACAGATGTTTGGTCTTTCAGTATCTGAGGTGCTCGGCCCGCTTGCGGTCCCCTTGACCGGCCGGCTGGATGTGCTGCCATTGGTCATAGCCCTGACGATCAACGTCCTGCACTGCTCGCTCTCCGAGGCGATGTTCGGACGATCCTTCGGCAAGGCGATGATGGGGCTGATCGTTTCGCGCGTGGATGCGGGCAATGCGAGTCTGCCTCGGGGTCAGTTCCGTCCGCCGACCCTGATGAGATCGCTGGGTCGCAACCTGATCAAGTGGTATCTGCCCCCGGTGGCGATGCTGGCGTTGACGGATCCGAGCGGTCGACACCGGGGTGATGTGCTGGCCCGATCGGCGGTCTTGACGCGCGCGGGGCCGCCGTTATCGGACGATGATCATCCTCCAGAATAAGCATTCGGCTGATTCTGCGCCCAAAGCGGTCAAGCGTGCGCGTCCGGCATCCCGATAACCCAAACATGGACGGCGTGCGGGTGTTCCGCGCGGCGGATGGAGTGCGCCTTGGACGAGCCGGAAACCACAACCATCATCGACGAGCCGCGACGATCGTGGCGTGAGCTGTGGCAGGTGCCCACGCTCGTGTTGGCCGTGGTGTTGCTGGTCGCCGGGCTGGTCGGTGTTGTGATGAGCAGCCCCGATCCGGATATCGCGGGCATGCTGGGGCAAGCCGAGAAGCAACTCGCCAAGGGTGAATACCGAGAAGCCCTGGCAACGCTGAACGACAAGGTTCGCCAGTACACGGATGCGCCGTTCTTTACGAAAGAACATCGCCAGCAATTCCATCTGCTCCGCGGCCGAGCGATCGGGCGGGGCCAGCGCGACCTTGGACTCGAAGAACAGGCGAACTACGAGACCGTCCTCGATGAGTTGTTCAAGGCGGAACGGCTGCACGCCAAACTCTCCCATGATGACCGGGTCCTCATCACCGAAGCCCTCATCGAGACGGACCAGTTCGACAAGGCCCTCAAACGTGTGCAGGCAATGGATGATTCGGCGGCTTCGGACCGGATCAGGCTCCGCAAAGCCCTGATCTCAAGGGCATTGAGCCGGCCCATCCCGCGGATCGAGTTGGCGGAAACACTCCTGACCGAACTCGCGCAGGACCCGATGCTCGACGTGAACGATCGCTGCTGGACAGCTGCCAGACGGGCCGAATTGCAGCTTGATCGAGGCTACATCGAGGAGGCGATCACCGGCCTGCTCCGCGAGATGCCGAGGGTGAGTACCGCAGAGCCCAGGGCCAGGGGTGAGCTGATGACGCTGCTGGGTCGGGGATACTTGGAATCCGGCGCGGTGTCCGAGGCGAAGGTCCAGCTTGGTCGGGCAGCGGACCTGATCCCGCCGGGCGACGAGCTGTACGCCGAGACGCTCTTCCAGCTCGGGAAATCGCTTGAGCAATCGGATGAGTATGAGAAGGCGCTCGAGAAGTTCGAGGAGATTGCGCGCGATTACGCGGGTTCGCCGACGTATCTTCCCTCGCTTCTGGCGATCGGGGGTGTGCGTTCGGCCATCGCAGCGATCGACCCGGCCATCGTGAGCAAGGAAGAGGCGGTCGCGGCGTATGTCAGATTTGCCGATGAAGCCGAGGGTCGTGCGGATCAGGCCTTGCTGGTCGAGGCGGCGAATGAACTTCTCAGGCGGAGCGAAGAGAGCTTCGTGCAGGGCGAGCTGTTGTTCGCGGCGCAGTATGTCCAGCTCGCCGAGGATCTCTTTGGTATCGACGAGGCCCCGGATGATGTGCTTCTGGCGCAGGCCAAGGTGAATCTGGCGCTCGCGGATGAGTTGGTCGAGGGTGTCAAGCAGGACGGCACGGGGATCACCGACATGGCCGATGCGGACCCGGTGACCCGGGCGCAGGCGCAGCGGTACTTCGTACGGGCTGCGGACTATTTTCGCAGGCATGCCGATCGGCTGGCCGGCGGGGACAACGATGCGGGCTATGCGAGCAGCCTGTGGAACGCCGCGGACGCCTTCGATCGCGGGGGCGATTCGACCGAGGCCATCGCGGGTTTCAGCGAGTTCGCATCGACCATCTCGGATGATCCCCGCGTGCCCGAGGCGCAGTATCGGCTCGCCCGGGCGTATCAGGCGGCGGGAGAGTATGACCTGGCGGCCCAGCAATACGAGGCCATTCTTGAAGCGGCCAACAACGCGGCGCAATCTCGGGGTGTCGGGCCGTACGCGGTGATGAGTTATGTGCCTTTGGCGCAGTGTTATCTTGAGGATGCCGACCCGAGCAACGATGAGCGAGCCGAGACACTCCTGAACTCGGTGATCCGGGGCGACATCGGGGATGTCGATTCCGAGGCATTCGCCGAGGCGTTGGCATCGCTTGGGCAGGTGCACTATCTCAAGGGCGAGTATCCACGTGCGATCGAGAGTCTGACCGAGGCTGTCGCGAGGAATGCCGATGGGCGTGGGACGCATCGGCTTCGGTTCCTGCTGGCGGACTCGCTCCGGCTCGAAGCCGACCGCATCCGTCAAACGCTCGACGCGGGGTCGGTCTCGCCCTCGGTCGCCAGAGAGCTGCGCACGGAGTTGAAGAATCACCTCCGCGAGGCGATTACGCTCTTTACACAGGTTCGCGACGGGCTCGAACAGATCGACCAGCGTCGGCTGAGCTCGCTCGAAAAACTGTATTTACGCAACAGCTACTTCTATATTGGCGATTGCGAGTTTGACCTCGGCGAGTACGATGCTGCGATCCGTGCGTATTCGATCGCCAAGGATCGTTTCAGTGAACAGGCGTCATCGCTCGTGGCGATGGTTCAGATCTTTAATGCGTACGTTCAGCTTGGTGATCTCGAGCGGGCCCGCACCGCGAGCGAGCGAGCCAAGCGTTTTTATGAGGCGCTGCCCGATGAAGCATGGGATGACCAGACACTTCCCATGACCCAGCAGGATTGGCAGCGATGGCTTGATTCGAGTTATGAGCTGGCGGCTATGCAGCCGGACAGCGTTGGTGGATGAACAGTTCCGAGAGTGACGGAGTGCACTCGATTGAGAGGGTCAAGGATGACCAGCAGCACCGTGACGGGCGACCCACAGGGGCTTGTCCGCCTGATCGACGAACAGATCGAGCTGTACCGAAAGCTCGAAGGGCTCAGCCGGAAGCAGCACGAGTGCGTCGAGGCCGACGACACGGATGGCCTGCTCGCCGTGCTCGGCCAGCGTCAGCAACTGATCGACCGCATCACCGATGCCTCGGCCCGGATGAGCCCATATCGGGCCCAGTGGGATGCGCACATCGACGCCATGGGTGAATCGGACCGCCGCCGAGTGCGGCAGGGTCTGGATGACCTCTCAACGCTGATGTCCTCGATCGCTGAGCGTGACGACAGAGATCGGCGCGCGATGGAAGATCGGAGGGATCGCGTGCACGCACAGATCACGGGTGTCAAGCGCGGCGGGCAGGCGGTTTCGGCGTACGCCGGCCGTGAGCAGCGATCGCCCAGATTCCAGGATCGGCAGGCCTGACCATGACGGGCGAGACCACCATGCCGGATGGGCGATGTGATTCCATGACCGCCGACGAGCTCGGTGAGCTGTTCGGCGCGTTCAACCAGGTCACGGCCCAGCTTCAGGAGACACACGAAAGACTGACGGCCGAGGTCGTGCGACTCAAGAGCGAACTCCGCCGCGCCAACGATGAACTCGAGCGTTCGCGTCGGCTGGCGGCCCTCGGCGAAATGGCCGCGGGGATTGCGCACGAAGTCCGCAACCCGCTCGGCTCGATCGGGCTTTACGCCGAGATGCTCATTGCCGATCTTGAAGATCGCATGGACGAGCGCGAACTGGCACGGAAAATCCACAGCGCGGTCCATGGGCTCGACGCGGTCGTTAGCGATGTCCTCTCCTTCTCCCGCGTGCTCAAGGTGAACCCGTCGGAGCTTGATGCTGAAGCAGTGTTCGAGCGAGCAATCAAGAGCTGCAGCGATGTGCTCGGTGGCGAAAAGCGTGTCGAGGTGCGGATCACTCCCGAGCATCCCGTGCTTCATGCCGATGCCAATCTTGTGCATCAGGCGCTTGTGAATGTGATCCGCAATGCCGCCGACGCCATGTGCGAAACGGGGGATGTTCGTCCGAAGGTGCTCCGGCTTTCGTGTCGGGCGGTGGCCGGCGATGATCCGGACCCGGCGGGGTCGGTGTTGGTCGTTTCGGATACGGGCCCCGGCGTACCGCCGGAGGTTCAGCAGCGGATGTTCAACCCGTTCTTCACGACGCGGGGCGTGGGCACGGGGTTGGGTCTGGCGATCGTGCATCGCATCGTCGATGCGCACGGCGGGCACATTCGTGTCCACAACAAAGCGGGCGGCCCCGGCGCCATTGATGGTGCTGTGATCGAGCTGTTCTTTCCAACCGAGAGAAATGGATGCATTGCCGAGGGGCCTGCGCACAATCCTGCGGGCCTGAGGAGCGAGAAATGAAGACGGTGCTGGTGGTTGATGACAAAGAGATGATGCGCGACAGCGTGGGCTCCACGCTGCAGCGTGCGGGCTTTGGGGTGGTGACCGCCGACGGTGGCGAACAGGCGTTGAAGATCGCAGCCAAGCGCCGGCCGGATGCCGTGGTGACCGATCTCAAAATGCCCGGTCTGACAGGGATCGAGCTGCTCGAACGGTTGCGCGAGATCGATTCGGAATTACCCGTCGTGCTGATGACTGCGTTCGGAACGATCGACACGGCTGTCTCTGCGATGAAACTCGGCGCGTTCGACTACATCACCAAGCCCTTTCAGGGCGATGAGCTGGTGATCGCGGTCAGGCGAGCATGCCAACATGGTGATCTGGTCCGCGAGAACGCGGTGCTCCGGGCGCAGGCGGTCGCTGCACCGACTTCGGTCGAGACCGGCAAAGGGCGTGGGCTGGATCGCCTGATCGGGAAATCACCCGCGATGCGCCGAGTTCGCGAGCAGGTCGCTGCGGTTGCCGAGAGTCTGGGCACCGTGCTGGTCGTGGGCGAGAGCGGCTCGGGCAAGGAGGTGGTCGCCCGAGCGGTGCATGAGGTCAGCCAGCGACGCGACGAGGCCATGCTCGCGGTGAATTGTGCCGCGCTGAACGAGTCGTTGCTTGAATCAGAACTGTTCGGCCACGAGAAGGGCGCGTTCACGGGCGCGGATCAGCTTCGTAAGGGGCGGTTCGAGCTTGCGGATCGCGGGTCGCTGCTGCTCGACGAGGTAAGCGAGATTCCGCCTTCGCTCCAGGCGAAACTGCTTCGGGTCCTTCAGGAGCGTGAGTTCGAGCGGGTGGGGTCGAGCCTTTCGATCGGGATCGATGTGCGGGTGATCGCGACGAGCAACCGAGATCTGCCCCGATCGGTCGCCAAGGGTGAGTTTCGTCAGGACCTGTTCTTTCGGCTCAACGTGCTTCCGATCCATCTGCCGCCGTTGCGTGAACGATCGCAGGATGTCGCGGATCTGGCGGCCCACTTCGTGCAGACGATCTCGCAGCGCGAGGGAGTCGATCCGATGATCTTCTCAGCCGAGGCGTTGTCATTGATGGAACGCTACACCTGGCCCGGCAACGTGCGCGAGCTCCAGAACATCTGCGAGCGAGCGGTCGTGCTGGGGCGGGCTCGTTCGACGAGGGAGATCGGTCGCAGCCTGATCGAGCCCTGGCTCGGGATGGCCGGGGTCGATATGGCCGAGGAACCGGAGCTGCACACGCGATCCCATGCGACGAGTGCATTCATCGAGGCCGCGAGCAGCGGTGTGGAACCCGAGGCCAGAACAGGACACATGCCGGCAGTTGGGGCCGATCTGGCCGATCTGATCCGTCCGAACATCACGCTCGAGGAGCTCGAGCGTGATGCCATCATCCGCACGCTCGAGCGGTTCAATGGCCATCGTCAGAAGACGGCCAAGAGCCTGGGCATCGGCGTGCGCACGCTCGGGCTCAAACTCAAGAAATGGAAAGAGCAGCAGGTTGTGTCGCAGAGCCTGTGAGGGCGTTGGCCCGGTGTTTGCGGGAGGAACGGCGGATCATGCTTCTTGATAGTATTCTGAGTTCGGGTGCCTTGCCTTCGCTGGAGCAGTCGATCCGGTTCGCTGCCGGTCGGCAGAAGCTCATCGCGCACAACATCGCCAACATCTCGACCCCGAACTTCCAGCAAAAGGATGTGGCGCCGGAGGACTTTCAGGCGTGGCTTGCCGATGCCATCGCGGATCGTCGCAAACGCACCGGCGGGATGCACGGCGAACTGCACACCAAGCCGACCCGGCAGATCCGCCGGCTTCCCGACGGCCGGCTCGAACTCGACCCGCGAACCCCGGTCGGCGGCATCCTCGCCCACGACCGCAACAACCGCGACCTCGAGCAACTGATGCAGGACATGACGGAGAATCTGAGCGCGTATCGCCTGGCGACGGATCTCATGCGCAGCCAGATGGACATCCTGCGGGTTTCGATCACGCAACGGGTCTGAATGATCTGAACAGGAGTCGGGCCGATGTATGGCACACTTGATATTTCAACGAGCGGGATGATCGCCCAGCGCACAAGGCTGGATGTCATCAGCGCGAATATTGCCAACAAGGGCACGCTTCTCGATGCGCAGGGGAACTACAACCCGTACCGCCGGCGGATTGCGTATTTCGCGGCCGGGAACCCGGAATCATCGAACCGGAACGGCCGAGCAATGGGCGTGCACGTGGCCGAGATCGGGCAGGACCAGTCGCCTCTGACGCTGAAGTATGCTCCGAACAGTCCGTATGCCGATGAGGCGGGGTACATCCGTGAGCCGAATGTGGACACGACGACCGAGCAGATCGACGCGATGGAGGCGGTCCGGGCGTACGAGGCGAACGTGGCCGCGGCCGAAGCGACCAAGCAGATGTTGGCCCAGAGTTTGCGGTTAATCACGTGATGGACGATGATGGTGTGGGTATGAAGCAGGCGGACGAGGTTGGAGTGTCCAGATGACTGACCCATTGGGACTGGTAGGCGGCGCTTCCGGCGTCGGCCCCTTGAATCCGGGACAACCGGCTGCGGGCAAGACTTCCGCTGCGGGCTTTAAAGACCTGCTGATGCAGAACATCGATCAGGTGAACGAGCTTCAACGGGATGCAACCCAGGCGATCGAAGACCTCCAGACCGGTCGGCGGGATGACGTCGAGAGCGTGCTTCTGGCGACGGCCAAGGCCGACACCGCCTTCAGGTTGTTGCAGCAGGTCCGCAACAAGGTGTTCGATGCGTACCGTGAGATCCAGCAACTTCGGGTCTAGGGCGCATCATCTGCGCGATGCCGAAGCGCAGAAAGTGCGTGTTTGAGCGCAAGTTCAAGCTGACAGGGTGGGCCAGCCGAGATACTCGCAGACGTGGGCCGCGGGGCGCGGTGCGCGTGGTGGTGTGTGGGCGCCGGAGGCGTCGATACGGAACGCGGCATGGAGGCCGACGCCGATGGACAGGATTCTTCGCATTCTGCGCAATGCCCAGCAGCAGCTGAGCCGGCTTACGCCGACGTCGCGGCTGCTGATCGGTTCGGTCCTGGTCATCATGGTCATGTTCCTGCTGCTTGTGAGTCTCTGGGCGGGCAAGCCTGAGCGGGCCGAGATCTATGCCGGCGCGAGTTCGGATACCAAGACCCAAGCCCTGACCCAGCTCCGGGCTTCCGGTATCGAGGCGGTCGTCGATCGCTCGGGTCGGCTGATGGTTCGGCAGGATGATGTGGTCGTGGCGCGCGGCGTGCTTGCGTCGCAGGGTGTGCTGCCGGCGGACGGGACGATTCTGTTCTCCGACTTGGCCGAGAAACTCAAATGGACCAACCCGCGAGAGATCAACCAGCAGATCGTGCGCATGGCGTTGCAGGGTGAGTTGGCCAGAACGATCTCGAACTTTCCCTCGTTGAAGAAGGCCACGGTGTTTCTGGATGTGCCGGCGCCGAGCGGGATCGGATTGGCGTCGCGCACGCCGACGGCCTCGGTCACTGTTTTTTCAAAATCAAACACCGAGATCAAGCAGGATCAGGTGGATGCCATCGCCAGGCTCGTCTCCACCGCGGTTTCGGGGCTCACGCTTGACAACATCAGCGTGATCGACGGCACGACCGGACGCTACCACCGACCCCGGTCGGATGAGGACACGATGGCCGCGAGCTATCTCGATCATAAGAAGAAGTTTGAGCGCGAGGTGGAGCAGAAGATCCGCGGGATCCTCTCGAACATCCCCGGCGCGATCGTCGCGGTGACCGCGGATGTGGATGTCAAGAGGGTCACCAGTCGGCGCGAGGCCTATCTGAAAGATGGCGAGGGGACGGTCTCGCTTCCCAATTCGACATCCAGCACGAAGGAGGAGACCAGTCAGGCGGTGTCGGCAGCCGAGCCCGGCACCCGACCCAACACCGGTGCGGACATCAATCAGGCGCCGAGCAAAGGCAACGCCGGCTTTCTGCGCACTGAAGACACGACAGCCTTCGATTCACGCGTCGGCTCAGAGATCACCAGCACGATCGACCCGCGCGGGATGGCGACTTCGCTGAATATTTCGGTGCAGGTCCCGCATGAGTATGTCGAGGCCCTGGTGCCGCCGCCGGCGGATGCGGGCGAGGCCGGGGCCGAGGGTGAAGAACAGGCCCGACCCGATCCGGCTGCCGTCGCAGCAGCCTTCGAGACGGAGCGGCAGCGCATCGCGGCATTGCTTCAGCCTCACCTGCCGACCGTGGTTGATGCCAACGGCGAGCGCAAGGTTGCGGGCGAGGTGGTCGTCTCGATGATGCCGATCAACATGCAGCAGCTGGCCAGTTCGACACAGGCTGCGGGCTTTCCATTCGGGGCGATGGGTGCGTCTTCGGGTGGTGGGCTGGGCGGACTGAGCGGACTGGTCGGCAGCGGGCTGATCGAGAAGGGGATGCTGGCGTTGCTCGCGGGTGTGTCGATTGTGATGATGCTGCTGATGGTGCGCAAGGCGACCAAGCAGATTGAGCTGCCCGCAGTTGAGGATATTGTGGGCATCCCGCCGGCGCTCGGGAACATGAGTGATGTGGTCGGCGAGGCCGACGAATCCGAAACACCGATGGAGGGCATCGAGATCGACTCCGAGCACGTCACGTCTTCGAAGATGCTCGAGCAGGTCGCAGCCCTGGTTGATAAAGAGCCGGAGTTGACAGCACGATTGCTGAATCGTTGGATCGAACCTGAGAACTGAATTCAGGACAAGGATTGGACCATAGAGTATGGCGCGCCGACCGCATGAAAAACTTCCGTCGAACCCGGCCGAGCTGGAGGGTCTGACCAAGGCGGCGATTCTGCTGCTGACGCTTGAGCCGCCCAAGGCATCGGCGATTCTGAAATCAATGACGACGGATTCGGTCGAAGAGGTGACGCGCGAGTTGGCGGGGCTCGGCCGCGTGCCGGTCGAGCTTCAGCGCGCGGTGGTGGAGGAGTTCTACAGCACGGCTGTGGCGATGCAGTACGCCTCGGAGGGGAGTCTGGATCATGCCAAGCAGCTTTTGAGCGAAGCGCTCGACCCGCAGCTTGCCGGCAAGATCATGCAGCAGATCCAGACGCAGGTGCAGCGAACACCTTTTTCGTTTTTACAGCGGGCCGAGAGCGAGAACCTGTTGACGTTTATTCAGGACGAGCATCCGCAGACGATTGCCCTGATCGTGTGTCACCTGCCGCACCACAAGGCGAGCGAGATTCTCGTGGGTCTGCCCTCGCAGAAGCAGATCGCGGTGATCAAGCGCATCGCGAATATGGAACAGACGAACCCGCAGGTGATCCGCGACGTGGAGAAGGGGCTCGAGAGTCGGCTTTCGAACGTGCTGGTGCAGTCGACGGAGAAGATGGGCGGAATCTCGACGGTCGCCGAGGTGTTGAATCTGGCCGATCGGGCGACGGAGAAGACGATCATGGAAGGGCTCGAGGTCGAGGACCCGGACCTGGTCGAGCAGATCCGTCGGCTCATGTTCGTGTTCGAGGACATCCTGCTTGTCGACGATCGCGGGATTCAGAGCGTGCTCAAAGAGGTGGACAACGAGGAGCTCAGCCTGGCGCTCAAGACGGCCAGCGAGGAGCTTCAGAACAAGATTCTCGGCAACATGTCCGAACGTGCTGCAGCACTGATCCGAGAAGACATGGAGTTCATGGGGCCCGTGCGTGTCAGCGATGTGGAGTCGGCGCAGCAGCGGATTGTGGACATCGTCAGGCGTCTGGAAGAGGCGGGCGAGATCATTATTCAGGGTCGCGGCGACGCCGACCTTGTTGTGTAGGAGTGACCCATGGCGGTGATCAAGGCAGACAACGCCGAGGAGGCGAATCGGCAGGCGGTTGTGCTGGACCTTGGCGACATCGCCCGGCACGCGGAGATCCTGCGTCAGCGAGCGCAGGAGCGAGCGGATCGGATCATCGCCGAGGCCGAGGCCGAGCGGGAAAGACTGATCTCGGACGGGTTCGAGTCTGGCCGCTCCCGAGGCTATGAGGAGGGCTTTACGCAGGGACGCGAAGTGGGCGAGCGCAAGGGGCGAGAAGAGGCGATGGTGCGCGCCCGGCAACAACTCGATGAGATCGAACGCGCGTGGAACGCCGCATTGGATGACTTTGCCAACCATCGGCACCACCTGCTGGTCGAGTGCAAGCGAGATGTGCTCGAGTTGGCAATCAAGATCGCCGAGGCGGTGATCCACCGGCGGGTTCAGGCAGATGAGCGGCTGGTGCTCGCGCAGATCGAGCATGCGCTCAAGCTTGTTGGTCGATCCACCCGTGTTTCTGTGGCGATCAACCCGGCGGACGGCGATCTGGTGCGGGAGATGCTGCCGACGATCTCGGCGAGGCTCGGTGCGATCGAGCATGTGACATGTGATCTTGATCCGGCGGTTGAACAAGGCGGATGTATCGTGCGCACGGCCGAGGGCGGCGAGGTCGATGCGACCATCCAGACTCAGATCGACCGGATCGCGCAGACTCTGATCCCCACGATCGAACGCGGTGAAAGAGAGCTCGGGGATCGAGCGGCGTGAGAGCATTGCGCGATCAGCTCGGGTTGATTGATTCGATCGAGGCGGTCGGCGTTTCCGGGCGGGTGATGGCGCTGCGAGGGCTGACGGTGTTGGTTGAGCAGTTGCCGCTGCCGATCGGGTCGGAGGTGCTGATCGAATCGACGGGTGTGTGCGGCGAGATCGTCGGCTTTGCGCAGGGTCATGCCGTTGTGATGCTGTATGGCTCGTCGACGGGGATACGACCCGGCGACCGGGTCCGTGGAGGTCATGCAGCCCCGGTGGCGCCGATCAGTGACCTGATGCTCGGGCGCGTGGTGGATGCGCTCGGTCGGCCGATCGACAGCGGCGGCGTTATTTCGGATACGGTGCTCCGGCCGATCAATGCGCTGCCCATCGGGCCGATGGATCGCTCGCCGATCGAGAAGCCGATCTCCACGGGTGTGCGCGCGATCGATCTGATGACGACGATCGGGCTCGGTCAACGGATGGGTGTCTTTGCGGGGCCCGGCGTAGGCAAGAGCACGCTTCTCGGTGTGATTGCTCGGCGGTCATCGGCCGATGTGAACGTGATCGGGCTGATCGGCGAACGGGGCCGGGAGGTGCGGGAGTTTCTGGATCAATCGCTGGGCGAGCGGGGGCTGGCTCGGTCGGTGGTTGTGGTGGCGACGGGCGATGAGCCTCCCTTGATGCGGATTCGGGCGGCGAAACTGGCGTGCGCGATTGCGGAGTTCTTTCGCGACATGGGTCAGAACGTGCTCCTGATGATGGATTCGGTGACGCGGTTTGCGCACGCGCAGCGACAGGTTGGGTTGTCGGTGGGTGAGCCGCCGGCAACGAAGGGGTACACGCCGAGCGTGTTTGCGGAGCTCCCGGTGCTGCTTGAGCGGGCGGGGGGCGTCGAGGCGACCGGGGGATCGGTGACGGGGTTGTACACGATCCTGGTCGAGGGCGACGACATGACCGAACCCATCGCCGACGCGGCGCGTGGGATTCTGGACGGCCACCTCATTCTTTCTCGCAAACTCGCGCAGCGTGCGAGATATCCGGCCATCGACATCCTCGACTCGCTGAGCCGCGTCGCGGACGGGATCGTGGACGAGCAGCACCGCGTGGCGAGGAACCATCTCCGTCGGCTCGAAGCGGCGTATGCCAATATTGAGGAGTTGGTGCAGATTGGAGCTTATGCCAAGGGGTCCGATGCCGAGGCGGACGTGGCGGTGGCGTACCACGACAAGATCGAGGAACTGGTTCGGCAAGGGATCGAAGATGACACGTCCCCCGAGCAGGCCCGTGAATGGATGCTCCGGCTTGCGATGGAGTCGAGCGAGCTCTTGCATCGGCTGCAGGGCGGCGAGCCGATGGTGGATGCGAGGGGGTAAGGCGTGGCGAGGTTCCGATTCAAACTCAGGCCCGTGCTGCGTCAGCGCGAGATCGTCGAACGCGAGCATCAGCTCCGGGTGGCCTCGATCGAGCGGGATCGGCTCTCGCTCGAAGCCGAGCTGCGCGAAATCCAGAGACGGATCGAACTCGAGCAGCAGGAACTGAACCGGTTGGTGCAGTCCGGGCGCGTTGATCCGATGCTGGCCAGACAGCAGGGCGGGACGATCGCTTCGACCCAGGCGCACGCCCAGCGACTCGCGGTGCAGCTGGCCGGTGTGTACCGCCGACTCGAGCAGGCGCGCAAGATGCTGGCGCAGGTGGCGATGCAGCGGCGGTCGATGGAACTGTTGCGAGATCAGCAGGCCGAACGGTGGCGTCGGGAGCAGAATCGGGCCGAGGATCAGGCGATGGATGAGCTTGTGGTTCTGCGAGCGGGCCGATCTGAGGAGCATGACCAATGATCAAGACGCTGTGGCGGGCATTTTCGATCCTCGCGGTGATCCATCTGTTGGCGATTGTCGGGTTTGTCGGGTGGCTCGCCGGCACGGGCCATCTGGACAGCCGGCGACTGGACGAGTTGAAGTCGATGGTCAGCGAGACGGTGGCGGACCGTGATGCGCGCGAGCTCGAAGCGCAGCGGGCGGCCGAGGCGGCTGCAAAGAAACCCGATGATGAGGTAATTCCGCTCACAGCGGAGCAGAAGATCAATCGGAAACTCGGTTCGAGCGAGGCGGATCGGCAGATCGTCCAGCGGATGCGACGTGAGGTGCAGGATCTTCAGCGGACGCTGCAACTTGAACGCGCCAGGCTGGATGAGGAGCGGCAGGCCTTTTTCGCCGAGCGCGATGCCTTTGAACAGCAGCGAGAGAAAATCCGCCAGATCGAGGGCGATGAGCAGTTCCAGGGCGCTTTGGCAACGCTCGCTGCGATGAAGGCGGACCAGGCGCACAGTCTGCTGCTCGAGACACTTTCAATCGGTGCCGACGGATATGACACCGTTGTGGCGTATCTTGACAGCATGAGCGCGCGCAAGCGGGCCGAGATCATGGGTAAGTTTGAGGAACAGGACCCGGTTCTGGCAGCGGATTTGCTGGAACGCCTGCGGACCCGTGGCGTTGGTGCCACGGCTGCAGGACCGGGACTTTGAAGACCACCATTTCCTTTCCAACCGATCGCCCGATCGATTCCTCGCAACCGAAGCGAGATTCAAGGGCTGGTGCATTCCGGGCGACGCTGGAGTTGCAGGCGATGACCACGCTCGCCACGACTCTTGACCCGACGGCGACTGCAAGCCTGCCCGGCGCAGGAACGGCGCTGGTGCAGGCCGATGCGGCGCCAAGGGATGCCGCGCAGGCGGCCCAGCAAGAGCTCAAGCTGGCAGAACAAGAGAAGGGTTTGCGAGATCGTGGTCAGGATGTGGCTTCGAGATCGAGCCGGGAGTTGGCCGAGTCTTCAGCGAGAAGCAACCCGCTCGGCGAGGTGGGGAAGAACACCGATCCATCAGCGCTCGGCACGGATCGATCCCGGAGCCATTCCGGCAATGCCGCGGAATCGGAATCGGATACAGCGGCGTTAGAGTCCCGCAACAGCGCATCCGAGTCGCAGTCGAGGGAGAGCAGTGGTGACGATCGGCGTCTGAACAGCCGGCGCCCGTTCGCGGAAAAGGTCTCGGCCGGGGGCCGATCCGATGGAGGTAATCCGGGTGGTGTCCCACCGGGGAATGCTTCGGCCGGACTGGCGAATCCGTCGGGCCGGGGATCGGCTCAGCAGGCGGCGCAGGCATCATCGTCGGGCGGGGGGCTCGGGCGGGTCGGTTCGACGGGCAAGGGAACACCGGCGG
>DRKT01000252.1 GCA_011053195.1 Phycisphaerales bacterium | reverse complement strand
GTCTCGTCGCTGGTCCACTCGTAAACATCCGGCCTTTCAAACAGCATCAGGCCCGTCGAGTGATCGCCCGGGTCCACGAGCACGACCGCGAGGGACCGCGCCATGGTTTCTTCCAGCCCGAGCACACCTCGGTTCAGCTCCGGCTCGTCCCAAACATCGGCAATCTTGACGATCTCGTTGTCCCGGAGGCGTTGAAAGAGCGAGCCGTCGGGATCGATCGTGGTGATCCGTCCTTTGGCCGATCCCATCCACGCGGGTCCGTCGGAGGCTTCGACGATGATGCTGCCATCGTCGCCGAACGAGGCATAGGTGGCGCGGAGTTCCGGGTAGTGACGCGAGATGGACTCGACGATCCGTTCGGTCGATCGTCCCGGTGCCCAGCCTCCGCCCGAGAGTCGTTCGATCGCACCGAGCGCGACGGTGAGCCGTCGGCGGTCCAGCGCTGCATCCGCCTCCCGTCGGAGTTCGCCCTCGATCTCCCGCGCGATCAGGCCATGCCAGCCGTCACCGAGCGCTACAACCGTGATCTCGGCCGCGACGCTCTCGTCCTCGCTGCACCGGAGTTGGCCGGTCCCTTTCCAGAGTCCGCCCTCGGCGCACGCCTTGATGCCTTCTGAACGGATCTCGTCGACCGTGTCCTTGGTGACGATGTGCCACAACGCCAGCGAATCCGCAGCCTGACGGTCGCCGAGCCCGATCAGCTCTCGGCCGGCCGGGTTGAGCATGGTGACGCGCATATCCGGGGCCAGGATCATGGTGCTCGGCTCGCTCGCATCGACCAGCCGGCGCATTCGGTCGAGCTGTTTTTCACCCTCGGACCGGTCCGTCACATCACGTCCGACAAGCACGATGTGCGCCTGTCCGCTGCTCTCGTCCCGGACGATGGTGGCATGAATGACGACGTTGCGGTTTCTGCCGTGGGCGTCGATCATGACCGTGTCGCGCTGGGCCGCGGAAGATTCTTCGAGCTGGCGCAGCAGGTATTTCTCGACCGCCTCGCGCTGTTCCGGGGCGAAGGCCTCGATCCAACTCTCGCCGAGGAGTTGGTCCTCGGCCAGGCCCGCGAAGCGTTCGCTCGCCGAGTTGGTCGCGTGGCACGAGAGCGTTTCGTCGAGCAGCCACAGCATCGTCGGGGTCGCCTCGGCCAGTGCGTGGTACCTGGCCCACGCATTGGCGGCATCGGCGGCGAGGCTCTTCTGCTCCGTGATCTCACGCAGGATTCCGACCAGCCCCCGGCTGCGACCTTTCGGGTCCACCGATGGCTCGGCCCGAATCTGCATCCACCGGAGCCGACCATCCGCATCAAAGTACCGCAGATCCGCGACCATCGGGTGCTCGTCCTGCACGGCCTTGCGCGCCCGGCTCTCGAAGTGCTGTGCATCAGACTCCTCGAGCATCCGCAGAAACGCATCATCCTGGAGAAGAACGTCGGCGCTGTAGCCCGTCACCGTTTCGATGTCCGCGGAGAGTTCGGTGAAACGCAGGTCCGGGACGACCCGGCATCGAAGCGTCGCGGCCCCGCACGAACCGAGCAGGCCGGGCTTCATCGTTTCGATCTGTTCAGGCTTTCGCCGAAGCATGAGCCCGATCAACAACCCGATCAGCCCGACAATCGCCGCCAGGGCCATGAGCGACATCCGCGCCGTCTCGTCGAGCCCGAGAAAGGCCGAGACAAATTGATCCATGAGTTGCTGCACAGGCCAAATCCCCCGTCGCCGGCGCCGAGACCGACGCCATCTCCCATTCCAGACAGAAACGGGTTTCGGCGAGGAGTTGTGCCCGATCCATCACGTTCGAGAATCTCCCAGATCATGCGACCCGCACCGTCGGCAGACCCCGCTGAACCGACACAACCGGCGCCGATCCCGGCCCGATAACGCAGCTGCAGGCTCACGCGGCCTTGCTGTTCTGCTCGCAGGATTCGATCAGGGCCTGCACCTGTCGGGTCGATTCCTCGCAGCTCATCGTTGCCGCGACCGACTCGGCGGCCTTGCCCGCGATTTTGCCGAGCTGTTTGAACCCGAGCGAGGGCGCCGTTCCCTTGAGCCGGATCGCAATCGCGTAGACCTTCAGCGGATCATCCGACTCCATAGCCCCGCTGAGTTCCTTGGCCGTTTCATCGAGCTCGGCCCGAAAGACACCGGCGATCTTGTTCATTTCGGGATCATTCCGCGCCGGTTGATCGTCGTTCTCCTGCTCAGTGCTGGCGTGGGGGGTGCTCAGGAATTCCGTCATGGCGCGCAGCAGCGTGTCCTTGTCGATCGGCTTGGCGAGCAGGCCCTGGATCTCGACATCCTTCATCTCCTGGCGGAGCTGTCCGATCGCCGTCGCCGAGTGCATCGCAACGGGTGTGGAGATGCACTGGTCGCGGAGCCATCGCACGAAATCGCTCCCGTGCCCGTCCGGCAGCAATTGGTCGCACAGGATCAGGTCGTAGCGGTTGTTCGCAAGCTTTCGCGCCTCTTCGAGCGTCCCGGCTTCAGAGAGCTTGATCTTGGTCTCACCAAGAAAGTGGGCGATCAATCTTCGGTCAACTTCTGAATCATCAATATGCAGGACCGAACCACTGAGATTGTCGGTGTCGATGAAGTCCGGGCCGCTGTTGGCCGGCATGAGCTTGGCGACGAACTTGCTGGCGTCGATGGGCTGGTCGAACTGGATGCCGATCTCGTGGATGATCCCCTCGATGTGGATGCACCGAACCACAAACCCCCGCAGGACGAGCGGGGCGCCGTCGTCCTGATGCCTCGTCGGCAGGGTCAGCTCGCACGAACTGCCCGGGTAGATGAAGGATGAGTGCAGCGCCGAGATCCCGCTGTTGGAGACGTTGCGCACCGCGAGCCAGAGCTCCCGAGTGGAGGCCCCGCCCTCGACGAGATGCGTTTTGACGGAGAGCTCACGGAAGGGCCAGCGGACGAAGTGCCTCCGATCTGTGCCGGAATGACCCGAAGCGTTGGCATCGAGCCGATCGAGAAACTCGTCGAGCTGGTTTGCGTTGAATGCGATGGTGTTTCGCCGCGTCCGAGAATCATCGTCGCCCCAATTTTGTGTTTGGTTCAGCTTCGGCATGTGATCGCCCCTCCAGGATGCGGCCAAATCCCCACCCCATGCTGTTTTCGGGCCGAGAGCAGCGATACTGAATGCCGGTTTGTGCTCGAATGTTCGGGTCGTGGTTTTCGGACCGGCGCATTCCGCCCGTCCGAATATGCCGGGGTCAGACGTCCAGATTCTTGACCTCGAGCGCATGGTCCTCGATGAACTTCCGGCGGGGTTCGACTTCCTCGCCCATCAGCGTGCTGAACAGGCTCTCCGCGTCGCCGGCCATGTCCCACGTGACACGCAACAGCACCCGTTTGCTCGGGTCCATCGTCGTGTCCCAGAGTTGGATCGCATCCATCTCGCCCAGACCCTTGAACCGTTTGATCTCCATGCCGCGTCGGCCGATCTCATGCAGCGCCGGAACGATCTCCATCAGGTTCGCCGCGTCCGAAGTCCGGCTCGTCGACTTGACCCGGCCCGTTTCGACCGATTCGGAATCGCCCTCGGCCTCCGACACGGGCTCGGGGGCTTTGCCGGCATGGCTCAGTGTCACCCACCGGAACCGTGCGGGCATCCGATCACCCGTGATCGATTCTTCCTGCGTCAGGCCATAATCCTCGATCGAAAGCCCGAGCTCCGCCAGCGAGGTGAAGACGCGTTCGAGCTCGTGGTTCTCGTGCAGCTCGCGCACCGTGGCGATCGGGGTGTCGTCGCCGTTCTCGGATTCGGAGTCCCCGAGCCGAAGCCCGCGGTCTTCGATGAGCTCGATCGCCTGCTCCTCGGACCAGCAGACCTCATCACCCGAGCGCCAGCTCACGCGGTGCGTGGGGAGCCGATTCTCGCCGGCGGGGTCGTTCTTGCGCGTTTCGAGAAGATCGGCGAATGTCATCCCACGCCGCTCGGCGATCTCGACAAGCTTGGCCAGCCGATCGAGCAGCATCACAGCCTTGCGGGCCTGTTCACCCTCGAGTTCGAGTTCGACGGGTGGTTCGCCGGGGACGCCGCCGGGGCGGACCTCGGTCGCCGCGATGTCCCGCACCTGGAGCTTGGCGCGCTTGAGCCCGAGATCCGTGAGCTTCTCCGAGAGCGAGGCCTCGTTGAGCACATAGGGCCCGCCCTTGTTGCCCTTGACGAGTTGGTACAGCGGCGGCTGGGCGATGTACACGTGCCCCTTGCGGATCAACTCAGACATATGCCGGAACAAGAACGTCAGCAGCAGCGTGCGGATGTGGCTCCCGTCGACGTCGGCGTCGGTCATGAGGATGATCTTGCCGTAGCGAAGCTTGGCCAGATCCAGATCCGACCCGATGCCGCAGCGCATTGCCTGGATCAGCGTGCGGATCTCCTCGTGCTGGAGCATCCGGTCGATGCGGGCCTTTTCGACGTTGAGGATCTTGCCCTTGAGGGGCAGGATCGCCTGCGTCTCGACATCGCGCCCCTGCGTCGCCGACCCGCCCGCAGAATCACCCTCGACAAGGAACAGCTCGCTCCTGGTGACATCTTTGGTTTTACAGTCGCGGAGCTTGTGCGGCATCGAGCCGGACTCGAGCGCCGTCTTGCGCCGGGTCAGTTCGCGGGCCCGGCGGGCGGCCTCTCTCGCCTGGGCTGCGATCAGCCCCTTCTGGCAGACCAGCTTGGCCTCGGCCGGGTGTTCTTCGAGCCAGATGTCCAGCGCCTCGCTGACGGACTGGGAGACGAAGCCCTCGATCTCGGGATTGAGGAGTTTTTCCTTCGGCTGGTTGTTGAACGCGGGATCGGGCAGCTTGACGCTGACGATCGCGATCAGCCCTTCGCGCAGGTCGTCGCCGGTGGGTGTGGGGTCTTTCTCGCGGATAAGCCCGGCCTTGCGCGCATACCCGTTGAGGGCGCGGGTGAGGGCGACCTTGAACCCCTGCGCGTGCGTGCCGCCGTCGGGATTGAAGATGTTGTTGGCAAAGGCGAGGACACTCTCGGCGTAGCCGTCGTGGTACTGCATCGCGACTTCGCAGATCTGGTCGCCGTCTTCCTTGAAGACGTGCACGGGCGGGCTCATGGGCGTCTTGGGTCCCATGAGGTGCTGGACGTATTCCATCAGCCCGTTCTCGGCGCAGAACACCCGCGGCTCGTTGTCGTAGCCGTCGCCCTGGCGTTCATCCATGAAGCGAATCGTCACACCCGGGTTCAGGAATGAGAGCTCGCGGAGGCGGTTGGTGAGTGTCTCGGCATTGAAGTTGGTGTCTTCGAAGATGGTGGGATCGGGGACGAAGGTGACGCGGGTGCCGCTGGTGCGTTTGGCATTCTTGGGGATGGGCCCGACCTCGTGGAGCTCGCGGACGACCTCGCCCCGCTCGAATGCCATTTCGTAGACCTTGCCATCGCGGTAGATCTCGACTTCGAGATAGGAACTGAGCGCGTTGACACAGCTGACGCCCACGCCGTGGAGCCCGCCGGAGACTTTGTACGCCGAGCCTTCCTGCCCGAACTTGCCGCCGGCGTGGAGCTTGGTCATGACGATCTCGACCGCGGGCTTGCCGTTGAGCGTCGGGTCCTCGTGGACCATGGGGTCGATGGGGATGCCCCGTCCGTCGTCGACGACGCTGCATGACCCGTCGGCGTGGATGGTGACCCCGACGAAGGTGGCGTACTTGGCCATGGCTTCGTCGATGGAGTTGTCGACCGTCTCGTAGACGAGGTGGTGCAGGGCGCTGATGCCGGTGCCGCCGATGTACATGCCGGGGCGTTTGCGCACCGCCTCGAGCCCTTCGAGCACCTTGATCTGATCCGAACCGTATTCGCTGTTGATCTCTGCCATCACGCCTCACACGCCGATCGCCGGCCTGTTGATCCAAACCCACATACCCAGGGTCATTGCACGCATCATGCCACCGGAGCCGATGCATCCGGTACATACCGCTGCAGCCCGGCCCCGGGACGAAAAAATGCCTCATCTATGGTAGGTTCGCGGGGTCGCCAAGTCGCGGATTCGGAGGGCCCGAAATGCCCGAAATTGAGCTTCAGCACCCGGCCGAGCCGACCCGTGCGGGCGAGGGGGCATTGCCCGCACCGGCGGACTACGACCTCTCGCTGATCCGCTACAAACCGGGCCAGTCGGTCGCGTACGCCAGGATCCCGAAGTACATTCAGCTTTCACAGCTGGCGCTGGTCTGGGGGCTTGTGGGATCGGTCATCGGGCTGGTCAACGTCGGTCGATATTTTCTCGGCTTCGTGTTCGTGCCGACCAAGACACTGCTGATCGCAGCCCTGGTGCTTGTTCTGTGCGGCGTCGTCGCCGCGTTCGTGATTGCAGTTCGGCAGACAATTCAGCAAAGCCGGAGTTTCTCGAACCGGATCCCATTCGAGAGCGAGGAATCCGGTCGGCGGATCCGGGTCATGCTCTGGCCGAAACGGGCCAGGCAACTGCTCGAAACATTGCCTCAGGCGAGGGATGGCTTCGAGCCCGAGATCGCGCATGTTCCGTTGGCGATCGGCCTGAATCCGCAGACGAAGGGGCTTGCATGGCTCGGCGGGATTCTCGGGTTCGTGGCAGCCGTCACGTTTGAAGTCCTCATCCACCAGCCGCTGTATGAGATGTCGATGATGATCTGGTTCGGCATGGGCATGGTCGCGCTCGGGGCGGTGGGGGTGCCCGAGTTCTTCCACCCGACCTATGTCCGCATCATCCCCGGTCGGCTCGATGTGCTGCAGACATCACTGTTTGGAAAAGAACTGAAAATCATCAAGTCCATCGACCTTCGCCACCGGCCGATGATATTGCATCCCTCGGTCGCCTTCTTCGAGCCCGAGCGGGAGCCGGGCGAAGCGCCGCCCGCCAAGGTGCCCAGCAAGTCCTGGCCCAATGTGATGACCTATCCCGAGGATCTTGTGCCCGAGGCTGTGAGCCTGGCGCTCTCGCCGGCGAAGTCTCGGCTGATGCGCGCCATCGTCTGGGGCGCCACCACCGAAGCCCCGACCCCCGACATCCCCGAAAACCAACTGCTCGGCTGAACCGGACTCCCGCGTTCAGGGCTCGATGATCACTTGGCTGACCTGCTCCTCGAGCATTTCATACACCAGCTCGACATCCCCGGCGTGCATGCGGATGCAGCCCATCGAGGCGTCGGACCCGATCGAATCCGGGTCGATCGTGCCGTGGATGCCCATGCCCTCGACCGATGCGACCTCACCCGTGCCCTCGATCCCGACCCAGCGCTCGCCGATCGGGTTGTCCGGGTTGTCGCTGGCGAAGAACTCCCCCGTGCGAGGGTTGCGCCAGACCGGGTTGATGAGCTTGGAATCGGGCCGAACCACGAAGTGACCGACGGGTGTGGAATCATCCGCGCCAAGCCCGACCGGGAACGAGCGCAGGAAAACCCACTGGTTGGTGGCGCCCGGAGGCCCGGCGTACAGATCCATGCGGTAGGCATCCTTGGAGACCACCGCATGGATCGGTCCTCGCACGAGCTTGATCTTCTGCCCCACGCGGATACGCGAAGGGTTGCTGATCCTGTTGATCCGTTGGATCAGTCTCCAGTCGACCGCAAGCCCCTGGCGATAGGTGATCTTGCCGAGCGTGTCGCCTGGCTGGATCTCGTAGAGCTCGGCCAGCGAGTCGCCCGGGTAGACCTTGGGCCCGAAGAAAAGTTCCTGGTTGATTGTGCCGAGGTCGTCGCGGATGCGATCACGGTTGGCTTCAGTGGTGTCGGGCATGTGCAGCGCATCGCTCAGCACCGCCCGCGCCGAGACCAGCTCGCCCCGGTTCATGTGCCGGGCCGCCTGTTCGAGGAGCTGAGAAACCCCGGCGGTCGGCTCGAAGGGGTCCACCGGCGGCTGTTGATCCTCCGCCGGCTCGGCCCGTTCGGCCCGTTCGGGTCGGGATTGCTGGTCGGTTCGGGCGACCAGTGCGGCTGGGGGCGTGCTCTGCCGCTCGTTCACCGGGGTTCGGGCCTCGGCGACCTCGTGCAAAGGCTCGTCGTGCTCGCGCGGCTCAAACGCGGGCATCTCGATCGAAGGCGCCTCATCCGCCGGTGTAACCTCGGCCAGTGTCATTTCAGAAGCGGTGCCGGCGGCCTCGGTCTGTCGCTCCGAATCCCGTCCGAGCACCCACCATAGCCCGAGCGCCACGACAAGGATCAACGGAACGATATAGGCCGCCCGGTTCTTGCGCCCGCGACGACGCGAACTGCGGGACCCGAATGACCGGCGTTGTGATGGCAGCGACATGCTCGGCTTCCTCCTGCACCTCGGGCCCGATCAGACGACCGGCCCATCCTCCGTGACGACCATATCCACCGCCCGGTCGTGGGCGTCGGTCGGGATCTCATCCATGAGCTGGCACGAGAGTACCAAACCCACCGTCTCCGTGCCCGCGGGCAGACGGGCCAGAAAGCGATCATAGAACCCGCCGCCCCGACCGAGCCGAGCGCCACCCGCACTGAACCCCAGGCCGGGCACCACCACCAGCCCGATCTCGTTCAGTTCCAGCAGCGAAGCATCCGGCGGCGGCTCGCGCAATCCATGCCGACCAGTGACAAGCTCGCCCCCGAGCAGCGCCGGCTGCATCGTCCGGTTGCTCCAGTTCACCTTCGGCGCGGCGACCGGTACCCCCGCCGCCCGCCACGACGCGATAGCAGCAGCCGGGTCTGCCTCGCCCGGTAGCGCCAGATACGCCATTACTGCCTTCGGCCTCGGCCGAAGGTCGATCAGATGACCGCACGCCTGCGCCGATCGACGCGCGATCTCGGTCGGCCCGAGCGCTGCCAGCCGACGTGCCAGCTCGGTGCGGAGCTCGGCCTTGCGGTCGGCGGTCACGGTTGACGGTCCTGCTTGGACGATCGCAAGGCCTTGATCTCGCGCAGTCGCTCGGCCAGCTCTGCCTCGAAGCCATGGTCGGTCGGCTGGTAGTACGTCTTGGCCACGCCGAGGTAGTCCTGCCCGGTGACACCATCGGACTCGTTGTGGCTGTAGTGATAGCGATCCTCGGCGTTGTGCGCGCGCCGGTCGCGCATGGTGATGCCCTGACCGGAATCATCGGCAGTGGGTGATGAGTTCGGATCGCGCAGGTACATCGGAACGGGGATGGTCCGGCCCTCGCGCACGTCGGCGAGGGCGGCATCGATCGCGCGGTATGCCGCGTTGCTTTTGGGCGCCAGCGCCAGATACGTCGCCAGATGGCCGAGTGTGATTCGTGCTTCGGGCATCCCGATCCGTTCAATGAGTGTCCACGCCGAGGCTGCCAGCACCATCGCCTGCGGGTCGGCATTGCCGATGTCCTCGCTGGCGAGGATCGCGAGCCTTCGGACGATGAACCTCGGGTCTTCGCCGCCTTCGAGCATGCGCGCGATCCAGTGGACCGCAGCATCGGGGTCGGACCCTCGCACGGATTTGATCATCGCCGAGGCCGAGTCGTAGTGCTCATCATCCGCGTACACCGCGGCCTTTTGCTGGATCGATTCCTCGGCTTCGATCCGTCCGATCCGGATCGGCTCTCCGCTCGGAGCGCTCAGGACCGCGACTTCGAGCGCGGTCAGGGCGCGCCGGGCGTCGCCATCGCTCTTGATCGCCCACACCCGCAGGGCCTCATCATCGACATGGAGATCCAGCCTTCCGAATCCGCGTTCGGGTTCGGCGATCGCGCGTTCGAGCACGCGGATGATCTCGCCCTCGCTCAGCGGTTCGAGCCGGAACAGGGTTGATCGGCTGACCAGCGCGGAGTTGCACGCAAAGAGCGGGTTTTCGGTGGTGGCGCCGATGAGGGTGATGAGCCCGCGTTCGACATCGCCGAGCAGGACATCCTGTTGTGACTTGCTGAATCGGTGGATCTCGTCGAGGAACAGGATCGTGCGCTCGCCGCCGGATTCGACGGAGCGCACCGAGGTGTCGATGATCTCGCGGATGCGTTTGACACCGACGCTCGCGGCATTCTCGGTGACGAAGGTGCGTTTGGTGCAGTTGGCGATGATCCTCGCGAGCGTGGTTTTGCCCGTGCCCGGCGGGCCGTGGAGGATCAGGCTGGTCATGGAATCCGCGGCGAGCATTCGGCGCAGGAGTTTGCCGGGCCCGAGGATGTGGGTCTGGCCGACGAGTTCATCGAGCGAGTTCGGGCGCATGCGGACCGCCAGCGGCTCGTGTTGCCGCCTTGCCTCGGCCCGTCGATTGGCCCAGAGATCCGCCATCGTCGCATGGTACCCGGGCTTGGGTGGTGATTGGTTGGGTGGAAGGTAAGATTGGTGTCCGCTAACCTCCGCCGTGACGATTCTTTCGATCATCCTTTGGAGTGTTCTGGTCTTGGCGGTGCTGGTGGCAGCTGGTTTTTTCGCACGGGCCGTGGTGGACAACCCGAGGGATGATCCGAATATCGGATTTCTTGCCATGGTGGTACGGGTGTACCTCAGGCTTGTGCATCGTGTGCGGTACGAGGGGCTCGAGAACATCCCGGAAGGACGCTCGCCGGGGCGATTGGTGGTGGTGTGCAACCACACGGCGGGGGTCGACCCGATGCTGGTGCACGCGGTGGTGCCGTTCGACATCCGCTGGATGATGGCCAGCGATATGCGTGTGCCGGTGCTTGAGCCGTTCTGGAAGTGGATGCGGCTGATTGATGTGGATCGCTTTCACAGCGATGCACGGTCGGCGCTGGAAGCGCTTCGTGCGATTCGGCGGGGCGAGGTGCTCGGGATCTTCCCTGAGGGGGGGTTGGAGCGGCCGCCACGCCGGCTTCTGCCCTTCATGCCGGGCGTGGGGATGCTGGTGAAAAAAACCGGGGCGAGGGTGTTGCCGGTGGTGATCGACGGCACGCCCCAGGTGGACCCCGCATTTGCGAGCCTGTGGCACACGAGCCGGGCGCATGTCCGATTCATGCCTGTGATCGACTATTCACACAGTGGCATGGGTTCAGAGGAGATTGCGCACGACCTCCAGCGACGCTACGCGGCATGGACGGGTTGGCCGATCAATACGGTGTCTGCGGGTCGGTCTACTTTTGCTGAAGCTTGATGATTTCCTGCATGCGTTCGAACCGGCGTTTGTGGATGGGCCGGTCGGGCTCGATTTTGGTCAGGGCATCGAGCTGGCGGGCCGCGATGGCGAAGCGCTTGGCGACCAGCGCCACGCGGGCGGCCAACTCACGCTGATCCGCGTCGTAGGGCGCGATCTCGACCGCACGCAGCGCCTTGGCCAGTGCCTTGTCGTGCTCGCCCCGCTCGGCGCAGCGTTTGGCCAATGCGGCGGCATAGGCGGGTGTGTACTGCGCCCGGGCGTCGAGAAACTCGAGGTGCCCGATCGCCCGATCCTGCTCTGTTGAATCTTCAGAATTCAGATAATATCGGGCAAGAATTGTGTGCGGCTTCTCGGCAACGGGGACCGCCTCGGCCCAGCGTTCGAGCGCTTCGGCGGAAGTGTCGTCCAGAATGTCCACGCCATCGGGCACCATCAGCCGAGCCCAGCGTTCAACGAGCACGGCGTTGTCCGGGAACTCCTGCATCCAGCGATCGTAGTCCTGCGTGGTCGGCTCGGCGCTGAGCCCGTCGCGGGCGAAAAGCTCGGCGATGCTCGGATCGCCAGCGGGCGGCGCGAGCCCCCACTGGATAACCTGTTCGCCGGCCCACTGCTTGAAGTCGTCAAAAAACTGATCGGATGAGATGCCAAGTTCACTGGGCATGGCCTCGGCCTCGGTCTGGCCCCGGGCGTAGGCGTCCATGAGCGCCAGCGGGGCCGAGTCACCGAATCGCTCGATCATGTATTCATACATCCACAGACCCTGCGCATACGCCTGGGCCCGGTCCGTCGGCTGCTCCGGTCGGGTGAACTTGATATTGATTTCATCGAGATCGAACAGCTCGTCGGCCTTCAGTTTGGCGACCAGCAGTCGGCAGGTCTGCTCGGTGCGCGGCGCATCTTCGAGGTGCTGGGCTGCAGCTTCGGTGAACCAGTGCGGGAGCCGATTCTTCGTTCTGGCCAGCGTCGCCGTGTGTGTGTACTCGTGCTGGATCACACGCTGCCAGTCGTAGACCCCGACCTTGTGCCCGGCGCCGGTGCGGGGCACTTCCATGGCGATCACCGGACCCGTCGAGGCGGCGATCGTGTGCAGCGCCGGCATCCCCGCGATCCGAACCGCGAACCATTCGTGGTCCGGCATGAGCTCGATGACCGTTTTCTGCAGCGGCTCAAAGTCGATCCCACCATCGGCTTGGCCACAGACTCGTGCGTGGATGCGCTCGAGCGCTTCGGGCATCTCGCGCGCCAGGATCTCGTCGATCCCCGGCTTGTAGCGCACCTTGAAATGCTCGCTCTCGATGGTGTCATAGGTGACGATCTCTTCGAGCAATTTCAGGCTGTTGGAAGCTCGCGTGTTGAACGGGTCGAGTTCGGCCACGGTGCGCAGGGCCGAGAGCGCCTCCAAATCCCGCCCGGATTGCAGCTCGAGCAACCCGAGCAGGATCGCGGGCTCGGGGAGTTTCGGCTGGCGCCTCATCGCTTCGGTCAATGCCTCAGCGGCCGGGGCGTATTGCCGCCGCTCGGAGAGTGCCCAGCCCACGCGCAGATAGCCGAGCTCGGTCCCCGGGCTGAGTTGGTCGAGTTCGTCGAGTAGTTGCTGCGCCCGGTCCATGTCGTAGCGTGAGGCCTCGGCCGCCGCCTGCATCGCGAGCAGGCCGCGGTGCTTCGGATACAGTTTTCTGGCATCTTCAAGAATCCGAACCGCCTCATCGCTGTCATCCTGACGAATACGGGCCTTGGCCAGCACGAGGGCGCCGAGCGCCGAGCGGTGGGTCAGTCCGGTTCGGCCCTCGACCCATTCCGGGACCTCGACCTCGGCGAGGTAATCGAGGCGATTCGCGATGTCCTCGGCCCGGTCGAAGTCGAACGAGTCCACCGCGAGATAGCCCAGCAGTTTCCACGCCTCGGCGCACGCTGGGTTGAGCCGGAGCACATCGGTGGCCGCCTCGTGGGCGCTGGCGCGTTCATCTTTGTCGTACAGAAGCTTGGCCTCGGTGAGCACCGCGGGCCAGTAGAGTTGGTCGAGTTCGCCGTGGGCGCGTGTCAGCAGCGCCATGAGTGTCTGGAAGTCGGTGCCGTCGGTGCGTTCCTGACCGACGAGCTTGGCGCGAGCGATGAGTGTGTCGATGCCCGCGGTCAGGTCGGCCGCGTTGTCGGCTCGATTCTCGATGAGCCGATCCACCGCGGCCTGCGTCGCCTGGCCGGCCTGCTCATGCTCGCCGAGCGCTTCGAGTCCCATGACGCGAAGCCGAATCGCGTTGTACGAATCATTCCCATTCAGTAGTTTCAAACCTTGCTTGATATCGCCCCGTCGGATGGTCGCCTCGGCTCGCAGTTCGATTGGCGCGTGCTCATCGTTCAGGGCGGGGTCGGAATAGTCGCCGCGCATCAGGGCCGCCTCGGCGCGCCGGGCGGGCGTGTTCAGGTCGTCCCGAGTCCAGAAGCCGTGAAAGACGCGCAGGTCCGCCGCAGCCTCGGCATCGGTGTACGGCGCCTCGATCAGCAGACGCACCGACTCGGGCATCGTGAACTCGGGTTGAGGTTCGCCGGCCTCGGCGATTGGCTGGGATTCCATGAGGACGTAGGAATAGAGAGAAATCGGAATCAATCGGGAAGGCTCAGCCATGGCACCGCGGTAGGGCTGGTCGTCCACTTCCCAGCCCTCGGGCACGCTGCCGTCGAAGTCTGCCGGGTCCACCTCGGCCAGATCGTTCAGCTTGACGTCCCAGAGCCGGACGACGACGACATCGCCGGTTTTGTTCTCGGTCATCGCCATTCGGGGCAGCAGGTTGCCGTCCATCTGTTTGTACCAGAGCCGGATCTCGACGAAATCATCCTCCGGTGCGCGGGCCTCATTGGGGATGAGCCGGAGCTGGGCGCACCCGGCTGTGAATTTGATCAGATCCTCGCGTTCTTCAAGCCCGAGCTCCGGCGCGAGCATCTCGGTGTCGTAGTTGCTGAGGATGTCGGTCTTGCGCTGGCCGAGCGGGAGCGGGAGCGGGCCCTCGCCGATGCGCAGCGGGTCGAACTTCGAGCCCGGCGGCGCGACCTGCCGACGCAGTATCAGTCTTTGCTCGGGGATACGTTCGATCAGGAGTTGGCCATCGAAGACAAATGTCCGACCATCGGGCTCGCTCCGGTCGCCGATGATGGTGGTGTCGAACACGACGGCGAAGGCGCGGCGGATTTGGCCGTCTTCGCCCGCCCGGCGCACAAACGAAACGCGCCCGAGCCGGGTCTGGATGTCGCCGGCGAGCGCAAACTCCCGTTCATAGAGGATCTTGGCGCTGAGCCGGTCGATGGTGGTGTCGGCGTGTTCGAGGGTGTCGAGGAGCTGGTCGCGCGTCTCGAAGCCGCCGACGGGCTGCGCCCAGATCGACCCAACCAGAACCGCCATCAGGATGGCCGACATGAGGGAAATGATCCGTTGCACCGCTTGGCTCCTTGTGCTTTGAGGGTGTACCAACGATCGGCATTCCGGCGGCACGGGGTCAGAATCCGGGCCCGGGTTCCGATTCCGAATGCACCCCGCGCGCTTCGAGGAAATCGCGCAGGATCGCGGCCGCAGCCTGCGCGTCACGCCGGGCCTTCTTCTGCTTGTGCGTCATCCCCGTGCCCGCCAGACGCCAGTCGGCCTCGACACTCGTCAGGCGCTCATCCTGGAGGTGCAGCACCCGTCCCGTTCGCTGCGCGAGGCGGTCACAGAATGAGCGCACGATCCTGGCCCTCGGTCCCTCGGTCCCATCCATGTTCAGAGGCAGCCCGACGACCAGCTCGCCCGGTTCGCGCTTGGGGTCCTCGCCGAGGTGGTGTTCGACGGCCCGGGCGATGGCTTCGAGCAGGGGCCCGCCGTTGGCGTGGGCGATCTGCACCTCGACAAGCCCGACCGCCGAGACGATGGCTGTGGCGCTGTTGCCGAGCGCCAGGCCTGTGCGTTTGTCTCCGAGATCGATCGCGAGGTACCTGATACCGAAGTATGTCCCGTGGGCACGGTGTGTGCGCCGGTGATCGGGAAAATCGGGCTGAAAATGCGGGTCGGCCCGGCCTAACGGATCTCAGGCGGGAGGTGCTCCCAGAGTTTTTTCAGATCCTGCGCCTTCTCGGCGGGCATGACGAGTGTCGCCTTGGGCGTGTGGACGACGACCAGATCCTCACACCCGACCAGCGCGACCGTGTGCGACTCGGCGGCGTTGTAGACGCAGCAGCCCTTGCCACCCTCGAAGATCGATTGGCCCAAGCCGGTCGCCCGGTGCCCGTGCTCGCCCGGCGAGAGCGTCTCGAAAAAGCTGGGCCAGCTCCCGACATCGAGCCAGCGCACATCCATATCCACCGTGCAGACGCTCACCCGGCTGTCCATCGACGCCGGCTCCATGATCGCGTAATCGACGCTTTTCTTCGGCAGCGTCGGGTAGACCTCGTTCAATACGCGCTCGCGCTCGGGTGTGTCCCACGCGGTCTTGATCTGCATCAACCCCGCGAACGACGCCGGCGCGAATCGCTCGAGACATTCCAGCACGGTTGATGCCTTGAAGACGAACATCCCGGAGTTCCACCCGAAGACGCCGGACTGCACGTACACCTGCGCCTTGTGCAGCGGGGGCTTCTCCACAAACTTGGCGACCTTGAACGCGAGCTGCTGGCCATCTTCGATGCAGCCGGGCAGCGAGGTGATCGGCGTCCCTCGCTCGACATACCCGAACCCCGTTGCCGGATAGGTCGGCTTGATCGCAAAGGTGACCAGCCTTGTCGGGTCCTGCTCGACCAGTTCAAATCCGAGTTTGAGCCTTTTCTGAAACACATCCTGCGGCTCGATCAGGTGGTCCGCGGTCAGCACGGCGAAGACGGCCTCGGGATCGTGCTCGGCCAGAACCGCCGCGGTGAAGCCGACGGCGTTGACCGTGTCGCGAGGAGAAGGCTCGCCCAGGATCTGCTCATCGCCGAACTCGGGCAGGACGCGCCGGATCTGTTCCCGGTACCGCTCGCCGGTGCAGATGATCCGGCGATCTTCCGGGACAAGCCCCTCGAGCCGACCCGCAGCGATTTCGAGCAGCGATTTCGGGCGGCCCGACCCGCTCGGGATGAACTCGATCAACTGTTTGGGCTGGCCATCCCGGCTGACCGGCCAGAGCCGTGTTCCCGAACCGCCTGCCATGATCATCGCGTGTCGCATCGGACCCTCTCACTCGCTTGTCAGCGGCCGACCCGGTAGGCCGCCTGGATCAGTTCTGTCGAGGATTCGGGCTCGGGGATCTCGGTCAGTGCCCGGCGGACCATCCGCTCGGCATCGGCCTTGGTCTCGCCCAGCGCCATCAGCGCCGAGACCGCCTCGGCCGCCGGCCCATGCAGCGATCCGCCCGCTGCCCGATTGCCCGCCTCGTCCAACGCGGCATCGAGCTCATCCATGCTCAGGTACGACTCGACCTTGCCATCCAACTCCGCGACCACCGTCTCAGCCATTCTCTTGCCGATCTCGGGCAGTTTGGTCAGCCATGCGGTGTCGTGACCCACGATCGCCCGGGCGATCTCGGCCGGCTCCAACGTCATGGCCCGCAAGGCTTTCCGAGACCCGATCCCTTTGACCGTGGTGAACAGGTGAAAGAACGACCGCTCGCCGGGCGAGCCGAAGCCGAGCAGCCGGGGTGTGAAGGTCGCGCCCTGATTCTGCGACTCGAGCTGCATGTGGGTGTGCAACTCGACCGTTTGCCCCACGCGAGGGCTCAGGCGCTCGGCGAGATACGCGGGCAACAGCACACCCAGCGCCAACCACCCCGGTTCGGGGACGATGACGGCTTCGGGTCCGTCGAGGCTCTCCAGCCGGCCTGTGAGTCGATCAATCATTACTCCAGCGTAGAACCCAACCCCGGCTCGGGTGGGTTGGTGGTGCGATCGGCTCAGGTTGTCGCCTCATCCCGCCGATAACCCATTGGTGGCCAATCCACAAGGCAGACGTCAAGGAGCCGAGCGGTGGAACAGATTGTCCTGATCGGAACATACGAGGCTGTCCGGGATCTTGCAGCCCAGCTCAAGGCCCTCGGTGATCGGGTTCCCGAACCGATCGGGTGCATCCTGATCGAACGGTGCATCCTCGATCCGGGACTGCCCGTGCTCGGCTCGATCGACGAGATCGAGGAGCTCGAACCCGTTCTGGTTCGGTGCAGCCCGACGCTGGCGCTGGTGTGCGAGTCGGCCGGGAGCGATACGGGCCCGATCGTCGGCCTGCTGCGTCGGCTCGGGGTCCGATCGCGCGTCATCCCGGCTCTGGTCGATCTGCTCGGGGATGGGCATCAGGCTCAGCCCGGCTCGCTCCGGCTGCCCGGTGCGCCGATCGACGTGGCGAGCCTGATCGGCCGAACGCCACACCCCGTTGATACCGATTCGATCGAACAACTCCTGCGGGGGCGACGGGTGCTGATCACCGGTGCCGGCGGATCGATCGGGTCTGAGATCGCGGCTCGCGTCGCAAGCTTCGGCCCGAAACAACTGATCCTGATGGAGCGGGCCGAGAATGCGCTGTTCGAGATCGATCGTCGGATCCGCGAGGAGTTCCCTGCTGTGTCGCGATGTGCCGTGCTGCATGATGTGGTCGACGCCGATGGGACACTGGCGCATCTGAACGAGCTTCATCCCGAGATCGTGTTCCACGCTGCCGCCCACAAGCACGTCCCGCTGATGGAAGATCACCCGGCGCACGCGGTGACGAATAATGTCTTCGGGACCAAGTCGGTGGTTGACGCAGCCGTCGCCACGGGTGTGGATCGGTGTATTCTGATTTCGAGCGACAAGGCCGTCAATCCATCGAGCGTGATGGGCGCGACCAAGCGGCTGGCCGAGTTGTATTTGCAGGGTCTGCAGCCGAGCTGCCCCGGCACCCGACTCGGGATGGTGCGCTTCGGCAACGTGCTCGGCTCGGCGTGCAGTGTCATCCCGATCTGGGCGAGCCAGCTCGCGTTCGGTCGGCCGATCACCGTCACGGATGAGCGCATGACGCGGTACTTCATGACGATTCCCGAGGCTGCAACACTGGTGATCCAGTCCGCCGCGATCGAGCATGACCGGGTGCATGCGCCGGTCTTCGTGCTGGACATGGGCGAGCCGGTGAAAATTATTGATCTGGCCCGGCGGTTCTGTGCGGCTTCCGGCTATGGGCCGGGCGAGGCCGAGATTGTGATCTCCGGAGCACGTCCCGGCGAGAAGCTGCACGAGGAGCTGGCGTACACCGCCGAGCAGTTGGTCCCGACGACGCACCCCGGCATCTCGACGTGGTCCGGGGCGCTGCCCGAGTCGTTCGATCTGGACACCATGATCGCCGAGCTCGGGCGGGTCCGGGCAAGCCGGGATCGAGATGCCGTGGTGCGGGTGATCCGGGCCTTGGTGCCGGAGATGACATCGAACATTGGGTCCATCGCCGAGGTGAAGGGGTCCGAGAGGGTTCAGGCGCCGACCGGGGCCGCCGCGTAAACTTGGTGTGGACACGCCGAACAGTGGAGATCGACCGATGACCGAACGGGCCCGCATCCTGACCGAGACCGCCGATGCCCGCGCCGATGCGCAGCGGCTGCTCGCCGGCCTGCTCGTCGCACGCGACAAATCCGAGAAACGT
>DRKT01000251.1 GCA_011053195.1 Phycisphaerales bacterium | reverse complement strand
GGCTCACGACGAGCTCGACCAGAGTAAAGCCCCGTCGCATCATAACCCACTACCGATCGTCACATCGGTGGTTGACGAATCGGTTCCCGTAGTTGTTGTACCTTCGATCGTATCGACCGTCACAGTCTCGCCGGTGGCAGGACCCGTGAGCACGAGATACTCAATCGACACCATCGGCTTGCCCGCCACGATGCTCAGCCGTCGAGCAAGAAGACCGGCTGTAATCGTCACCTGGCCAGATTCCAGCGGTAACCCATACCCCGAGATGTCCAGCTGTGCATCACCACCAAAGTTCGCACCAAGCAAGTTCACCTCGTACGGAGAACGGGACAGATCTATGACCCGATCGGTCACAGGATCCGCCGGGTCGCGTTCGCCAACCAAGATATAGCTGTCACGCAGCCCATCGAAAATGATGCTGCGGGTCTGACTCCGGCTCTTGGCCCGGCTGGAAACAAATCCGAGATCGGTGAGAAAGACACGAGTCGCCGCATCGACCCGATAGCGAACAGCCGAAGCGGCATACCGGGGGATCGCCACGGCCGAGACCACCCCGATCAGCACGATTACAACCACGAGCTCGATCAACGTAAACGCCCGCGCCCGGCGTGAACCGGGCGGGGCGTGACTCGACATCAGCAATGTGTCCATCGTGACATGACCCTGTCGGACGTGTCCGAGTTAGAACGTGCTCCAGTCAGCAGTGCCGTTGCCCTCTCCAGCAGAGGTATTGGCCCTGATCGTGCCGGCCGTCTCGTCGTAGATCCACCCGATCGTGGCTCCATCGGCATTGCCAACACCATTTTGCCCTTGCCTGGCACTCTTGACCGGCAGCGGCGGAATCGATCTCAGGTATGGGCCGTAGGCGAAGGTCGTCGTCTTCGTTGCATTCGTGTTGCCCGAAACGTCTGTATACGTCAGCAGCTGGTTGGAAAAATCCGCGAGCGTTGGATAGGTGCCGTTATGCTCCGCAGCATACAGATCAATCGCACCTCGAAGCGTCGCAAGATCGGACACAAGCGCCGATTCCGCAGCACCGGCCGAGCCTCGGCTCATCCGTGGAATGGCAATCGCGCCGATAATCCCCAAGATCACGACAACAATCACAAGTTCAATCAGACTGAAAGCTCGGCGATTTCGGAGCCTGCGCTCTATCAATTGCATATCAATTCCCCCTGAGCAGAATGCCCACAACAGGGATATCGTCGACGCAATATGCACACTTGAACAACTGACTTGGGGGGGCGACACATTTTCTCAACCCAAGCCATTTATCGGTCGAAGCCGGGCCTGGTGATGGTCAATTCGATGAACTCCCCATCGGCCTGAAAGATCACACCATCAGGGCTGATCGAGACCAGTTTCGCCCCCTCAACCACATCGCCAAGGTGCAGCAGCTTCCCATCCACGACAGCCAGATCGCCACCGACCTGATTGAGCACAGCAGTCAGGCGGTGACGCGTCGCAAAGCCGCCTTTTGCGGCGTGATTCTCGAGTGATTGTCCGGAAGATACTGAATTCCGAGCGACCGATCCGAATCCATCGAGCCGACGCTGTACCGGCGGTGCCAACTGATCAGAAACAACTGCAAACCGCTTGCCCAGCGGCTCTCTTGGCTGCATCTGAACGGTATCGGCCGCGGCCTCGCCCTCAGTTCCTGGAACGACCTCACCAGGAACATTATCGACCTCACCTGCCTCGGCACCAACCACAAAGCGATCGAATGCGATCGCTCCACATGCGAGCACGAGCACACCGACATACCACAAATTGGGTTTGTTTGTTCCCGCCACGTAGAGAACATCGCATGCAAACGGTCGGCTGACAAGCTATGTTCAAACACTACTTGTTCCCGTCAGTCGCACGATCGTCACGACCTGTCGGAGCGGCAAACCACACAAGATCGGCATGAATCCGTCCGCCGGATTCTGCATCACGACCAAGCCGATCAAACGTCAAGGCCCGCAGCCCAACATCCGGATGTGACAAATGTACCGCGTGAAGAAATGCTCTGGCCTGCGGATAGCTTGCCTTGCCGACCAAGCTGATTTCTATGGCCCGATACCGCTCGGCGGACTGCTCTTCGCCCGGACGGATGGATTCCACCATCACGCCTGACTCCTCGGCCACGGCCGTCAGATCGGCAAGACGGGTGTTGATCTCGGAGATGTCTGACAACTCAACCGATAAAGCTGCAAGCCGTTTTTCCTGCCCCCCCAGCGCCAAGGATTGTTCCCGTTCCTCCTTTTGCAATGTTTCCAGTTGACCGGATGTCAGCCAGAGATCCGCCTTCAGCCGAACAGTGTCCGCATAGGCCATCTGCAGCGGACGGACGCCACCGATATAGGTCAAACCGGCAACCCCGGCGAGCAAGCCGATCCCAAACATGTCAACGGACCGCTTCGTCATGGCATCTGTTCCTCAACTCGGCCGATGGTGCACGATATCTCGAATCCGACCGCACGTTCTCCAACATCTGGACGGGGGCTGGTCGAGTTCAGGCGAACAGAATCAAACATCCCGGAAGATTCCAAATACAGCGCATACTGCGTGGCCTCACGCTGCTCGCCGGCAATCCCGGCCAGTTTGACGGAGTATGGACCCGATGCCACAGCCGACGGCGGGACACCGGCCGATCCCGATTCACGAACCAGCGTCACGCTGATCTGTTCGAGGTTCGAATTCTCATGTAGTCCCGACGCGAGTACATCAAGCAACACGCTCCAGTCTGGTTGGCCTGCGATATCCTCGGCCACACCGAGTTCGCGTGAGACAAGCTTCGCGCGTGTCGCAATCGCGGCCTTGGACGCCTCAACCCGATTCAACTCCGCCCGGATCTTCTCGAGCTCATCGCGCACCGGCTCATCCATGCCACCCAGAATAATCCCGGCAACAATCCACCCCACAGCGCACAACACACCAAAGGCGCTCACGCCGGTCAGCCACATCCCTTTCCGACGAGCCATGTGGCACTCATACTTCACCGGTGCCGGCAGCAGATTCGCTGTGCTGCTCATGCTGCCACCCCTTCCGCAATCCGCCACGACGCCAGCCCGACGGCCGTCGCCCATTGCCTTCCAAACTCTGCACGGGAAATCCAGGACGACCCGTCGTCCGGGATGTCAATGCCACACGAAACCGAGGTCTCGTATTCAGACTCAATCAGCTTGGCCAAACCCGAAAGAGCTCGATTCTCACCCACGAGAAGAATCCTGGCATCCTCAAGTGCCGGAAACCGCCCGACAAGGTACTCGATGTTGTTGTCGATTCCCCGAAAAACTCGGTCGATATCGACGTGCTTGCTGTCGAACTGGATGGTCCGCAGAAACAGCACCTGTGAATCGTCGTAGGCATACATCCTCGCGCTGTTCAGCCCGAAATCAATCACCAGCCGCCGCCCGTTCCCCGTGGCTCGCCCGATTGCCGAGACCGCCGGTTCAATCGCGATCACACCTATATCGAGCCGCCGGAATGGTTCGATCAATCCATTGGATATCTCATATCCCAGCCCAACCACAAGGTATTCATGGGCCCGGGTCCGGGGTCCGTCCGGCAGATCCCACACCGCAACCTCCATCGGCCCGATGCCATCTCGTTCGAGTTCAGCCCGTGCGAGCTGTTCGATCGGCGCGCCCGACGATCGGGGCGGAAGCTCGAGTACCGCACTTGACAGTTCGTCTGGCGGAGCCCCGAGCACGACATCTCGCACCCACACGCCTTGACGCTCGAAACTATGAATGAGCCGAGTCACTTCCTCACATGTCGGTATTCGAGCATCTGTACCGCGAGGAATCTCAACAGCGGAGCGAACAGAAAACCTCGATCCCCGAGACGCCAGAACCGCGCCACGCATCCACATCGAACCGACTTCGATACCAACCAAGGAACCAGATGCCGAAAGACTGGCCATCACCCACCCCCCGTTGATGCTGTCAGATCAAACAGCGGAAGGAACAAGCTCAGCGCAACGATTCCAACCAGCACACCCAGGACAGCAAGAATCATCGGCTCAAGAATACTTGTCAGAGACCGAACGATGATCTCGTTGTCCTCATCCATAATGTCGGCAAGATTCATCAGCACCTCACCGACACGCCCGGTTTGCTCGCCGTTGCGAATTGATTCACATACCGACGTCGAGAGCAGCGGCGAGCCGGAGAACGCATCGCTCATCGACTCGCCCTGCTTGACCCGCTCCTCCGCATCTTCGACCAACTCCGCGTACAGCACATTGTTCGTGCATGTTTTCGCGATCTCCAACGATTCGAGCAGAGGCACACTCGCCTCGAGTAGTACGCCAAGGATTCGCGCAACCTTTGCGGCCTTGAACTCACGCACGATCTTTCCAAAGACCGGAATACGCACACTCATCGAATCGGCAAAACGCTTCCCGGTCGGCTTTGCAAGCCAGTGCATCGTACCTGCGACGACGCCGATCAAGCCGATCAACAACGCCCACCAGTACGACTGCATGAAATGCGAAATTTCCATAAGAACCATCGTCGAAGCAGGCAACGGCGTGTTGAGCGTTTCGAACAACTCCTCGAATCTCGGAAGCACCGTCAGCGAAAGCATCACAAGCACGCCCAGTGCCACGGTCAGCAATAGCGCCGGGTAAACCATTGCCCCGGTGATGTTGTTGCGCACCGCGATCTCCTGCCTGGCGAGCTTGGCAAGCCTGGACAGAATCTCGTCAAATCCGCTTCCTGATTCACCCGCAGCGATCATGGCGCGATACACATTGTCGAACGCCCGAGGATGGTGCGACATGGCCTCCGACAAAGAGAGCCCTTCCTCAACCCGGCTGCGAAGATCCACAATCACCTCACGCCATGCAGGATCATCGGTCTGGCGTTCCACCGCACCCAATGCCTGAACGATCGGCGTGCCGCTGCTGATCAAGACCGACATCTGGCGGGTAAAGCCTGCAACCGACCGCGACGTACTCGGCCGAAACAAACTCCCGAAACCCAAGGTCTTCTTTCGCTCCGACGTACCGCTGCCAACCGAGGAGATCTCGCCCACAAACAGAGCGTCGGTCTGCAACAGTTCACGGGCCTCGGCCTCGTTCTCCGCCTCGATCACTCCGATGCGCTTGGCGCCGTCCTTGGCATAGGCAACATACCGAAAGTTCATGCGGCCTCCTCCCTCGGAAGCTCATCCACCACATCACCTGCGATGTCCACCTCGTCCTGTTCATCGACATGCGTCACGCGGAGCGCTTCTTCAAGGCTCGTCACGCCGTCCATCGCCAGCCGGACACTCTCCTCACGGAGTGTTGGAACACCCATGCTCCGTAACGTCTGACGCAACTCATGCGATGGGGCACCCGCATGGACCAGCTTCCTGATTCTCGGCGTCACCTCCATCAGCTCATACACACCCTGCCGACCAACAAAGCCGGAATCATGGCACTGCTGACACCCAGCACCCCGGCGGAATGAATGCGATGACTCCCCATCGAGCCCCGCATCCAGAAGTGCCTGTTCGCTCGGGTAATACTTGGTCGCGCAATGCGGGCAGATCGTCCGAAGAAGGCGCTGGGCTACCGAGCCGATAATCGCTCCAGAGAGCAGGTATGACTCAACACCCATATCCAGAAGTCGAGCAACGGCCCCCGGCGCATCGTTCGTGTGCAACGTCGCCAAGACGAGGTGGCCGGTCAAAGCCGCCTGCACCGCCACCCTTGCTGTCGGCTCATCACGAATCTCACCGATCATGATGATATCAGGGTCCTGACGCAGAATGCTGCGCAACGCTCTGGAAAAACTCAGCCCGACCTGCTCATTCACCTGAATCTGATTCACCAGGCTCACCTGATACTCGACCGGGTCTTCAACAGTCACAATGTTGCGCTCGGGTGTGCGAAGCTGATCGAGTGCCGAGTACAGCGTCGTGGTCTTGCCCGAGCCCGTCGGACCCGTCACCAGCATCAGCCCGTGCGGACGCTCGAGCAGCCTGCGGAAAGTCTGCATCGCATCGGGCGTGAAACCGAGATCCTCGAGCTGGACGCGCAGATTCGCCTTGTCCAGCACGCGGGCCACGATCTTCTCACCGAGAAGCGTCGGCATGCTCGACACACGCAGGTCGATCTCTCGCCCCTCGGCGACGATCCGAACCCGGCCCTCCTGAGGCAGCCTCTTCACCGCGATGTCCATCTTCCCGATCACCTTCAGTCGGCTGACAATCGCGGCATGCATCCCCGGCGGCGGATTCATCAGATCGCGAAGCACACCATCGATCCGGTAGCGAATCCGCGTACCCCGTCGATCCGGCTCGACGTGGATGTCACTCGCACCATCCTTCACCGCGGTCAGGATCGCGATATTCACGAGATTCACGATCGGGCTGCCCGCGACCATCTTGTCGAGGTCGGTCTCAGGTCCTTCGTCGATGTTCTCTCTCTCGACGACCTCAAGGTCCTGGTCGCCGAGCGACATCAGGAACTCATCGACATCAACATTCCCGCCCTTGTACTTGCGCACGTACTCAAGAATGTTGCTCTCAAGCGAAAGCACCGGCCTGATCTTGCACCCAGTCATCCGCGCCAGTCGATCAATCGTCGGCAAACTCTGCGGCTCGGCCATCGCAACCGTCAGGGTATCGTGCACCTTGAACATCGGGATCAGGATCGACTTCTCGCACTCTTCTTCGCCGATCTCACCGATCAGTGATGGGTCGATCAGCCCGTGGCGGAGGTGACAGCCCCGGACACCAAGACACTTGGCCAGCGCGTGCACAAGCACCGGACCGGACACGATCCCCTGATCGACCAGCAGCGCCCCGAGTTTCTCTCCCGTGCGTGATTGCTCTCGCAGAGCCCGCTCGAGTTGCTCCTCGGAGATCGCACCCTCTTCGATGAGCGCTTCGCCGACCCGTTGGTGACGACGCCGAAGACTCACGAGAAACTCCGTACCGCGGTGGTCACATCGCCAAATTGTTCACACACCGCGCCGACCTCCGTCAACGCCAGCACCTCGCGCATCGTGTCATCCGGCCCAGCCAACTTCAGAACACGCCCGGCGTCGGCGAACTCCGTCCCGAGCTCGGAAATCAACTCCAGCCCCTTGCTGTCGACAAACGGGATCCGGGATACATCCAGTACGACCCGACCCCTGCTCTCGACCACTGCCGAACGCACGCTCTCACGCAAGGTCTCGACATCCTCCGTCAACAACGGCCCACGCGGACAGAGGACCGAGACCGCTGCCTGTTGTTGCACTTCGATCTGCATGCCCCCTCCCTTCTCACGCTGCCATCTTCGGTTTGGGCAGGCTCAGTGTGAAGGTGCTTCCACGATTCAACTCCGAATCCAACGAAAGATCCCCGCCGTGCAACTGGGCGACCTGCTTGGCAAACGCAAGCCCGAGCCCGGTGCCCTCAATATCAGACACCCTCTCATCGCCGGAGCGGAAAAACTTCTCAAACACCCGATCCTGTTCGTCCTGAGAGATCCCAATGCCGGTGTCATTCACCGCGATCTTCAGCTCATGGGCGTCATCCTCTACCTGCACGCGCACACTGCCGCCATTGGGCGTGTATTTCACCGCATTGCCGACAAGATTCTGCAATGCCGACATCACCTTATCCCGATCACCCCTGAGGACCGGAATCTTGGGTGGCAACTCAAACGATAATTCAATACCTCGGCTTTGCGCCAAGGCTTCATAATCCGACTGTAAATCCGCCAGCATCTGATCCATGCGCATGTCGCCGGCCTCGATTACTCGGGCACCGGCCTCGAGCTCTGAAATGTTCAGCAACTCACCAACAATCCGCTCCAGGCGGAGAGATTCGTTGGCGATCACATTCAGCGCCTCCAAACGGGCCGACATGTTGGAATCACCACTTTCAATCGCCTCATCAACATACAACCGAATGTTGGTCAGCGGCGTACGAAGCTCGTGCGTTGCCTGTGCCAAGAACTCATGACGCGATCGCTCGGCCAGACGCTGACGCGTGATATCCTCGATCGTCACCACCGCGGCGATCCCCCCACCTCCACGGATCGGCGAAACGGTCAGCCTGAGCACCTCTTGGCGTGATCCCTGATCCTCACGCACGATCTCGACCGAATTCCGCCGACGAACCCGGCCCTGGAGCACATCATCGATTGCCTCGGAAGCCGACTCATCGAGCATCGAACCAAGCTCACTGCCGACAAGCTCGCCCTCAGGCGCATTCACAAACGTCTTTGTCGCCTTGTTGGTCACGACAACAACACCCGCTGAATCAAGCACGCAAACCGCGTGAGGCAAACCATCGAGCGCCTCCACAGTCACCGCACCGGACGAACCAACTCCACCGGTATGAAGCTCGCCCAGTCCTCGCTCGCCCGCGAGCACCTTTTGCTGGACCAATGTGTTCCATGCGAGACCGATCGGGCCGACCGTCTCGTCGACCAACAACTCGGTCTCGCTCGGTGTCCCGGACGAGGCAATGCCCACAGCCTCTCCGACCGCTGCAAGTTGGGAGAGTTGCCTGCGCGTTTTCCGGTACAACACCACAGACGCCACGATCGGCACGACGCCAACACCAAGCAGTGTCGGGTCAATCCCCGAGAACTGGCCGGCACGCCACGCGAGCACGCCGATCACCAACGCCGAACTGGCAATAGGCAGCCCGGCCAAGTAGGCCAGACTGCTCGGCACACCAGTGGCCTGCCGCCCGAGCACGGTTGTCCGTCCGGGTTTGCGTGTCTTGGTCGTCTTTCCCATGGTCCGAATATCACCACCTGTCGAATCAACTCGACACGATCGGATATCGGTCCGCCCGCTCGAAACTTCAGCCCGGATCGCACATGCAGCGCCACTCTTTGCACATCAATCACGAAAGCCCGAAGCAACTTCTGTTCTCGGACGGTCAATCCGAGTCAACACCCGGCGTTGAAGTTTGCAATCCAGGCCGTGAAGTCGCTCGGGTCGATCACACCATCGCCATTTTGGTCGGCGTTCGGGTCGCCGGCATTGAATGCCGCGATCCAGGCCGTGAAGTCCCCGGGTGTGGCCACGCCATCCTTGTTCACGTCGGCAAGGCAGGTATCGACAAAGAACGTGTGCGTCACCACCCCGCCCCGGCCACTCTCTTCGAGCGCGACCGCCGTCACCGTGTGATAGCCGTGCGACATCCCGACGAGCGTGGAGGTCCAGTCGAAGCGATCGACCCTAGCCGCCGGCGAACGTGTCTTGGCCTCGGCAACCGGGTCCGTCCCGTTCGGCAGATCGAGCATCAGCACGATGTCGGTCGTCGTGCGATCCAACGCACGCAGGTCGAACGTGTGCGTGCCGGTGTTCAATGTCATCGGCGGATCAACAATCTCCAGCCCGGGGTCCTCGTTATCGAGATAGATCACCTTGCGAAATTCCGCGAAGATCGGGTCGCCGCCATCATCACGGTGTCGGAACGCAAGAACCGTGATGTACTGGAAACCGTCTTCGAGCATCGAGGTGTCGATCGTCTGCATGTACGTACCCGAGCCGCCACCGAACAGGGGTGAGTTGATGGTCAGAAACTGCTCGAACCCACCGGTGAGTGTTTGTTCTGACGGATATTCGAGCACCCCGTTGCCGTTGGTGTCGCTCATACCCGTCGGGAAATCGACCGCGCCGTTGCCGTTGAGATCCAGATAGCCCTGCCCGAACTTGAACAGCGCATTGTCATCCGTGTTTGGATCAAGCGGGTCGGTCTGTGTGGTGGTCAACTGGAGATTCACAAACGGGCCCTGCACAATGTCGATGGTGTTGATCCTGCGGAAGTAGTCCGGGAAGAAGAACGGATCATCGGGCAGTTGGCCGGTCACGCCGGAAACAGTCAGGGTGCCGCTCGGCAGCGCCGGGCCGTAGACCACAAATCCACGTTCGTGCGCCCCGGCGGTGGACACATTGTTCGGCACCGTCACCGTCACGCGCTGGCTTCCGTCAACGACAATCACCTCCGGGACCTGTCCCGACGGATCGACCATCGGATCGGCCGCGTTTCCAGTCAACTCGTGTAGCCTCGTCCCCGGCGCAAAGTTGGTCGCCACGTTGCGGGTCTGCACGCCCGGATCGCGCCGATCGTTCACCGCGACCAGCACATTGGCCGGCCCGCCGGGCTGACGACGCTCGAAGACCATCACATCATCAATGTTCGGCACGACCGGATCGGTAAACCCGGTCACGTCAATGTCGCCCCGCCCATATTCATTGGCAATGCGCACCAAGCCGGTGATCGTGCTGTCCGCCGCATCGCTCACCGGCTCACGCCCAAGCGCCAGCGGGATGCCCTGCCGGGGCCAAAATCCATTGGGTCGGCTGATCCCCTGCGCATTGTGATACACAACCGCCTGCCCCGGCCGCAGAATCAGGTACGCATGCTCGGGCAAGTCCATCTGTTGCATCGTCGGCAGCGCCGGCGGTGACCCGCCATCCCCCACCGATCCATTGTCGTGGCTGAACACGTGGTTCACGCCGAGCGAGCCGTCATTGAACCCGTCCGCATTGTCCAGGTGTGCGTTGAGCACATTGAGCCACGAGCCGAACCCACCCGCATTCTGAAGATCACGCAGCGCACCGGCCCCGCTCAGATCCAAGGCATCGCGGTTGCCCCATTCGTCGCCGAAACGAACGGTGTTGTTGGGCTTGCGGGTGTACTGGTCATAAATGAATGAGTTGCCATCGACAGCCTCGCTGAAACTGAAGGGCGTCACCATGACGCCGCTCGGGTGCCGCCAGTGGTTGTAGACCGCGTTGTCCCAAGATTTGTCCCACCAGAGCGAGGGGATGTGCTTGGCTGCATCAAGCCGGAATCCATCGACACCGACGACATCCAGCATCCACTGCGTGTGCCTGACAAGGTAGTCCGAGGCGTTCTCAAGAATCGGTGTCCCGGCCATCGGTGTGGTCAGGTTGAACGGATAGCGCACATGCACCGTTGCCCCCGGATTGCGGAAGGTCCCCGGGTTGTTCAGGATCTCGGGCGACTGGTTTCGATCCTGATAGAACACGGCATTGCCGGGATCGGGCAGATTGCGCAGCAAACCGGCTGGGATATTGCTCGGGTTGTTGGCATCCGTCGGCTGGCGAATAAAGAAGTTCTGCGAGAACTGGTCGATGTCGATCAACGCCACGAGGTCGCCGTCAAAGAGATTGTAAAACTGGCCATTGGGATTCTCTGATTGCTGGTAGTTGTTGGGGAAGGGTGAATTGTGAAAGTCGCCCCAGTCATCGGTGGGCACCAGGTCCCGGCCGCCGGGCGGGTTAGCCCAGAATCCCGGATAGCCCCCATCATCATGGAACCCCTGATCGGTCCTCCGGAAACTGTTGTGGTTCATGATAAGATCGACATAGACCGTCGCATTTGCATCATGGAAGGCGTCGATGGCGGCCTGAAAGTCTGACAGCGTGCCATACGCCGTCTCTGAACCGGGTGAACCGAGGTCGAATCGGTCAAAGAGGTCATAGCCCGCGCTGCCCTGGGCGTTGGCCTTGGACACCGGAGGCACCCAGACCGAGCCATACCCCGCCAGAAAGAAGTCCGGCATGCGGTGCTCCATGTCGCGCCACCCGAGCTCGAACCATTGGAGCATCGTCGGCTCATCACCGGCCGAGGCCGACCCGACCGCCGCCACCGCCCCAACACACGCCAGAAGCCCTTGCACCACGACCGATCTCGACTGCTTGTGCGTTTTCATGCTCGAAGATTACCCGACGTGTGATCCAAAATGGGGTTCTGCCTGTGTATACAGCATATTTCCCCCGCGACCGTGTAAGATTCCCGGACCAGAATTCCCACACGGAGACCACCATGCTCTCGCTTCGCAACCGATCCCTTGCCGCCCTTGCCGTGCTTGTTTCGCTGTGGCTGGGCACCTCCGCATTGGCCCAGACGATCAGCGAGGCCGTCGGGGATCGTGTCGTTCGGTACTTTGCCTCAGAGGACGCCCGCGCCTCGACGCCGCCCTCGTTCTGCTTTGTTGATCCAAACCTCCCGGCGACAGGACCGGCACCCGAACACGTTCCCGTTCTCCCGGAGTTCTTCACCGACGACTCAGGACGCAACGGCTTTCACATCGACATCAACCCCGGAACCTCGCTTTATGGCACCGGCGAGGTCCCCGGACCACTCCAACGCAACGGCAGGACCAGCATTCTCTGGAACTCCGATTCCTACGGCTACAAGGACACCACGCCGTCGCTCTACAAATCGTTCCCCTGGGTCCTTGCAGTACGCGAGGATGGCACCGCGTTCGGTGTGATCGCCGACACAACCTGGAAAACCAAGATCGACCTCACCGACGGCATTTCGTTCATCTCCGACGGCCCCGCTTTTCCGGTTGTGGTGATTGACCGCGATACGCCACAGGAAGTGGTGATGGAGTTGGCGGAACTGACAGGCAAGATCGCCATGCCGCCGAAGTGGGCGATCGGATACCACCAGTGCCGCTACAGCTACTACCCGGACGCGCGTGTGCGCGAGATTGCGGACACCTTCCGCGCCAAGAAAATGCCGGCCGATGTGATCTGGATGGACATCCATTACATGGATGAGTATCGCATCTTCCGCTTCGACCATGATCTCTTTCCCGATCCGAAGGGACTCAACGACTACCTGCTGAATGAACGCAACTTCCACAATGTCTGGATGATCGACCCCGGCGTTGGGGCCGAGACGGACCGCTTCCCGCCCGAAGGCTACAGCGTGTACGAAGAACTCATGGCGGGCGACCACGCCGTCAAGCGCGCCGATGGAAGTGTCTACAAGGGCGAGGTCTGGCCGGGCTGGTGCGTCTTTCCTGACTTCACCGCCCCCGACACACGCGACTGGTGGGCCGGGCTCTATGGTGACTTCATGGCCAATGGAATCACCGGCGTCTGGAACGATATGAACGAGCCGGCGATCTTCAATGTCGCCTCGAAAACCATGCCCGAGGACAACATCCACCGTGGCGATCCAGCAATGGGCGGCGGCGGTCCGCACGCGCGGTTCCACAATGTCTATGGCATGCTCATGGTCAAGGGCACCCGAGCCGGTGTGCTCGAGGCCAACCCTGACAAACGACCGTTTGTCCTCAGCCGGGCGACCTATCTCGGCGGGCAGCGGTACGGCGCCGGCTGGTCCGGTGACAACTCCGCGGACTGGTGGGATCTGGAAACCTGCATCCCGATGGTCCTCAACATGAACCTGAGCGCCTTCCCGTTTTATGGACCCGACATCGGGGGCTTCATCGGCGATGGCGACCCGGAACAGTTTGCCCGGTGGTTCGGCTTCGGTGTGATGTTCCCATTTGCCCGCGGGCATACCGCTGTCGGCAACCGTGACAAAGAGCCCTGGGCCTTCGGGCCGGAGGTCGAGATCACCTGCCGGCAGGCGCTTGAGAATCGCTACATGCTTTTGCCGTACTACTACACACTCTTTCACGACGCGAGCACGACCGGGATGCCGATCGTCCAGCCGGCATTTTTCGCCGACCCGACTGACCCGGCGCTGCGCACGGAAGACGACATCTTCATGATCGGTTCGAGTCTGCTCGTTGTTCCCGACGTGACGCCCAACCGCGATCGCGTTCCGGCGATGCCGAGGGGGATCTGGCGCCGGCTCGCGCTCCGGGGCAGCAACAACCCGGATATCCCGGATTTTCTCGTTCGCGGCGGATCGATCATCCCGGCAGGACCGATCATGCAGTACGCGGATGAGAAGCCGCTGGACCCGCTCACGCTGATCGTCAGCCTCGACGATACCGGCCATGCCTCGGGCACACTCTATGAGGATGCGGGCGAGGGCTTCGGCTACCAGAACGGCGAGTTCCTGCTCACGGCGTATACCGCTGAGCAGTCCGGGGATGCTGTTGTGGTGCGCACCGCATCGCAAACAGGCGACCTTCCAAGGCCGGACCGAGCCGTGGTTGTGCGCCTGCTGCTCGACGATGGGCAGGAGGTCAGAGCAACCGGGCGTGATGGCGAGGATATTGTCGTTGCGCTGCCCTAGATCGGCCGAATGACGGATCGGGGCGCAGGGCTGGCGTTCTTTCGGTTCGGTTCACCGCCTGCCTGACCGACTCAAGGCTTCGGGGCCCAAAATCTTGATCTGTGCTGTGACGAATCGGCTTTGATCCGGTACCCTGAAGGACACAGATGGGCCACATGACCTGAAAGGATGCAGAAACCATGGGCATGCTCACCGCGATCGCCAAAGTGTTCGGCGGGCCGAAGACTCCGAAGGATCAGACCGAGGAAACCGTCGTCGTTCAGTGGGATCAGAATGTCGAGGTCAAACCCGATGCCGGCGTTTCGGCGGGTGGCGATGCGGGCGATCAATCTCGGCCCCAGCGTCGGCGCGGCGTGCTGGGCGGCGATGCTTCACCCGTCCAGATCGACCTGACCCACGATGATGATGCTCTGGATGAGCCGCCGGTCGAGGTTGTCAAGAGCGAACTGGTCAAGGTCGAGGAGGTGCGCAAGGTCGTCGCTGAGGATCTGCGCGACAGCTACGACCGATCGATCGCGCTGGCTGAGAAGGTGGATCGGCACCTGGACACGCAAGACCAGCGCTCTCGCCGGCTGCTTGAGATCGCGGAGCAGCTCCCGGATGCACTCGCGGCGATCGGGAACATATCAGCCGGTCAGGAAGACCTGCGCAAGACCGTCACCGATCTGGCCTCGGCGATCCGGGACGGTCATACCAGCACCCAGCAGAGCCTCACAGCACAGATCGACGCGATCGGGCGGGTCGAGGGACTCATCACCGCAGCCACCGAGGGGCAGCGGGACATCAAGGCGGCACTGGACAATCTGGCCATCTCGTTCCATGAGATCACCGAGTCGAACCAGCGCCTCGGCGAGACGCTGACCGATATCCGCATCCGCGACGCGGAGCGAGAAGAACGCACCCAGGAGGCCAATGCGAAAATGTCACGGCTGCTGACGTGGGTGATCGCGATCTGTGGCGTTGGTGTTCTGGCCATCGTGGCAACGCTGATCGTGGTTCTGGTGATGCAGTCCGGCGCGATGGGTTCGGCGGGCTCCTAGCCGCGCGAGACGACCGCCGAATCCCCCTACTCACGTGTTGCCAGGGTCAAGATATTTCGCTGGGTCATGTCTTCGCCGGTGAGTGTGCCGGTGCAAGCGCCCTCAGCGAGGACCATGATGCGGTCCGAGATGGCCAGCAATTCCGGCATTTCACTCGAAACAAAGACAACAGCAAGCCCCTGTGCTGCGGCTTGGCGGATCAGGCGGTAGACCTCGGCCTTGGTGCCAACGTCGATACCGCGGGTGGGCTCGTCGAGGAGGAGGACCTTGGTTTTTTCACCCATCCATCGGGCGATGAGGAGTTTCTGCTGGTTGCCGCCGGAGAGTTCGCTCGGCTTGGAGGTAAGACTCGCGGTCTTGACCTGGAATCGTTCGAGGCGATTGGTGACAAGCTTGCATTCCGCTGCAGCATTTCGCAGGCCGAAGGGGACTTTCCAATTGGCCATCTGCGGCATTGCGGGCAGAACGATGTTTTCATCAACGCCAAGATTGAAGAAGAGGCCTTCATGCCGGCGATCTTCGGGTACAAAGCCCATGCCGGCGGCAATCGAGGCCCGAATATTCCCGATGGGAATCTCCTGTCCATCGAGTGTCATTGTCGCCGAGGCTTTTGGATCGAGCCCGAAGATGGCGCAGAGCAGCTCACTCCGACCCGCGCCGACAAGCCCGCCGATGCCGAGAACTTCCCCGGACCGAACCTCGAACGAGATGTTGTGAAGTTTGCCGGGGGAGGACATTTCATGGACGCTGAGCATGACCTTGCCAGTGGCGGTTGGGCGATCCGGGTCGATGTCTGCGAGTTTGCCGAGCGCTCTCGCTTCGCCGCCGGGGGAATGCGTCGGCTGTGGATCTTCATCTCCGAGTCGTCGCCCGATCATCTGCTCGACCAGTGTCGGCTCGTCGATCTCGGAAACGACATTGGTCGAAACGAACTGTCCATCGCGGAGCACGGTGACACGGTCGCAGACGGCAAAGATCTCGCCCATCCGATGCGAGACGTAGATGATGGTGATTCCGGAATGTGCCAATTCTCGAATAATGTCGAGCAGTCGGTCCGCCTCTGAGATCGAGAGCGAGCTTGTGGGTTCGTCGAAGACGATGACCTTCGGCGACGAGATGCCGCCGGCGCCCTCTTCGAGCGCCGAGGCGATCTGGCAGATCTGTCGCCTGCCCGGGCTCAGTTCGCCGAGCGGGCGAGTGACGTCGATGCTCGGATCGAGGCGGTGGACGAGCGTTGAGGCCTGCTCTGTCATGGCCTGGAAATCGACCAGTCCAAACTGCCTTGTCGGAACATCGCTCAGACAAAGGTTCTCGGCGACGCTGAGATTCGGGCACTGCTCCAGTTCCTGATGCACGATCCGAACACCCGCGGAATAGGCATCTTCGAGTGAGCCCGGCTTGAGCGTGCGTCCGGCGATCGTGATCGAGCCCGCGTCCGGTTTGTGCAGGCCGGCAATGGCCTTGCCGAGCGTGCTCTTGCCCGCGCCGTTCTCGCCCATAAGCGCGTGGACCTCGCCCGAGAAGAAATCGACGGAGACGTCGCTGAGCGCCTGGGTCGAGCCGAAGCGTTTGGACACGTTTCGCACGCCCAGAAGGACCCGATCAGAATGCCCGGCGGGTTGCCCCACGGTTATCCTTTCATAATATAATGGTATTCAGAGCCTTAATTTCCACCCTCGCTACCGGCGAGCCACTTGTCCCAGTTTTTTGCGAAGTCATCGACGTTCTCCGGCGTGACGACATCAAACTCGGCGTAGACCATCGGGTTCTCAGGTGAGACGCCGTTGTGGCGTCGATTGATGATCATCTCGACCGATTTGTAGCCCCAGTCGTAATAGGGCTGACCGACGAGCACCTGGACCTGTCCCTTGCGGACATATTCGAGCGGGAGCGGGAGCGGGTCCATGGAGACGATCTTGGCGTGCTCATAGATGCCATCGAGGGCGTTGTCGGTGTAGAGGGGCCAGCCGCCGACGAGCGCCCAGCCGGTGATGTCCGGCTCGCTGGTCTGGACCTGCTGCATCTTGGCAGCCATATCCGTTGCGGTTTCGCGCGGTTCGTAGTAGACATCGCGGACTTCGATATCAGGATACTGCTTGGCCTGTTCACGGACACCGTTGACACGTGCGGAGAGGTTGGCGGCGTTCGGGTTGCCGCTGAGGATCGCGACGACGCCCTGCTCGCCCATGACACCGGCAAGCTCCTCCATCACTTTCTTGCCGGCCTGAAAATCATCGACACCGAAGTAAGCGAACCGTTTGCTCTCCGGTGCATCGGAATCGAAGGTGCAGACGTCGACCCCCGCGGTGACGGCGGAATCGATCGAGCTTGTCAGCAGGTTGGCGTCGGAGCAACTGATCGCAATGCCATCCACGCCCTGCGAAGTGAGCAGTTCGACGAACTCGGCCTGTTTCTGGGCATCTTCGGTGTTGGGCGTGCGCCATTCGATGGCGATGTCGATGCCATACTGTTCGCCCAGATCACGGGCGGCATCGAAGGCGCCGGTTCTTGCCGCCTGAAAGACAGGGTTTGCTTGCGCCTTGGCGATGACGCCGACGGTGTAGCTCGGTCGGTCAGTCGTCGAGGAGGACGGATCTGAGCCTTTCGACGCTGCGTTGTCACCTGATCCCTCGCTGTTCTGACCGCATCCAGAGGCCAGCACCACCGCACCGACAAGTGCCGCGAGACCGAATCGTGTTGCAATGCTCATGTGTATTCCCACCTTTGGTTCAATTGGCTAGCCCTTCGGGGCCAGCCTTGCTTTGGCCTGATCGACCACAACCGCGACGATGATCGCGGACCCCATCACGATCTGATTGTATGACTGGTCGATGCGGAGGATGATCATGCCATTGTCGATGAGTTGGATGACGATCGCCCCGAGAACCGCTCCGATGGCCGAGCCACGACCACCCATGAGCGAGGCGCCACCGATCACCGTGGCTGCGATGACTTTGAGTTCGTAAGCCTGCCCGGCATTGGGCTCTGCGGCTCCGTAGTAGCCGAGATAGATTGCTGCACTCAGACCACAGAGCAATCCGAGCATGGAGAAAACGATGATTTTCACGCGCCCGACGGGGACGCCGGCGTATCGGGCCGCCGTCTCGTTGCCGCCGATCGCGTAAACCTGCCGCCCGACCACGGTCTTGGCCAGCAGGAAGTAGCCCACGGCCACGACGGCAAGCATGAACAGCACGGGCACGGGTTGGGTGCCCCCGATCTCGCTGCGGAAGAAGCCGCTGGTGTAGCTTTTTGGAAAGCCTCCGATGGATTGGCCCTGGCTTTTGACAAAGAGGATACCGCGGAAGGCGGCCATGGTTCCGAGCGTGATGACAAACGAGTGGACGCGCAGGCCAACGATCATCACGCCATTGAGAAACCCGCACAGCAATCCAACCAGACACGAGACACCGAGCCCAACAGCAAGCGAAACCACAAGCCCCGCATCTTCCGGCAGCGCGTGCAATGCAATCGCGCCCATCAGCGCGGCCAGTCCGTAGATTGAACCAACAGAAAGGTCGATGCCGGCAAGGATGATCACACCGGTCATTCCGACCGCCATGATCGCGATGAAACTGGCATCCTTGGCGACATTGACCAGATTCTGATCATCAAGGAATCTGTTCTCTTCGCGTTCGCCGAAGATGACGCTCTGCGAGGCGTCGTATCTGAAGCCGTCGGCACGAGCGTAAATCTGTCGATCCCCATTCGGGTGTTCAACCCTGTAAGCCTCGACCTGCGGGAGCGGGATGGCGCCGAAGTCATGGAGCGTTCCGGAATTGTCCAGCACATTGACAACAGTTGACTGGTCGAGTTCGATGCGGTATTGCGTGGTTTTCGTGCCGCCGAAAATGGCAAGCATTGCACCCATCAGGAGAATGACGAGCAGGAGTCCGGTTTCCTGGCTCGAGACCAGTCTTTTCCAGATCGGCTGTTTCGCACCGTTTGTTGGTCCGGTCGCTGTCGATGTCGGCATAGATGACGTACCCACGGTGCGGACTGTAGCTTGGAATCCCTCGGCGATCGAGCCGCCGATCAGTCGATGGTCTGGAGATCGACCGAGCGATCTCGGTCGATCGAGTTCACGCTCTGCGCGTTGTTGCTGTACTCGCTGCTGAAGAAGAGGTCATGGATGGAAACGGATTCGCCTCCGATGTTCTGGTGGTTGCTCAGGAACGAGCCGTGACCATCATTGAACACGAAGTTTGTGCCGTCTTCGCCAAAGGCGTCGATCTTGGCGTAGAACCCCGGCTCGGTGTCGGCGCTTCTGGCGAGCGAGTTGGACTGCGCCCCCTGCCCAGCACCATACCACGCATCGGTGCCGACGTCCGGCCCGGCGGTCTCGCCGCCCCAGATCGGCGCGGGCTTGAGCACTTGCGGCTCGTAGGCCCGCAGACCGGAGATATAAAGATAACTGATGTTGTACGAGATCACGTCAAAGGCGTTGCCGGGTTCTTCAGGGATGCGGATGTCATTGGAGATGGTCGTGTACGTGCCCGGATCTTCGGGCGGCTGGTAGTAGCCGTCTTCTTTGTCGGCAGGGGAAACAAGCACGCCATAGGAGTCGATGTAGGTTGAAAGCAGCGGGGTCTTGTTGCCGTTCCAGTCACGTGCCTCGGTTGGATTCCCAAAGTTGGTAAAGTCGAACCACCCTTCGGGATTGTTCATATCCCCATCGCCAACCTGAAAGTGACTGAACAGCCCCGCGACGCCACCCATGAGGTGCTGACAGGCGAACGGATACGGGACCAACGCGCCGGATCTGTTGGTCTTCTTGCATCTGGCGGTATCTGGAAACGCGAGCACGGGGAACCAGTCCTGGTAGTCATTGGCGTACATCGTCATGACCAACCCCATCTGCCGGACATTGGACAGATCGCTGGCCTTGCGGGCGGCCTGCCTCGCCTTGCCGAGCGCGGGGAGCAAAATCCCGATGAGCAGGGCGATGATGGCGATAACGACCAGCAGCTCGATCAACGTAAACGCAGGAATCAGTGAACGACGCGACCTGTGCATGTTCGGCCCCTTCCGAGCGGCTCTCTCCCACCGCCCGCATCTATACTACGGACTTGACCAAGTGTGTGCTCAAATTTCATGCAATCTTTCTGGTGCTGGCCATGCTGGTCGGCTCCGGGTGCCGTTCGGACATCGCTCCTGAATACACCTGTATACAGCCGACGCCGGTGTGTATACAGCCGTCGGACGTTGTGGTGCACGTGGTTCACGGTGAAGCCCAACTGCTCGACCTCGCTGTTGTCCGTGCTCGGCCGGTGAGTCTTGTCGTCGAATCCGGCTCGGGCATTGGGCGGGTCAAACTGGTGAGGGATGAAAGCCGAAAGACTCTCAAATGTCGGCTTCAGATCCCGCGTGGAACCCGAGTCCGCCTGCTTTGCGGAAATACCCCGATTTCAGAGTGGTTCGACCCGTGGGCCATAGCACAGGTCCCGGCGCCCGAGGCGATCCAGACCCCGGCATGGGCGCTCGGCGCGGTCTGGTACAACATCTTTCCCGAACGATTCGACAACGCCAATCCCGGCAACGATTCGCCGGGGTTTGCCGGAACGATGGTGCCTTGGACAAGCGCATGGGATCGGGTGAGCCCGGATGAAATCGAATCCTCATGGAACCGGGCAAGGGCCGATCCTGTGTTCTTCGCGGACCACCCCGCTCGGGCCGAGGCGCCGTGGGGTGATGTGGTCTTTGAGCGTCGGTACGGCGGCGATCTTCAGGGTGTCGTGCGCCGGTTGGACCACATCGTCGACATGGGGGCGACGGCCATCTGGCTTTGCCCGATTTTCAGGAGCACCAGCCTGCACAAGTACGATGCCGCCGACCATCGGCACGTGGACCCGATGCTCGGTTCTCCGACCGTTCCAGGGCCGGCGCCAGCCTTTACTGCGGATCCTGAGACGTGGGGATGGACACCGGCGGATAGGTACTTCCTCGAAACGCTGCTCCCTGCGGTTCGAACACACGATTTGCGGCTCATACTCGATGGCGTTTGGAACCATGTCGGGATCGATCACCCCGCATTTTCAGACGCCAGAATGCGGGGCCACGAATCCCCATTTTCGGCGTGGTTTGAGCTGATATTCGACCAATCCCGTTCGCCGAGTCCGGTCATTGGCTGGCGGAGTTGGGGCGGGCGCAACGGCCGACTTCCGGTGCTTCGTCACACCGATGATGGCGACCTCGCCGAACCAGTCGCGGAGCATATTTTCAACATCACCACGCGGTGGATGGACCCGGATGGGGATGGAAACCACGCCGATGGCATCGACGGCTGGCGGCTTGATGTCGCCAATGAGATCGGGATGCACTTCTGGTCGCGATGGCGGGCGCATGTTCGGAAAGTCAACCCCGAGGCGGTGCTGATCGGTGAACTGTGGCACGATGGCTCGCCCTACTTTGGAGGGCGGGCGTTTGATGCGCAGATGAATTATCCCTTTGCGTACGCCGTCACGGCCTGGCTTGGACGTGACCCGACATACACATCCAACCAGTTTCGGAACGATCTGCTCGCACTGTATACACACCACCCCGCGACTGATCTTGCCCAGATGAATCTGATCGGTTCACACGACACCGCACGGGCCGTCTCGATGCTTGCCAATCCGGGCTTTGAATACGACCGAACATCGGACTCGTT
>DRKT01000250.1 GCA_011053195.1 Phycisphaerales bacterium | reverse complement strand
TCGGTGCACAGGCGATGAGGGCATTTCATTCCTACTTCAAACGGATGGCGGCCGGCGAGGACCCGCCGCACGAGGCGCCGCCGATCACCGATGTTGTGGAAGGGCATGACGTCGAGTAGATAGCATTCGATATTCTGAATCAATCACGGCCGGGCATTCGTGCTCGGCCGTGATTTTTTTTGCAGCTATTCTTCGATCGAGCCGCCCAGGGCTTTGGCGATCGTGGCGATCTGCTCGTGGGCGTGAACAAGCGCGGCGGCTCGTGTCTTGGCCATGATCGAGCGGTGGAGCCAGGGCAGCGGGAGGATGGTCATGGGCAGGTACCATGCGTAGGTGACCCATGTTTCGTTCGGGTACCAGCCGAACCATGTGTTGAGCAGCGAGTCGGTGAAAAGCACGCCGGGCCAGATGGTCAGGGCGGTGACGATCCAGAAGATGGTCGGCATCTTTGGTTTGATCTTTGCGGTGAATCGGATCTGCCCGGGGTGGTGGCTGGCGATGAGCCGGTAGTCGAACGGGTTGCCGAAGGCGATGGCCTCGAAGAAGCCATCGGATGGGTTTGGCTCGAAACCGGGGAGTTTGCCGCGTTTGCTGAGGCGTTTGACCCGCTGTATGATCTCGTCACGATTCAGATCGGTGCGGATGTGCGGGAGGCTGGCGAGCATTTGGCGGATCTGGCTTCGGCTCGGTCTGGTGGCGACGGGCTGGAGTTCGTGCTCGGGCATGGGGCCGGAGTGTATCGGCCAAAACCGTGGTTTGGTTGGGTACACTCGGGACAATTCTTGATGAAAGGAACCGGATGCCCTTGATCGACCCCGGAAAGAAAGCCCCCGCGTTCAATCTCGTCGACCAGGACGGCGTCAGGCACCGCTTGAGCGATTATACGGATGGGCCGGTGGTGCTTTTCTTTTATCCGAAAGACATGACCAGCGGCTGCACGCTCGAGGCGCAGCAGTTTCGTGACCTGCACACCACATTCAAGAAGAAGGGCGTGACTGTTTTCGGAATCAGTATTCTGGACTCAAAAAGCAAGAAGAAGTTTGCCGAGAAAGAGTCGTTGAACTTTCCGCTGCTGGCGGATGACCATGTGAACGATGCGGGCAAGCCCGATCCGAAGGTCTGTCAGAAGTATGGCGTGTGGGTCGAGAAGTCGATGTATGGCCGGACCTACATGGGCATCCAGCGGACGACCTACCTGATCGCGCCGGGTGGCAAGGTGGCCCGGCGATGGGATAAGGTGAAGGTTCCGGGGCATGCGGCGGAGGTCCTCGAGGCTGTGGGGGCGTTGTAGATCGGAAATCACCGGACGGGGTCGGTGGCGATGGCGCGTTCTTCTCTTGTTTTTTTACGTGTCCAGAGCTGGCTTGCGATCATACCGGCGAGCATGAGGGCGCAGCCGGTGAGTTCTTTTGGAGTGAGTTGTTCGTTGAGCATGAGCCAGCCGGTGATGGCGGCGAAGAGAGCTTCGAGACTCATGAGGATCGCCGCATGCGTGGGCGGCGCATCGCGCTGGGCGATGACTTGGAGCGAGAACGCGATGCCGATGGCGAGGATGCCCGAGTAGAGGATTGCGAGTTTGGCATCCCAGACTGCGCCGATGCTGATGGTTTCGAAAAAGGGCGTGGCGATCGAGGCGAGGATGGCGACGGTGACGAATTGGGTGAGCGCAAGGCGGATGGGTTCGGCCTTTGGTGCGAGGTGACCGACGAGCGAGACGTGGACGGCCCAGAGGATGGCGCATCCCATGACGAAGACATCGCCTGTTCGGGTTTCACCGGAGAGGTCGCCGCTGAGCAGATAGAGCCCAATGGCGGCCAGGATGGCGCCGGCGACATGCCCGCGATGGAATCGGTGGCCGAAGACAAGCCCGACGATTGGGACGAGTAGGACGTAGAGCCCGGTGATGAAGCCGGCGCGGCTTGCGGTTGTGGTGACCAGCCCGATCTGCTGGAGGCTGGCCGCGGCGAACATGACAAGGCCGAGGATGATGCCCGGACGCCATTCCTTGCCGGTTGATTTCTTGCCGGAGAGGAAGGGGATGAGGACGATGGCGCCGATAGTGAATCGGATGGCGGTGAAGAGGAGCGGTCCGATGTGCTCCATGGCTTGCCGCTGCGCGACGAAGCCGGTGCCCCAGATGATGGCAACGAGGAGGAGCATGGCATCGGCGCGTTGGGCCTTGGTGGGCATCGGCGATGGTAGGGGCTGGTGGGTTGGGGTCGCTGGGAAGCCGGATGCCTACGCTGGCGTATGGGCGTTGAGTTGCCGATGCCGGATCTTTCGCAGGAGCGTGTGCTTCGCTTTATCTGGGGCGTTCGGCCCTGCCGCCGGGGCGGGCTTCGGCTGGAATCGGAACAGTTGGGCCATGTTCGCGTGATCCACAACTACGGGCATGGGGGCAGTGGGGTGACACTCTCGCTCGGGTGCGCGGCTGCGGTGTCGGCGATGCTCGGGCCGCCGGGTGGGGAACGGGTGGCGGTGCTCGGCGGCGGGGTGTCCGGGCTCTCGGTCGCGTTGGAGCTTCTCCGGGCGGGGCATTCGGTGCGGGTGTATGCCGAGGTTCTGGCGATGCAGACGACGAGCGCGATCGCCGGGGCGCTGTGGTTCCCGCTTGGGATCGACTTTCCCGAGCCGGGTGAAGCAAGAGATCGGTTCAACGGTATTCTGAAAGAATCGTATTCACGATTTTGTGAACTTCTGGGCTCGGACTGGGGCGTGCGGGAGATTGATGTGTACGAGCCGATCGGCGCCGAAGTGCACCCGGAATACTTTGAGGCCGGGGTGATCGGGCCGCCGAGCGTGGTGGGGGCAGGTGATCCCATGCCGCCGGGCCTCGGGGCGTGCCGGGTGTTCCGGAGTCTCTTTGTCGATACAACCCGGTACCTGCCGAGGCTGCACGACGAGGTGCAGCGGCTCGGTGCGGCTTTTGAGATGCGAAGATTCACGGATCTTCGGAGCGTCGCGGATCTTGATGAGCGGATTGTGGTCAACTGTCTTGGCTTGGCCAGCGGGGGGGTGTTTGGCGATGCTGCTGTCTTTCCGGCGCGGGGTCTGATGGTGGAGATCGAGGGTCGGAGTATCGACTACGCGATCCATGATGGATTCAAATATATCTTTCCACGTGAGGATACGCTGCTGCTCGGCGGGACGTACGAGGTTGGGTGTGACGGTCCGCCGGCGGACGACTCCGGCTACGAGGTGATCCTGGAGCATCACCGTCATCGGCTCTCACGTGCCTCGGTTTGATGACCGAATGGGCTTGCCCGTTAGAGCGTACCACGGCGCGATGCTGAGCGATGGGGCGGCCAGCGCGGGGCGGAGTGTTCTCAGGAGTCCCGGACGCATGAGCGTTTCGGCGGCGAGCCGGCACGCGACGCGGCGAGAGCGCAGCCTGCGTCGGTACAGTCTTGCGAACCGGCGCTTGGTTTCTTCGAGTGAAGCACAGGATTCGAGCGTCTCGGCGAGCGTCCGGCCGGCCCACAGCCCGAGCCCGATGCCCTCGCCACCGACCGGGTCGACCGCGCCGGCGGCATTGCCGATTCTGAAGGCACGCGCACTCGGTGAAGGCCTGAAGGGCATCCGGGCGATGCCGGTGGCCAGCCAGGGGGATTGACGAAGATCGGGGCAGAAGTCCGGCATGATTGAGCCAAGCAGTGCATCGAAGTCGCCGGCGAATCGGCGGGCGAGCGATTTGGTGGTGCACAGGGCGCATGTGGCCAAGCCGTGTTCTACGTTGATCGTGCCGACGTACATCCCGGGAGCAGATCGGATGCGTACGCCCATCGGTCGGGCCGTGGTTTGATAGTGGCATTTGGCGCCGATGAGGTTCGGCGCCATCGTGGTCGGGCCGGCATCATCGAACCGGCCCGAGCCGTCGGCATGGATGAGGATATCGGCGTGCAGGTGCTCACCGGTGGCAAGAACGACCTCGGCGGATTCCGGGTCGGTGTGGGCAGAAGTGACGCGCTTCGGCTGGAGGACCGTGACCCCCGCGCGCCCGGCGTGTTCGACGAGCAAGGTATCTAGCGAGGCTCGGCTGAGCGCCCATGCGGGTGAGGGCATCGGCCAGGCCGTTGTGTGCGCTCCATACTTGAGGACAAATTGATCCACCTGCCTGGCGCCGGCTTTCCGCAATGCTGGCGGATCGAGCAGCAATTCGAGGTCGTCCGTGGCGGCGGGGCTGATGAACTCGCCACAGACTTTGACGCGGGGAAAGGCTTTCGCCTCGATGAGCGTGACCTGCCACGAACATCTGGCAAGATGGATGGCGGCGCTGCATCCGGCCGGGCCGGCGCCGATGATGAGTGCGGTGCCGGGTTGCATCGGATTACTCGGGGTCCCAGGCGTCGGGGCGCTGGCCGGCGAGTGTGAAGCGATTGGCCAGGAGTGACCAACGGTATTGGCAGTAGTCGAGATCGACGCGGTTGGCAAAGTCGAGAACTTCGGATTTCGTGAACCCTGCTGCGACTGAAACGCGGGCATCGTGGCGGATGATCTCGTCTCGGCCGAGCGTCAGGAGATTGATGACGACCGCGCCCCGACGAGAGCGGATCAGGTCGTTCCAGATGATCCCGCGGCGGGCGATGCGGTCCATCATGCGCAGCACAGTCAGGATTTGAACTTCCTTCTTGAGGTGGTGCAGGAACATGCCCGCGTGGACATAATCGAAGCTGCCGGGGTCGAAAGTTTCGGTAAGTCTGCGTGCATCGCCGAGGACGAGCTCGATGCCCTCGGCAAGCTCCGGCTCGGAGGCGATGTGGTCGCGGGCCAGCTCGAGCGTGGTGGCGTGGAGGTCGAGCCCGGTGATGCGGAGGTCGAAGCCGCGGGTTTGGGCCCATCTTCGGGCTTCGAGGGGCAGATCCGCCGAGCCGGTGCCGATGTCCAGCAGCGAGACGGGCCGGTCTTTGGGCCAGTCTGGGGACCATCGTTCGAGGTTTTCGATGAGGGCTTTGACGCCGCCGAGGCGTTTGTTGATGCCCCGGATGAACCCGAGGGCGTGATCGAGCTGGGTGCGGTCGACGGCGGGATCGTCCATGATTTCGGATGTCAGGCGTCGATTTCGCACAGTCCCTATCATATCCGCATGGGTATGGTCTCGGCACATCGGCGTGAATCGACGGGCTCTTCCGGGTCTCGGGGTGACCCTGAATCAAAGGCAACGCTGGGCGAGGCGTTGACCAAGCGGGTGACGATCCGCACGCTTCGGCGGTTGGCCGAGCTCGGCGAGCCCTTCGCCTGTCTGACGTGCTACGACGCGACGACGGCGAAGTGGCTCGAGCGAGCCGGTGTGCCTGTTCTTTTGGTGGGAGATTCGGCTGCGGAGGTGATTCTCGGATTTGATCGCACCATCGACATGCCGCTGGATATTTCAATCGCCCTGACGGCAGCCGTCAAACGCGGGGCTCCGAAAGCGCTGGTGATGGCGGATATGCCATTCATGAGTTATCAGGCAAGTGAAGAATCGGCCCTGACCAATGCGGGTCGCTTTCTGGTCGATGGTTTGGCGGATTGTGTGAAGCTGGAGGTTGACGAAAGCTACGCCGGGCTGGTCGAGCGGTTGACCCGGGTGGGTGTGCCGGTGTGTGCGCATGTCGGCGCCAAGCCTTCGCGGGCGGCGCTTGCGGGCGGCTACGGCTCGGCCGGTCGGCAGGCGGATGAGGCGCAGCAGATCGTGGCGGATGCGGTGGCGATGCAGCAGGCGGGCG
>DRKT01000249.1 GCA_011053195.1 Phycisphaerales bacterium | reverse complement strand
GGTCTGCCCCTTTCATCAAACGGTCGGGTCGGTGCACGAGGGGCCCGAGCCCTGATTCAGGAGTCTATCACAAAGCAAGCGACACGGATATCAAGATTTGGCGGTATTCATCGCCATTTCGTGCCAGGAATCCGCTCTGGCCGTCGTGATCCGGTGGGAAACGGCCCTTTTCGAGGCCAGCCACTGGGCTTGCTTCCAGAGTAACGACGCGAATGGGCCAAAATGTGTCTTCTTGGCCAGCCAGATGAGGGGGGGCAATCCTGAGGACAGGATGAGCTGGTCTTCGCAGCACACATACATCTGTGCTAGACCGGGATCACCCTGTCGACCGGATCGACCGAAAAGCTGGCGATCGACCCGCCGCTCGGTGTGACGTTCGGTCCCGATGACAACCAGGCCACCGAGCGCCTTTGATTCCTGATCGAGTTTGATGTCGGTTCCCCGCCCGGCCATGTTGGTGGCGACGGTCACCGCCCCGCGCTGGCCGGCACGAGCAACAATGGATGCCTCTTGTTCCTCCCGCTCGGCGTTGAGGATCTGACACTCGACACCACGCTGGGCAAGCAACGAGCCGAGTGTTTCCGAGGTCAGCACACTGCGCGTTCCGACCAGCACGGGTTGTCCGGTGCTGTGGATCTCGCACACCCGATCAACCACAGCCTGGAGCTTGGCTCCTTCATCCGGGCACACGACATCAGGCAGTTCCTTGCGGATGACGGGCCGGTGTGTCGGCACGCGGACCACCGCCAGCCGATACGTGCTCCATAGCTCATCCGCCACTTCGTGCAGTGTGCCGCTCATCCCGCACAGGTGTTGGTACTGCTGAAAGAATCGGGCGTAGCTGATGCGCGTCGAGGTGCGCCGAGCCTTGGTTGGTTCGAGGCCTTCCTTGGCCTCGACGGCCTGGTGCAGCCCCATCTGCCACTGTCTGCCTTCAAGCACCCGGCCGGTGGATCGATCGATGATTTCGACCTTGCCATCGCGCACGATGTAGTCATCCCCGAGGACCTGAATCTCCTTGGCGATCAGGGCCGTGCGCACGATCTCCTCACGTCGTCTGGGCCCGCGCCAGAAGGCGGGCATCTCGCCGGTCAACTCGGCAAGGCACGCTCGGCCCTCGGGCGTCAGTTCGACATGGCGGAGCTTGGCATCAACCTTGTAATGCCGATCGACTTCCAACTTTGCTGCGATGGAAGCCGCCACTTTGTGATGTGTACCAGTCGGGTCTTCGCCGCTGCCCTCACCGAGTTCCTCGGCTGCGATGATCGCGGGTGTCGCGGCCTCGTCAATGAGCACACTGTCCGCCTCATCCACGATCGCAGCGTGAAAGCCGCGGTGGACAATCCGCTCGGTCCAAGGCTCGACTCCCTCGCCGGAAAGCTCGCGAAGAAGCACACCAGAGAGTGATGGAACCCCAGGCTGGAGCAGGCTGTCGCGCAGAAAATCGAAAATAACCTGCTTGTCCGCGGCATAGGTCAGGTCCGCGTCGTATGCCTGACGCCTTTGTGCGTTGGGTGTGGATTCGGTGATGACCCCGACATGCAGGCCAAGCCGACGGTATGCGGGCAGGGTGATTTCTGCATCTCGGTTGGCGAGATAGTCATTCACAGTCAGGATGTGCACGCCGCGACCCGTCCATCCGAGCAGGGCCGCGGGGAGAATCGCCGTCACGGTTTTGCCTTCGCCGGTCGCCATTTCCGCCCCGGCGCCCTCGGCCATGATCAGCCCGCCGATGATCTGCTCCGGATACAGACCCAGCCCCAGCGTCCGGCGGATCACCTCGCGGATGATCGCAAAGGCGCGGTCGACCGTTTCCCGAGATGTCGGATCGAGACGAACATCGTTCCGGATGCCCTCGATCCTTTCGTCGAGCGCTGCTTCGCTGAACGACTGCATCAGCTCGGAAAGCTCGAGTATGTGCTCGGCCCGCTGGGTGCGATCGGCCCTGATGGCGCGACGAACAACCCGACCCTCAAGCCACGAGCCGAAGGCATCCAAGCCCTGCGGCGGCGGGAGACGATGCCGAGCGTGAGACAGCGCCGGCCAGAGCCGACGTGCCGGACCGGGCGACACGGAACCGGCGGACATCATCGACGTCGCCCTTCGAGAAATTGACGCATTCGGCGCCAGTATCTTGGGAGCATGGCTCGGGGCTGGAGCCGAATCCGAACCCGGGCGCGACGCCCCGGAAGCATGCCTTCGGTCTGTTCAGGCTTGATGTCTACAAGTGTGAAGGATTCGAGTGTTTTCCCCTGCCGGCGGGGGTCGATCAGCAGCTCACCACCGGTCGTCGAGGCAAACTGGTACGACTCCAGTTCGTGCGTGCCGGCCGGCCAGACGCGTTCGATGGTGCCGCGGATCTTGTGCCCGGCGCTGCCTCGGACGCGGATGCTCGTCGGAGGCGAACCCGCATGCACAGCGGGGAGCACGTCGCCCGCCTTGGCGTCCGTGATCGCGGTCCGGACGACGACATCGCCCGGCGTCAGAATCACGCCGACCACCGCGCCCCGATCAAGAAACCGCCCCGGCAGACTCTCGACATCAAGCCCGCTGCCACGCACAGCCGCAAAGGTGCCTGAGCGATTCGCCCGGACCGACAACTGCTCGATCCGGCGGGCATAGTCCTCATACTCCGCCTGCGCCCGCTCCAGTCTTGCCTCGGCGACCCGGCGAAAGGCCGTTTCAAGTGTCCCGGCTTCATCGAGTGCCGCCTGCGCATACCGAACGCGGGCCTCGGCTGCCCGCGCATCGGCCACCAGCGAGGGATTCTCGAGCTCCGCGATGATGTCACCCGCCCGAACCGCTGTTCCAACATCGACCAGAACCGAGCGCACATACCCCGGCGATTCCACGCGCAGCAACTCCATCCCATCCGGCTCAACCACACCCGGCAAGGTGCTCGACGCGGGCAAAGGCACCACACCGAGCAACACCACAGGAGGGACGACCATTGCCAGTGTCGCGCCGATCGCACGAGATCGGCGACCCATCAGGGTCGGCGATGTCAGCAGAAACCACACCGATTTGGCGATCGGCCATACCAGCCACACCACCGCGAAGAACAGCGCCAGCACCAGACCCAGCGAAAGATACTTCCGAGAGATCAAGACCAGAATCGAAAACGAGATCAGCAGGCGATATGGCAGCGCCAGCGCGTGATAGATCAGCAGCAGGCGAAGCTCCGCCGGGTCGCGCACATACGGGGCCCGCGCCGACACCACACCGAAGACTCTGGAGTGCATGAGGTACACCCACAACGCCCGAGCCCGCTGCGCCAGGTTCGGCGAACCGACGAGATCGGACAGGATGTAGTAGCCGTCGTAGCGCAGCAGCGGATTGGCATTAAAGAAAATCGTGGACACGCCTGAAATGACCATGATGTTGAACGCCAGTGTGCGCGCCAGGCCGGGTTCCGCCAGCACCCACACAAACGTGGCAAGCCCAGCAAAGAACGTCTCGACCAGCATCCCCGCCATCGCCACGACCACGCGTTTCCATGTCTCAGAGAAACGCCATGAATCCGTCGCATCGCAGTAGGGCAGGGGCAGTACCATGCCGATCAGCATGACGCCGATCTCGGTGCATCGCCCACCCATGGCCTTGCAGGCCGCCGCGTGCCCGAGTTCGTGAATGGTGCGGATCACCAGAAAGAGCACACCGAGCCACACGAGGTTGGTCGGATCGAGGATGCCGTTGAGCGCGCTGCCCACCCGCTCCAGATGCGTCAGCACGACCGCGATCGCCGAAATCACGGTCACGAGCCAGAGAATCAGTCCCGGTGCTCCAAAGATCGGCTTGAGGTAGGGCTTGAGCGCTTCGAGCGCGGGTTCGGGATTGATCAGCGGGATATTGAAGAACATCCAGTTCCCGGTCCGCCGCTTGAGGCGCTGCTTTCGGATCATCGAGTGGCGTTCGGAAACCATGTCGGCCGCGATGGGCTGGTCACCCGCGAGCAGGCCGAAAAGCTGCATCTGGGCCAGCAGTTCGATGCATTCCTTCTGGGTCGGCGCCTCATCGCCGAGCTGTTCGAGGCAGGCCTCCCAAGCCTGATCGACCGTGCGGGAGCCGTCAAGCAGGCCAAGGAAGTAGCGTGCAGATTCACTGAGCCGATAGAAGTGCCCTCCGGCAGGGTCGTCGACGACAAAGCTGACGGTTGGGCCGTTGTGCTGGCGCACAAAGCGGGCATGAACACTGACGCGAGGCTTGGCGTCGGCGATCCGATACCACAGGTCGCTGAATGTGCTCTCGGGAGTGCGGAGAAACAACGCCACGGCTTCAGACCTTTCCTGCCACTACAACCACGTCCACATGTGGAACGCATCCACCAATGGGCGGGCGATTTCCCACATGGGCGTGCTCCAGCCGTCACGCAGCCTGGCGCTGCCCGTCATCCCGGGTCGGAGCCAGTCCGGTGGATCTTCAACCTCGGCCTCGACGAGATAGACATTGGCGCCCTCCTTGGGCTGAGCCACCGGGTTGATCCGAGATACCGTGATCGGGATGTGCACGCCGGGTCTGGCGCGGCTGGCAATCCAACCCCGCTGGCCGAGCTTCACCCGCCCTGCATCGCGTTCGTCGACCTCGATGACCACCCGCACACCTTCGCCGACAACTTCAAACAGCGCTTTGGAGGCATCCACCGGGGCGCCGACCAATTTCTCAAGATCGCCCCGGCTGACGACACCATCAATCGGGGAACGCAATTCCGAGAGTCGAAGCCTTTCGCGGATCAGATCAATCGAAGCCTGTGTCTCATCCATCTCGGCCTTGTGTTGACGGGCCTCGGCCAATTTCCCCTCCGCCATCGCGTTGTCGCGCTGGGTCTGCAAGGTCTTCAACCGTTCGGTCAGTTCGGCCAGTTTCAGTGTCAGTTCGGAGGTGTCCATCCTCGCCAGGACTTGGCCGGCATGGACCTCATCTCCCGGCCTGGCGTTGAAACTCTCTAGAAACCCGGCAAACGGGGGCACGACGGCCCGGCTCGTCTCGGCGCTGAGTTCCATCGAACCACCGACGTGCGCCGGGATCGGGATGATTGTCAGGCCGACCAACGCCACGATTGCCACCAGCGCGACGAGTTTCTTGGCAGTGTGTCTCGGGCCAACGATGCCCGCGCCGAGATCGAGCAGGTCGTCCCGGAAGACCTCGGGTGTGCGCCGATCCGCGAGCCGGCGCGTGTAGATCGCGGGACCGATGAACTCGGCGACGAGCCGAAACAGCGGCAGCACCGCCTCTGGGAACGGGTCGGAAGCATCACGCTCGAGGACGATCACACCCACCAGATCCGTATCAATCCTCAGAGGCAGGCTGACAATTGAACTCGGACCGAAGGCCTCGCTCAGCCGGGCGTGCTCATGCGTGACGCGCCGAAGAGCCGGGTTGCGTTCCATCGCCTCGGTCGGGGGGTAGAGGACCTCGGCATCCTGGAGGGCCGTCTCTTCCATGGTTGCCTCGAGCGCCTCGACCGCCGGGGCGTGCCGATCCAGCTCGTCCGATCCACTGACCGCCAGCACGCGCAGATGGTCCCGCCGGATCAGCCCGATTGATACCCGCGTGCATCCGAACCGACGTCGGAGCTCATCGCACAGCAGCGATGCCATCGCCCGCGCGGTTGATCCACGCTGGGCGCGATCAAGCAGTTCGAGCGTTTCCCTGAGTTTGACCTTGTGCTCAGCCTCGACCAGAAACGATTGCCGCCACAGGTAGGACTCGAAGCGCGCCGAGCTGAGCGCCAGCCGTTCGAGATTGGCCGCTTCGTCACCGGATTGCGCCCGCGGAACGAGCACGATCGAGGCGCCCTCGGGCTTGCCGTCGGCGCACAGGGGTGCAGCCAGCGCGGTATGTGTTGCCCCGGCGGCATAGAGATCGTGCGCGCCGGTGAGTGTGATGGGCTCGCTGAGCGAACCCGATCCAGATTCGGAGGCCCGAGCGCCGATGGATTCGAGCTTGCGCACGGTCGATTCATCGAATGCGTCGTCGTTCTCGTGGTAGGCGACGAAGAGCCCGCCGGTGCGGGATTGGCCGGCCCGCAGGTAGACCGCGCCGGCCGTGGCACCGGTCAGTCGGCACTGGAATGCAAGGAGCGATCCGAGAAAGGCGCGCAGCTCACCGCTTCGGTCGGCCGAGGCCTGCCCGGTATCAGTGCCTGCTCGCGATGCATGCTCAGAGATCTCGCTTTGGCTGGTCTGCTCGCTCGGCATTCATGGTGTCCGCACGGGTGAGATCAGTCGGCCAGGTGCGGCGTGGTGCCCGCATCCGCGCCGCCCTCCGGACCACGCTGGATGACGATCTCGCCGTTGCGTTCCTCGTACTGTCGGATCACCTGGCCCAGCGTGATCGCCAGACGCTTGGCGCCGGACCAGTTCATCACGACCCGGCTCCCGACCGAAAAGAGCAGCGCCGGCTGGCCATCCGGGCCGGCGGTGGGGAGGTTCATCCCGAAATCGAGCACGACTTCATCGGTCGTGGTCGATGTGCGGATTGTGTTCGCATAGGTCGTGACCATCTTGGATTCGTCGATACGGAGTTGGACCTGTTGCTGCTGCTGTTCGTCGGCCATGGTGAATCTGCCTTTCCTTCAAAGACTGGTATGCGGTGCGTCGGACTGCTGCCGGCGCCACCCGGGACTGGTATTCCGGGAGGGAAGCGTATCCATCCCGCGTCGGTCAGTCGGGTTGAATCCCGGTGTCTTCTTCGCTCTGGAACGAAATCCGGGCGTGCATGCCGCTGGGCAGGAGTTCCGGATTCGGGACCTCGATCCGAATCAGCACCTCGCGGACGCTGGCCTCGCCGGCGCTGGAGACGAAAATGACCTTGCCTTCGGCCGGGCTTCCGGTCTCGATATCCTGCCACTGGACGCTGGCCGGATCACCCACAGCAATGTGTCTCGAAACAGGCACGGGCACGCTCACGTCGATTTGGAGCGGGTCGATCTGCACGATGGTGACCACCGAAGTCAGCTCGTCCACGGTCTCGCCCGCATGTCTGGAGACTTTGATCACATCGCCGGCAATCGGTGAGAGAATCCGCATCTGATCAAGCCGGGCCTGCTCCCGGTCGACGGTCAGGCGGCGCTGCTCGCCTTCGATCTCGGCGGCCTTGAGTTCAACCCGGGCGCGATCGACATTGAATCGGGCCTGGCGGACATCCTGCTCGTTGGCGCCGCCGTCGGCTCTGGCCTGCTCGACGATCTCGAGTTCTTTCTGCTGGAAATCGAGACCGATCTGGGCGAGTTGGAGCCGGGTGTCGTCGGCGGCCTGGACCTTGGCCAGATCCAGCATCGCCTGCTGGACCGCGCTGTCGAGCCGGATCAGTTCCGTCCCGGGCTCGACCCGGTCGCCGGGCTCGACCAGCACGTCCGAGATCTTGCCCCGCACCGCAAAGGCGAGCTCTCGCACCTGAGACGGTCTCGAAACGCCGGTGTAGGTGGGGCCGGTGGTATCGGGACGAACCAGACCGATCGAAGCCAGAACCAGACCGGAGATCAGAGCCGTTGTGAGCCGCTTTCCGAACCGGGGCATGGGTTTTCCTCTCCGGGCTTGAGGTGTGGTCTTCGATCCGTTGGTCGCGTCGGCAGGGCTCCCGGGGTTGTCCCGGCGTCCGATCCGGTGGGTCCGAACAATTTCGCTCCGACGCCGGGTCAATGCCGGAGGGGGGACTTGAACCCCCACTCTGTTTCCAGAAGTGGATTTTGAATCCACCGCGTCTGCCATTCCGCCACTCCGGCCGGCTGAGCGATGATGGACCCCCGATGGCCTGAGGTCAACTGTTGGGCGGATGCGGGTGGTCCCGGGGAAGCAGGGTTCTACACTTCGGACCAGACTTTCAGGCGGTTCGGCCGAAGCCGGATCGTGCAGACCCTTGAGATGTCCGTCCAGTTTCGATAGCGAGAAGACCCCAATGGCCGAGTCCACCCAGCAGCGAATCAGCACATACTCCATCTCCGACGCGGGCCCCTGCCTGAAGAGGCTCCAGATCGAGGTGCCGGCGGATGTCGTCAACGATCGACTCAATGAGTCGTTCGATGCGCTGCTGATGGAGGCCCAGCTCCCCGGATTCCGCAAGGGGCGGGCCCCGAAGAGCCTGCTCAGAAAACGCTTCGGCGAATCGGTCAGGAGCGAGACCAAGAACCAGCTCGTGTCCACCGCGTACTCGGAGTCGATCGAAGACGCCGGTTTGACGGTCCTTGGCGAGCCCACGTCCCCGACGCTGTCGTCCGTGGAGCTTGTCGAGGGTCAGCCTCTGAAGTTTGAGATGAGCGTCGAGGTGATGCCGGATATCGAGTCGCCCGATCTGAGTGACCTGAAGCTCAAGAAGCCGATCCACGAGGTGACGGATGAGCAGATCGACGATGAGATCGAGAAGCTGTGTCTTGCCGAGGGCGAGCTGGTCGAGCGCGAAGTCGCCGAGGCCGGGGATTACATCTCGGGCCATGGGGTGATGAAAACGGGCGACACCGTGATCCATGATATCGAAGGTGCGGTCGTGCAGATCCCGACTGGTGAGGAGGGGATGATCCTCGGCGTGCTGGTTCCTGACTTCAAGAAACAGGTCGGTTCACCCAAGGCCGGCGACACGGTGACCGTCAAGACCAAGGGGCCTGAGCATCACGAGGTCGAGGCCGTGCGCGATGCGGATCTCGATATTACCTTCGAGGTCGAGCGGGTCGACCGGATCGTGCCGGCCAAGATGGATGATGTGCTCAAGCAGCTTGGGATGGATTCGGTCGATCAGATCAAGGATGCGCTTCGCAGCCGACTCGAGCAGCGGGCCGCTGTCGAGCAGCAGTCGCTCCTGCGTCAGCAGGTTGCTTCGCACCTGCTCAAGACGATCGACATCGACCTCCCGCAGCGTTTGACCGCATCACAGACGGCGCGCATGCTCGAGCGCAAGAGAGCAGAACTGCTCTACCGGGGGGTCAACCCGGTCGATATCGAGCAGAACATCGCCAAGCTCCGGGCGGCATCCGCTGCCGAGGCGCAGCAGGAGACCAAGCTGTTCTTCATCCTCCAGAAGATCGCCAATGATCGTGGTGTGCAGATCCAGCAGGCCGAGGTCGATGGTGCGATCGCCCAGATGGCGGCCCGCCGGGGCGAGCGTCCCGAGGCCCTGCGTCAGCAGCTTGTCCAGAGCAAGCAGATCGGCACGATCGTCCAGCAGATCCTCGAGCACAAGGCGCTTGATGCCATCATCGAGGATGCCGAGGTTGAAGAGGTGACGAAAGAGCAGTGGGAGGCGTTTGTCGCCGAGCAGAACGAAAGCTGAAGCGGATCAGGATTCGGTTTCTGAATCCGGCTCGTCCTCGTCGTCATGGCTGGCCAGTTCGGTGTGGTCGGTGAGTCCGGCGGGTTTGCTGATGGTGCCGCACTTCGGGCAGACGACGCCATACTGTCCGACGGGTTCGGACCCGATATTGTGGCCGCAACCGATGCAAACGGATCGCGTGAGTGATGAGGCCACCCTGTTGACCGCCACGGCAGCGACGGCGACCGCGCCGACGATGACGGGCCACGCGGGGGCAGCCGTCACGCTGACAATCCCGATGACCGCAAATGCCAAACCGACCAAGACACTCAGGGCCCTCAGCCTGAGCTTGAACAGGTAGGCCACCTGCTTTTCAACGGCCAAACGCTTGGATTCGAACCACGCTTTGCTCATGAGTCTGGGTTCTCCACGTCTGCGCAGAGTGTATCGTCTGTTCGAGGTCCGGGCGAACAGGGTTCGAAAGTGTCTTTTCGGAGATTCGGTCTGTGCGGGTGCTGATGGTGTATTGCGCTTCCCCCGAGATGGGGCCTGAGCAGGCCGGGGGTATCGCGGGCTACGTTCGTGAGCTCGCTCTCGAGCTCACTGCCCTCGGGCACCATGTCGGCATTCTTTCCAGCGGATTGGTCTATCAGCCGGCCGGGACGGGCCTCGAACCCTTCTGGAGGGCCATGGAGCCGTACCGGGGGATTGATCGTTTGGAGGTGGTGAACTCGCCCAGCCTCGCTCCGGCGCTGTGGAACTTTGCGCGGGCGGATCAAGACGGTACCTCGGCGGCGTTGGACGCCGTTCTCTCGGATCTGGTCCGGTCATGGAATGCGGATGTTGTTCACGTTCACTCGCTCGAAGGGCTGGCTGGATCGTGCCTCGGGGCGTGTCGGAGCGTCGGCAGCCGGGTCGTGATGAGCTTGCACAATCACCATCCGTTCTGCCCGCAGGTGTATCTGATGCGTGGGCGTCGGCAGCCTTGCTTTGACTATCAGGGGGGCTGCGCCTGCATCGGGTGTGAGGCGGGCATTGATATTGAACATGAGCGACGAAGACGAGCGGGTGAGGTTGAGGGTGCGGGCCCATCGATCCCGCCGCCGGCGATGCCCCCGATTCAGCGGTTTGCCGACGATGGTTCGCCGGCTCCGGAAACAGCGGAGCTCTGGCGTCGGGGGCACAAGCTATGGAGGCCGTTGGAGAATGAGCCGCCGGGGCGTGATGCCGCACGGGACGTTCGCAACAGTTTCGGTATTCGTCGGCAGGTCATGGTGGAGGCGCTGTCGTCGTGCGATCGCGTGTTGGCGGTGTCTGATTTTGTGCGCCGGCTTGCGGTTTCGATGGGCGTGTCGTCGGAGAAGGTCATCACGATGCCGATCGGGAGCCGATCGGCGGAGCGGTTCAAGACCGGCCAGCCGGGTCGGGGATCAGAGGGTGGGTTGCTTCGCCTGGTCTTTCTTGGGTTCAACAATTATTACAAGGGGTTGGCGATGCTGGTTGATGCCCTTGGGTTGCTTGAGCCGGCGCATCGTGGGCGTGTGCATCTTGCAGCATATGGGCCGGGGTGTCCGTCGATCCGTGAGCGGGCCGAGGCGATCAGGCCGCGGCTTGGTGGTCTCGAACTGGGCGGGGCGTATCGACCGGATGACATCCCGGATCTGCTTTCCGGTCGAGATGTGGGCGTGGTGCCTTCGGTCTGGTGGGACAATGGACCACAGACCGTGATGGAGTTTCAGTCCTTCGGTCTGCCTGTGCTCGGGGCGAATCTCGGGGGTATCCCTGATCGTGTGGTTGATGGTGTCAACGGGCTGCTGTTTCGCGGTAACGATCGGCATGATGCGGCCAGGCAGATCCGCCGACTCCTCACCGAGCCGGGGCTGGTGGGGTTGCTGCGTGCCGGTGTTCGTCCGGGGCCGACTTTGGCGGAGCACGCGGCGGAGGTTGTCAGGTTGTACGAACAAACGCTACAGTCGCCGAGCCATGCCGAGGCCGGTCAGAACTGATCCGCCTCCCGGAGCCCCCGTGCGAGAGACCCAGACCCAACACGCTCCGCTGATCCGCCAGCCTGTCGAGGTCGAATCGCCGGTGTCGCGGCTTCCGGTGGTTGTGGCGATTGTGGTCACGTGGAATCGGCGCGAGATGGTTGCGCGGGTTCTCGAAGCGTTGGGGCCTCAGCGGCGATCGTGCGCCGAGTTGCACGTTGTGGTGATCGACAACGCCTCGACCGATGGCACAGCCGATCATCTGTGCGAGAGGTTTCAGGCCGATCGTACGGTGACCAACGACGCCGAACGGGCGCTCGAGCCCGTGTTTGAAACCGCGACGGAGCGGGAATCGCGAAAGAACGCGCTCGGTGTGGCATCGCTGACCATTGTGCGCAACACCCACAACCTCGGTGGCTGCGGCGGATTCAATACGGGATTCATGTTTGTTGAACATCACTTCGGCGCACCGGGCGAGCCCGCAGCGCCGGACTTTGTCTGGCTTCTGGATGATGACATCGATCTGCCGGGTGGGGCGTTGTCGCATCTGCTCGCAGCGGCCAGGGATGATCCGGCAATCGGATTGGTCGGTTCACGGACCGTCGATCTGGACGACCGTCGGACCACGATTGAGAGCACGATTTTTTACGATTCGTCGACCGGAAGGATGGGGCCGGACCCGGCCGATGAGCATCCGCTTGCCAAAGCCCATGCGCAGTGGCTCGACGAGACGACCGATTCGACCGGTCGGCGCGTGTATTCGGGCGTGCGTGAGGTTGATGTCGTCAGTGCGTGCAGTCTGCTGGCGCGATGGAGCGGCGTCGGGGCGGTCGGGTACTGGGACGATCGTTTTTTCATCTATTGCGATGATGCGGACTGGTGTCTGCGATTCAAGGCTACGGGGCAGCGCGTGGTGTGCGCTCTGGATGCGGTGGTCTACCACACGCCTTGGATTCACAAGCTGACGCCGGAGCGGAATTATTATGTCAATCGCAATCTGCCCTGGATGATCCGGCGAACCGGGCAGAGGCGGGCGGTGCGTCGGGCGACGCTGCGCTGGTATGTCGGGCTGATGCGTGAGGCGAGATCGGCGATCCTGAATCGTCGGCTGCGCGAGGCGGATCTGATTCTGCGCGCATTGGAGGATTCGATTCGGGGCCGGGGTGGCAAGCTCGGCGTTGGTCCACGGGATGAGCGGGATGTTGTGGATGCGCTGGTCAATGCCACAGCGAAGAATCGTCATGTGCTGCTGCTGTGCCCGACGCACGACTCGATTCTGACCGCGGAGAGATTCCGCAGCGAGGTGCAGTGTGCGTTGCGTCGGCGGCGTTTGACTCGAGAGGCACCGAGTTGGACGGTCGTGGCCGGGGAAGGCACCATCGTTCCGGCGCACGCCGGCGAGTCGCCGACGAGGGGGGCAAATCGGTCCGAGGTTGTGGAGTACCGCCGCGAGCGGATGGACAAGCTGCGTGCGCAATGGCGGTGGCTCCGATCTCCGCCGGGGGCATGTGTCGTCTTTGATCGTGCGAACGACTTTCCCCTGTTGCGTGGTTCACCGACGCTGCATGTCGGGCGCGATTCGATCCTTCGGTGCACCGTTGAGCGGGACGGGCTGCGGGTCAAGGCCGGGTTCGCCCTTCGCTGGCTTTGGACCGGAGTTCGGGCGTTGGTGCATGGGATGTTGGTTCGTCCGGAGTTGTCGGTTCCGGGGCGTCAGCGTTGACGTCTGTGTCGAATCAGAAAGCGCCGGACGGTTGGCCTCGGGCTGCGAAGCCGAGGACTGTGGCGATTTTGGGTTGGGCGCGTCTCTCGCTTCAGGCGGCTGAGGGAACGGGCTACAACCTGAGCGCTTCGGAACTCGCGGCCGGGTTGGCACTGATGGGGCATCGGGTGGTGTATCTCTCGAGTGGGATGCGGTATTCGTTGGTGCCGGGGATGCGCATCGTGCGAACCGAGACGTGGCGCGGTGTCGAGTGCTTCGACCTGATCAACAGCCCGAACCTGTCTCCCTCGGCTGCCAACTTCCGCAACCCGTTGATGGAGTCATCCTCTGCGAAACAGTCGAGGCTGGTGGTCGACTTTCTGCGCCGGCACAATGCGGATCTGGTGCACAGCCATTCGCTCGAAGGGCAGGGGCTGGATCTGATCGGTGCCATCAAGGATGCGGGTATGGGTGTTGTGGTGACGCTGCACAACTACTGGCATCTTTGCCCGCAGGTCGACTTGCTGCATGATGAGCACGAGTTGTGTCTTGATTATGACGGCGGCCGGCGGTGCGAGGGGTGTCTCTCGGCGGACCGGCCCGCGACCAAGAGGCTCAAGCGAGCCGTGATACGCAGCATCGAGCGCATCGTCGGGCCGAAGCAAACGGAACTTTTTAAGCACAAGAGTAAAAGGTTGATGCGGCGAGTCCGCTCGATTGAAACGAATGAAGTCTCTGAGGCGTCAACCCGCCGCGTTCGGCTCGACCCGGAGTTGGCGCTTGGTCACACGGTTTCGGGCGTGGGTGATGGCACCGTCGATCATGGGTTTGCTCCGGGTGATCGCACGCCGCGTAAGCCGGTGAGGCTGCACATTGATGAGAATGAACGGTGCGTCCAAGCTCGAGATGTTCATCTTCGCGTGCTGAATTCATATGGTCGGCGTCGGTTGGCCGGAGTGGGGGCGTTGAATCGTGCGGATCGGGTGACACCGCCGAGCGAGTTCAATGCGAGACTGCACGAGGCGATGGGTGTCGAAGCCGAGAGGATTCAAGTCGTTCGATATGGTCAGCCGCACTTTGATCAGATCAACCGCCGGGCGAGGCGTTCGCCTTTTTATGATCGTGTGCCGTGGGAGGCGGCAAGTGCGACGAGGCCTTTGCGTTTCGGTTTCTTCGGCACGGTCCGCCCGAACAAAGGGCTGGAGGTTCTGCTCCGGGCAATCGAGGGTCTGGAGCCGGCCGTTCGTCGGCGGTGTCAGTTTGTGATCCGGGCCTCGGGCGGGGATTGGCCGATGCGTCGCCGGATGTCCAAATACCCGGAGGTCAACTTTCTCGGCGGGTATGACCTGATCCAGCTGATCGCGGCCGGGGGAGAGTATGACGTGGGCATCTTGCCGCACATCTGGTTTGACAACTCGCCACTGGTGATGTGGGAACATCTGCACGCGGGCAAACCGGTTATTGCCGCGAGGCTTGGCGGTGCCGCCGACACGATCAAGCCGATCGATACCGATCCGCCGGGCAACGGTGTGTTCTTTGCCGGCGGGTGCCCGGACGAGTTGGCCGAGCGGATCACGCAGTTTGCCACGGGCGCGATTGAAATCCCAACCGCGAGGCAGATCCACGAGGTGAGCACGCTGACCACCTATCCGGAGCATGTCCGGGAGGTTGATGCAATCTATCAGGACATACTCAACTGTTCCAAGGCCTGACCGCCGGCCCGGTGTAGGACGCAATCGGGCGGATGAGCCTGTTGTTGGCGTGCTGTTCCATGATGTGCGCGGCCCAGCCTGTGACCCGACTTGCGACGAAGATCGGTGTGTACTGAGGCACGGGGATGCCCATGGTGTAGTACGTCATGCCGCAGGGGAAATCGACGTTGGGGTAGATGTGCTTCTCGGTCTCCATGATGTGCTGGACCTTTTCGCCGATCTCGAAGAGTTTGAGGTACTCGCCGCCCTTCTGCTCGGCGACCTTCCGGCCGAGAGCGTGGAGGATCGGGGCACGGTGGTCGCCGTTTTTGTAGACGCGGTGACCGAAGCCCATGAGCTTGCGTTTGGATTCGAAGGCTTTGTGCATCCAGTCTTCGACGGTGCCGCCGGCCTCGACGTGTTCCATGATCTCTTTGAGCATGACCATGGCCGCCTCGTTCGCGCCGCCGTGGAGCGGGCCCTTGAGTGCGGCGACCGCCCCGGTCATCGCGCCGTGCATGTCGCTTAGCGTGCCTGCGATGACCCGGCTCGTGAAGGTTGAGGCGTTGTAGTCGTGCTCGGCGTAGAGGATGAGCGAGACATCCATGACCTTCTCGGCCTCGGGCGTCGGGCGCTGCCCGGTCATCATGTAGAGGAGATTGGCGGCGTGAGAGAGGTTGGCGTCGCCGCCAGTGTCGGGGGCGATGATGTCCCGGCCGTCGATGATGTTCTGCATATGGCCGATGATGGTCGGGATCTTGGCGACGATGCGTTTGGCCTTGCGCAGCTCGGCCTCGTGCGAATTGTCCTGGGCGTCCGGGTCGCCGTTGCCCAGCACGGAGAGCACGGTGCGTACGACATCCATCGGGACCGCCGAGCCTTGTTCGAGCAGCGGGCCACAGAGCTTGAGGACTTCGATGGCCTGAGGCGAGAGGGCGCGGTTGGCGACGAGTTCATCCTTGAAGAAGCGGGTCTGCTCGGGTGTTGGTTTTTCGCCACAGATCAGGAGGTAGGCGACTTCTTCGAAGGTTGCATTGGCAGCAAGGTCCTGGATCTCGTAGCCACGGTAGATCAGGGCGCCCTGCTCGACGGAACAGATCGCGGTATCGCCCGCGACGACGCCTTCGAGGCCGGTGGGTTTGGTTGCGGTCATGGTCCATCTCCGTTCTTGTGGTTGAAACGAGTTGCCCGCCCCGGGGTCGGACAGAATCACCGGAACTCTATGCCGATCGGGCTCCGATTTCGCAGATTCCCGCGGTCCCCGGCGGCGTTATCCGGTCGGGTATTTCCACCCCCCGCCCTGTGGTTCATACCCGAGCATGGCATAGAGATCGGCGCGAGACTGCATGGATTCGAGCGAATGGCTCACGGAGCCCGAGGCCTTGAGATTGGTCAGCATGGCGGTGATGGCGCCCATGGCTGTTCGGAGGGTCGAGACGGGGAAGATCACGATGTGGTAGCCGAGTTCTCCGAAGCGTTTGAAGGGGATGATGGGGGTTTTGCCGAACTCGGTCATGTTGGCAAGGAGGTATGGAGGATTGGAGCACAACGAGCCGAGTTTCTGGGCGACCGTTGCGAACTCCTCTTCGGATTCGAGCCCTTCCGGGAAGATCATCGCGGCACCGGCCTCGGCATAGGCATGGGCTCGCTCGATCGTTCCATTCAGTCCTTCGACCGATCGGGCATCCGTCCGGGCGCACACGATGAACCGGCCGTCCGAACAGTCCTGTGCTGCTTCAACCGCCCAGGCGAGGCGCCCGAGGGCTTGTTCGACGGGGATGAGTTGTTTTCCGGCGAGGTGGCCGCAACGTTTGGGAAAGACCTGATCCTCGATGTGAAGCCCGGCGGCGCCGGCGGCGTTGTACTCGATGACGGTCCGGCGGACCATCTCTTCCTCGCCGAACCCGGTGTCGGCGTCGGCGATCACCGGCAGGCCCGAGCCGAGCACGACTTCTCGCAGGGCCATGACGAAGCGATCCAGACTGAGGATGCCGACATCCGGAACCCCGGCCGCTGCCGATATCGCCCCGCCCGAGAGGTAGCAGGCCTTGAAACCGGCTTGGGCAACGGCGCGAGCGACAAGGCCGTTGAAGGCTCCCGGAGCCGCCACCGGGCCTCGGTCCATGGAATCGCGGAGGATCTGACCTGGGTGCTGTTTCATGGGGGAGTGTAGGAATGGGTTCGCGCGGTACACTCGGGGCATGATGAATCTCATGGCAGGCGTTTTCGTCGCGTTCGGGACTCTCACCCAGCCCGATCCTCTCCCGGCCGAGATAGTGGGGCGGGTGACAGCCGTGATCGATGCCGATCGCGTGCGCGATGAGATCGAGCACCTTGTGGGCTTCCACACCCGGCACACGCTCTCCGACACGGAATCCGACGATTCAGGCATCGGCGCGGCCCGGCGCTGGCTCAAGTCCGAGTTCGAGTCGATGGCCGGAGAGGCGGGGCGGGATGATGTGACGGTTGCCCTTGAAGCGCACCATATCGAAGCGGATGGTCGGCGGATTGATCGTGCTGTCGATGTCGTCAACGTGGTGTGCACGATTCCGGGGTCGATGCCCGAGGCCTCCGGTAGGCTGTATTACGTCATCGGTCATTATGATTCGCGAGCTAGCGATGCGATGGATGCTGAGCGTGCAGCCCCGGGCGCCAACGATGATGGATCAGGCACAGTCGTTTGTCTGGAAGTG
>DRKT01000248.1 GCA_011053195.1 Phycisphaerales bacterium | reverse complement strand
TGGGGCCCGCCTTGGCACGCCACTGCTCCCGGCCGGCCTCGCCGAGAATCCGGGCATCGGCCTCGAGCCTGGGCATCAGGTCCGCCAGAAACTCGCTGGCGATGATCGGTTTCCCATTGATGTCGCCGATCTTGGCGTCATAGACCACGGGTTCGAAGCGGGTGGACACAGATTCGTGGCCATTTCCATCGGATTCAGGTGTTCCGGGCCGCTCCGTTGTCGACAACGGCTCAATCGTGAGTGTTTCAGGCATGTCTCGGGCGGGCAGCAGCGGGGTGTAGACGACGGGGGGGGCATCCGGGTCCGGTTGGGTCCCATTGGAAAACTGGGTCAGCCGGACCGTGTTTTTCGGGCCAGATGAGCACCCGATCACAAGGCCAGCCAGGCACCCGGCCATCAGAACCCCGATGCGTGTGCGTGGCGACTGATCCATGGGCATCCTTTTCACGATCTTGGCTCGGTTTCCCCGGAATCCCCGGACCACCCAATGCGAAGCCTACTCTATAGCACGGGAGGGCATACGGCCATGAGCGACGAGAAACCCAAGCTGATCATCGACGAAGACTGGAAAAACGAGGCCCAGCGTGAGAAGGAGAAGCTGGCCAGCCAGCAGGCCGAGGCCGCCAAGGCCAAGGCGGAAAAGGCGGCCAAACCCATCACCTTCTCCGATGTCGTCCGGCTCATGGCGTCGCAGGCGGCCATGTACCTCGGCATCATCCCCGAGCCCCAGAGCCAGCAGCGCATCCTCGCCCCCGATATGGCCAAGACCCACATCGACATCCTCGGCGTGCTCGAGGAAAAAACCAAGGGCAACCTCTCCGACGAGGAGGACAAGGAACTCAGCGAGACCCTCCGCGAGCTCCGCGCCATCTTCGTTGAGACCACCGGAGCCGTCCAGCAGGCCATCGCCGAGGGCAAGATCAACCCCGACGGCACGCCCGGACCCAATGCTCCCGCTCAGGCTCCCGAATCGCCGAAACCATAGAATACATTTCTGTGTTGATTCCAAGACGTGATTGACCGTATACATCAAGCGGAGATATCGCACCAACTCATGGAAAGGACTCCGTCGTGGGCACCGAACCGGGGTTTTTCAAACGGCATCATTTCCTGCTCCGCCGGCTGCATTCGCTCTCGGGCATCGTCCCGATCGGCCTGTTTCTGGTCAACCACCTGCTGACCAACTCGACCATCGCATGGGGCATGATCAACAGCAGAGGCGCCGAGGGGCTCCCGCCGAGTGTCATCGAACAGGTTGGCCAGTCCACCGCGATGCGCGTCGGCACGTTCCAGCACGAAGTCGGCTTCATCAACAACATGCCTTTCCTGATCCTCATCGAGATCGCCCTCTGGGTCAGCATTGCATTCCACGCGATCCTCGGCGTCTACTACGCCACCAGCGGCTCGCCAAATGTCAAGCACTACGCCTACCAGGACAACTGGCGATACTCCCTCCAACGCTTGACCGGCTACGTCGCCATCCTGTACATCTTCTACCACGTCGCCACCCTGCGTTGGGGCTGGACATGGCTCACACCGACCGATGAGCCGTGGACCTACGAACGCGCTTCGTCGACATTGGCTATGGCGCTTCGAGGCCAGATGACCGGGCTCAGTGCAGGCGGGATGGCCGTTTCGCTCTTCTACTTCATCGGCATTACCGCGTGCGTCTACCACTTCGCCAACGGCCTCTGGACCGCAGCCATCTCATGGGGGCTGACCGTTTCCGAATCAGCGCAGAAACGCTGGGGCTATGTCTGCACCGGCTTCGGGGCCGCCCTGATGCTCCTTGCCTGGGCTTCCCTGATCGGGTTCCTGACCATCGACATCGACGATGCCCGCCAAGTCGAGATGTCCAAACATGCGACGACGGCAGCCACAGACCAAAACGCGCTGGTCGAGCATCTCGCGGCTGCGGAGACTGAATAACCACCGACGGTTCCGAATCGAGGGTGTCCGAAATGGAAGGACGAGCAAGCAATGGGTGAGAAGCGAGTGATCGTCGTCGGGGGTGGTTTGGCCGGACTGGCCGCCGCGGTCCGCATCGCCGAGCAGGGCGTCCCGGTGGACCTGTTCTCGATGGTCCCGGTCAAGCGGTCGCACTCCGTGTGCGCGCAGGGCGGCATCAACGCTGCCAACGAGGTCGCCAAGCAGCAGGGCTACTCCGAATACCAGCACTTCGACGAAACGCTCATCGGCGGCGACTACCTCGCCGACCAGGGCCCGGTCCTCGAAATGACCAACTACGCACCGAAGATCATCGACCTGCTCGACCGCATGGGCGTGCCCTTCAACCGCACCGACGAGGGGTATCTCGCGCTGCGCATGTTCGGCGGCTCGCTGTTTAAACGCACTCAGTTCGCCGGGGCCTCGACGGGTCAGCAACTCCTGTATGCACTCGATGAGCAGACGCGAAGGTTTGCCGCCGAGGGCAAGGTGACGATGTACGAGTTCTGGGAGTTCCTCTGGCCCGTGCTCGAAGGTGAAGGCGATGACCGCCGGTGCGTGGGCATCGTCGCTCAGGACATGCGCACGATGCAGATCAGGTCCTTCCGAGGCGATGCCGTCATCATGGCGACCGGCGGCTGCGGCATCATCTTTGGCAAGAGCACCAACTCGGTCATCTGCACCGGCGGCGCGGCGAGCCGGTGCTATCAGGCCGGCGCGTGGTATGCCAACCCCGAGATGATCCAGGTTCACCCGACCGCAATCCCCGGTGCCGACAAGTGCCGGCTGATGTCCGAATCGGCGCGCGGCGAGGGCGGCCGCGTCTGGGTGCCTCGCAAGAAAGGGGACCCGAGGCCGGGACACGAGATCCCCGAGGATGAACGCTGGTATTTCCTCGAAGAGCGCTACCCGAAGTACAAGAACCTCGTGCCGCGAGACATCGCCAGCCGGGAGATTTTCGATGTCTGTGTCAACGACGGCATGGGCGTCTATGGCGAGAACCAGGTCTACCTCGATCTGACGCACAAACCCCGCGAATTTCTCGACCGCAGGCTCGGCGCCATTCTCGAAATCTATGAGAAGTTCGTCGGCGAAGATCCGCGCGTCACGCCCATGCGCATCTTCCCGTCGGTGCACTACTCGATGGGCGGGATGTGGACCGGCTTCGAGCCGGGCGATGCGGTGCCGGACGAGCCCGTGGCGCATGTCCACCAGCCGGGCGAGACACCCCCGATCGGGACCGAGCCGGGCCACGGCATGAAGTTCGGCGCCCCGAACAACATGATGACCAACATCACGGGCCTCTACGCCTTCGGCGAGGTGAACTTCGCCTACCATGGCGCCACCCGCCTCGGAGCCAACTCGCTGCTGTCGTGCATCTTTGACGGCCTGTACTGCGGCATGTCCGTGGTGAACTACATCAACGACTGTGCGCCCGCCGGCGAAGTCAGCCAGAGCGTCTACGACTCGGCAGTCAAGCAGGAACAGGACAAGCACGATGCGCTGATCAGCGCATCCGAGACCGGAATCGATGACCCGGACACCAACCCGTACACCATCGCCAAGGAAATGGGCGTCATGATGACCGAGGCCTCCTCGGTCGTGAAAACCGGCGAGGGCTTGCAGCGTTGCCTTGATGGGCTGAAATCGCTGCGCGAACGCTTCAGTCGGGTCCGTTTGGGCGATGGATCGGCATGGACCAACCAGACGCTCAGCTTCACCCGGGCCGTCGGCGACATGCTCATCCTCGCCGAGACGATCGTCAAGGGAGGTCTGCTCCGCAAGGAGAGCCGGGGCTCGCACTATCGGCTGGACTATCCGGAGCGAGACGATGCCAACTTCATGAAGACCACCGTTGTCGAGTTTGTTCCCGATGCCGAGGACCAGCACAGGGTGTTCTACCGCGATGTCATCGCGCCGTACATCAAGGCCAGGCCTCGGAAGTATGGCAAAACGGACGACGCCAAAGAGACACCAAAAGCCGAGAAAGAGGCCGCAACATCGGTTTGACCACCAGACCCGGAGCATACCCATGGCCACGAAAGCCGCACCAAACCGAACCGTTCGTTTCCGGATCAAACGCTGCGATGGTCCCGGCAAGCCGAGCTACTGGCACGAGTTTGATGTCGTTCCCGAGAAAAACGCCAACGTGATCAGTTGTCTCAAGCAGATCGCCGAGCATCCGGTGACGGCTTCGGGCCAGAAGGTGTCACCCCCGGTCTGGGACTCCGGCTGCCTCGAAGAGGTTTGCGGCGCCTGCACCATGGTCGTCAATGGCAAGGTCCGACAGACCTGCACCTGCCTCGTCGATGTCTATGCCCCGAACAACGGCGACACCATCACGCTCGAACCCATGAGCAAGTTCCCCGTCGTCCGCGATCTCTGGGTCGATCGCCAGCGACTTTTCCACAACCTCACCCGCATCAAGGGCTGGGTCCCGATCGACAATACCTATGCGCTCGGACCGGGGCCAAAGGAATCGCCCGAGAAGCAGCAGGTTCGATACAAGCTCTCCGAGTGCATGTCCTGCGGCTGCTGCCTCGAAGCCTGCCCGCAGTTCCAGCTCGAAACCAACGAATCCAAGTGGGACGACGCCTTCATCGGCGCCAACGCGATCAGCCAGGTGCGCTACTTCAATGAGCACCAGACCGGCAAGCAGCTCAAATCGGATCGGCTCGACACGATGTCAGAAAAGGGCGGCATCTCGGACTGCGGCAACGCGCAAAACTGCGTCAAGGTCTGCCCGAAGGAGATCCCGCTGACCGAATCCATCGGCGCGGTCGGGCGGGCCGTGACGATCCACTCGATCGCGTCATTCTTCAGCCGGAAATAAACCCGGCTCCGCTCACGCCTGAATATCGAGCGAGGGGCGGTCTGGCACCGTGTCCGCTGGTTGTTTGTGGACCGCTGGTCGTTTTTCCCGGCGGCTGTCCGCTGGGCTTTCGTCATCCTGTTCGATCGCAACGACGGCCTCGGTCTGCTCGATGTCGGCGGTATCCAACGCGACCCGATCGCGGATCTTCTTGCGGAGTTGCTGCTCGTCGCGCTTCTCGGTGGTTTTCTTGGCTGTCACCTGTCGCTCGGCGGTGGAAACCGCGGCCACGGAAGCGATCAGTCCTGCTCCACCGATGCTGCTCATAACCCCTTTATCGGGATGGGGTTGGCACGGTCTTGAACGGAATCCGACCGGGTTCCCCAAAACGGGTGGTTATTAGACGCCGATCGTGTTGACGCCGCAATCAACGTAGATATTCTCGCCCGTGACGCCCGAAGAAAGATCGCTGACGAGGTAGACGGCGGTCTTACCGACGTCCTCGCCCTCGACATTTCGGCGCAGCGGCGCACGTGTTTCGTTGTGCTTGGCGATGTCATCAGCGCCGCCGACCGCGGAGGAGGCGAGCGTGCGGAGGTAGCCGCCGGAGATCGTGTTGACCCGGATACCGAACTCGCCGAGCTCGGCCGCGAGATAGCGCGCGGTGGATTCGAGGCAGCTCTTGGCGACGCCCATGATGTTGTATCCGGGCACGACCTTCTCGGAGCCGTAGTAGCTCATACCGAGGATCGACCCGCCGCCGGAGTGCTCCATCGCCGGCTTGCACGCCCGGGCCAGCCCAAGCAGCGTGTACGCCGAGATGTCGATCGCGGAGAGGTACGCTTCCCGAGGCGTCTGGTGGAAGTTGCCCTTGGCCAGCCACGTCCGGTCGGCGAACGCGATCGAGTGGATCAGGAAGTTCATCCGATCGAACGATTCGTTGTAGTTGCTGACCGCGGCTTCGATGTCCTCGTCGCTGCCGGCGTCGAGCGGAACCAGCCACGGATCCTTGACGCCGAGCTTGTCGATCGCCCTAGCCGTCCGGCGTTGGTTCTTCTCGCCCGGCAGGTGGGTGAAGGCGCAGGTGGCGCCCTGTTCGATCAACGCTTTGGCGATGAACCAGGCATATGAGCGGTCATTGGCGATCCCGACGACGAGCCCGGCAGTCCCATCCAGCAGTCCCATGCGTGTGCTCCTTTGGCAGGTCCGACAGTGTAGGGCCTTGGCTGGGACGGATACGATGCACGATGCCCGAGCACGACCAATCCCGATCAGATCAGGACCAGACGCTCGACAGGATGTACCGGAACCTGGCGCACACGGGGCTCACCCTGAGGCTCTTCGAGCTGGCCCGCGATGAGGATCTGGGGCCCGAGGTGCTCGATCGGACCGCAGCGATCTGCCGCACCGACGCCGCGAGGGCCCTCGCCCGGATCATCCTCGGCGAAGATGCATACATCGCCGGTCTGGCAGCCATCCCCGAGATGATCGAGGTTTTTGGTGGCGGCGTGCGATTCGAGCCACGCTCGGCGGATGGTTCGCCGGCCCGGGCGGGCGACTGCATTGGGCAACTCATCGGCCCGATCGGGTCGATCGTCACCATCGAGCGTCCGATCCTGAACCTGCTCGGTCGGCTCTCGGGTGTCGCTTCACGCACCGCGCGGTTCGTCGAGCAGGCGGGGCCCCGCGTCGAGGTGCTCGACACGCGCAAAACCACGCCAGGCCTGCGTGTGCTTGAGAAGTATGCCGTCCGCTGCGGCGGCGGTTCATCGCACAGACTCGGGCTGTACGACGCAGTGATGATCAAGGACAACCACATCGCGT
>DRKT01000247.1 GCA_011053195.1 Phycisphaerales bacterium | reverse complement strand
TGTTGCCGGCAAACTCCGGGATGTCGCGCAGCGAGACGTCGATGCGCCGGGAGTGGGCCAAGGGCACAGGGATCTCGTTCTCGAGGGCGCCGGAGCTTTCCTTGGGATCATCGACTGCCCACCGCATCATGGCCGGTCTGGAGGGCGTGGCGCCGTTCGGGGTGCGGTCATCGTAGAAGCGCAGCCGGAGGTTCTTGTTGACCGGAATATCCAACGACCAGATGGATTCGTCAGTGGTGACATCCACGATGGTGACGGTCATGGGCATGAGGGGCCGGCTCTCGTAGGTGTAGGCATCGCGCGAGGCGTGACAGCCTGTGGCAAGCGAGGCGATCAGCCCGAGGCCTGCGGCGAAGAGGGCTCGTGTTCGTGTGGTCATCGGTCGATTCTCCGTGGTATCGCTGGCCCGCGTCCTGCGGGCTAGCAGAGTGTATCGACGCGAGGGCCGCCGGGCATCCACTCCCCGAATTTCGTGTATCTGCCCGAGGCCGGGTAGAGTCTGGCATGGACCCTGTTCCCTCACCAATCGGCGATGAGCCCATCCCGGCGTTTCGGATCGGGCATGGATACGACCTGCACCGGCTCGAACCGCCCCCCCCGGCTGGTCAGGGAGGGCCGATGATTCTGGGCGGCGTGAGGCTGGAGCATGATCGCGGGCCGGTGGGGCATTCCGATGGCGATGCCTTGCTCCATGCCGTGACGGATGCGATTTTGGGCGCCCTGGGGCTGCCCGACATCGGCGAGCTCTTTCCTGATTCGGACCCGGCGTGGCGAGGGGCGGACTCGGGCCGATTCCTGCGCGAGGCGGTACGCCGGATGACCGAGGCGGACCACCGGGTCTCGAACATCGATGTGACGGTGGTGCTGGAGAGGCCGAAGCTTTCGCCCGTCAAGCAGGCCATCCGGACGAACATTGCCGATCTGCTTGGTGTCGATCCTTCGCGGGTGAACATCAAGGGCAAGACGCACGAGCGGGTCGATGCCATCGGCGAGGGCCGGGCGGTCGAGGTTCATGCCGTGGTGCTGCTGGCTCGTGCCTGAGCGGGCGCGGGCTTGGCGAAACGTTTGAGCAGGAAAGTGGTCAGGCGAGGTGTGTGGGCAGCGAGGAGCATGCCGTGACGCGCCGGGAAGCTGGTCCAGACCTCGGGCTTCGGTCGGCGCAGGCACCGGACGATGGCCTTGGCGACGCGGTCCGGGTGCTGCATGAGGGCGTTGGACTTGTCCGAGCCCGGCTGCGAGCCGGTGCGCTGCGCCATGACATCGAACAACTCCGTGCGCGTGCCAACGGGATGGACGGTCGAAGTGAAGATTCCAAGATCGGCGAGTTCGACATCGAGCGCTCGGCCGATGTGATGCTGGGCCGCCTTGGTCGCGCAGTAGGCGCTGTAGCCGGGCATCGGGAAGACGGCCAGACAGCTCGAACAGATCAGGATGTGCCCGGCTTGTCGCTCGATCATGCGCTCGGCCGCGGGTCGGATGGTGTTGATGGTGCCGAAGAAATTGGTTTCGAAGATCTCGCGCAGACGATCGTCCGGCACCTCGAGCAGGTTTACTTTTTCACCATACCCCGCATTGGCAAAGACGCTGTGGATCGGTCCCAGTTCCTGCTCAGCCCGGTCGATGAGGTCGATGCACGCCTGCGGGTCGGTGACGTCGCACGCGATGGCGACAGCCCGACCCCCGGCTGAGCGAATGGTGTCGGCAACGGCTTCGAGCTTGTCGGCTCGCCGGGCAGCGAGGGCAACGGGCATGCCGGCCTTGGCGCATGCAACCGCCGTGGCGGCGCCGATACCGCTCGATGCGCCGGTGATGACGATGGGTTTTCCAGCAAGCAAAATCCTTGGCATGACCATACTACGCCCGAGCTCAGGAACCGCGGATAAGCCAACGCCCCTCCGGTGCCCGGAGAACCAGCGCCAGCGAGGCATACGTCATTATGCCGGCGCCGACGGCTGCAACGAGGCGCAGCGCATGATCCTTCCACAGCTCGGCTTCGGGGATGAACCAGAGAACAAGCCCCGTCACAAGCCCCATGACCAGCGCGAGAACTGCGGTGCGGGCCATGCCGGGCAGGATGGAGCCCTCGAAGCCTCCGGTCTTTCGGTGCAGCATCCACGCGAGGAGCGCGGTCTGCACGATCGCGACGACCGCGGTGGACCACGCCAGGCCCGCCTCACGCATCGGCCAGATGAGCAGCAGATTGCCGGAGATGTTCAGCACAACCATTGCCAGGCTGATCCGCATGGGCGTGCGCGTGTCGTCGAGCGCATAGAACGCGCGAGAGAGTAGGTGGTTGAGCGAGTAGGCAAACACGCCGACCGCGTAGCCGGCCAGCACCGCCGATGCCCGCTCCAATCCTTGTTCAGAGAACCCGCCACCACCTGAAAACATGACCGCGACGAGGTCATGCCGCACGAGCAGCAGGCCGATGGACGCGGGTAGACCGATGAACAGCGAAAGGCGCAGCCCGCGGACAACGGTGCCGGCGAACCTGGCGGGGTCGGATGCGGATCGCGCCAGCGCCGGGAAGGCCGCGGTGGCGACCGCAATCCCGAAGACGCCGAGCGGGAACTGGTAGAGCCGTTGCGTGTAGCCGAGGACAGCATTGGAGGCCTCGTCCATCGGGACGGGGCCTCCGAGGAGCGTCGGGCCGATCCAAGTTGGCCACATCGCGATGATGGTGTCCGCCAGGGCGTTGAGTTGGAGTGTGCCGAGGCCGAGCAGAACGGGTAGGAACGTGCGCATGGTCTCGCGGGCGTGCGAAGCGACGCCATGAAACGCCCGTCCCCATCGGATCTTGTCGCGCAGTTCGAGCACGACCCACCCGAGTTGGAGCCCGCCGGCGAGCAGTGTGGACAGTCCGATCCAGATCGCCGCCTGTTCTGGCGTCACCTTGAGCAGCATGGCGAGTGTGGCAGCCGCGA
>DRKT01000246.1 GCA_011053195.1 Phycisphaerales bacterium | reverse complement strand
TCGACGTCATGCCCTTCCACAACATCGGTGATCGGCGGCGCCTCGTGCGGCGGGTCCTCGCCGGCCGCCATCCGTTTGAAGTAGGAATGAAATGCCCTCATCGCCTGTGCACCGAAGATCAGCATAATCGGAATATTCGCCCAGAGCATCACACCCGTGCCCAATGCCGTGATGCTGTCAAGCTGCGCATCCGTTCGGATAAACCCGAACGCAGCAACCACAATCACCACACAGTAGATCAACTTGTACAGAAGGACCGCGCCCTTGTTGTGCAGGCCGAACAGAAAGACCACGCCCTGCTCGCCGTAATACGACCACGAAATCATCGTCGACAACGCGAACAGCCATGCCGCGAACGTCACCAGATATTTCCCAAGCCCAGGAATCGCACGGTCAAAGGCATGTCCCGTCAGCGATGGCCCGGGATAATCCACGAACAGCTCGGTCCCGCCGTTGGCCACCACCGGCGTCTCCTTCGATGAGAACGACCCCCAATCGACCCGTACACGCTGCCCGTCTTGATCCACCACAGCTTCTCCACCGAGACGGTGCAGCTTGAGTCCGGTGTTCGCATTTTCATGCGCTTCCACGATGACGAACACATCCTCACCGCCCTGGAACGCACCCGAAATCTTGGCTGCCTTCTCGGTCCTCCCCGGCAGCGAGGACTGCCCGGCCTCAAAGCCATCCTGAGAGATCGTCCACAGCGGCACTCCATCGGGGGTCTGATCCTGAGCGCCATCACCATCGCCGTCCAACGCAACAACACGAACGGGCGAATCAAACGCCGCCTCGGGACCGCGGTTGAACGCTCCCGTCGAAAGAATCACCAATGCCGTCAGCGTGCAGACCACGATGGTATCAATGAACGGCTCAAGCCCAGCCACAATGCCCTCACGCACGGGCTCATCCGTCTTGGCCGCCGAGTGGGCGATCGGGCTCGATCCCTGGCCGGATTCCGAACTGAACAACGCCCGCTTCATACCCCAAAGCAGTGCATACCCGGCTGTCCCGCCAAGGAATGCCCCGTCCGCCTTGGAAGGATTGAACGCCTCGACCACGATCAGCTTGAGCATCTCGGGGATCACCGAAACATTCATGATGAGCACGATGACCGCAGCAATGAAGTACATGCCGCACATGAAGGGCACAATCCGGCCGGCAACAGCACCGATGCGCTTGATGCCGCCGATGATCACCATGCCGACCAGAACCGCGAGGATGATCCCGGAAACAACCGATGGAACGTGAAAATAATTTTCTGTAATCTCGCCGACCGACCACGCCTGAAACATGTTGCCGCCCGTGATCGTCGAGATCAGCAGCGTGACCACAAAGATCCCACCGATCGCCGCACCGAGCCCCTTGAGTCCCATTTTGGCAAAGCCCCGCTTGGCGACAAACATCGGCCCGCCGTGCGGGTTCTCGGGGTCCTCGGTGTCGCGGAACAGCATCGACTGCGTCACCTCGGTCATCTTCAGGGCCATTCCGAACAGACCAATCATCCACATCCAGAACACCGCGCCCGGCCCGCCGAGCGCCACCGCCGTTCCCACGCCCGCGATATTGCCGAGCCCGACCGTCGCCGAAAGGGCCGCCGAGAGCGCCTGAAAGTGGTTGATCGCCCCGGGGTCGTTCTTGTCGTCATACTTGCCCCGGACGACGGCCACCCCGTGCGTGAGCGCTCGGAACTGACCGAATCCAGACCAAATCGTGAAGATCACGCCGACGCCCAGCACCGCATAGAGCACATAGTTATGCCAGATGATGCCGTTAATGGAATTGAGCAGACTCCACAGATTGTCCATTGAGCGTTCCCTTGTATCCGGGGTTCATGAAGATCGGAGCCGCATCATTGCCGATCCCGGCGCCACGTGCAACACCGCCGGCCACGATATCCTCTTTCCCATGTGGTCCTTCGACCAAATCGCCGATCTTTTCGCGGATTCCATCGTTCGGGAAAACAACCTCAGACGCGCCGAAAATGCCGTCCTCGGCATCGACGCCCTCGATGAAACTCAAATCCAGCCCACCCTCGCCGATGCCGTCATCCACGCCGGCCTCGGCGTCATCCGCGAGCACCCATTCCCAACACCAACCCGAAAACACCCAAAAGAATCCGAACGCCTCCGATGCGATCTCGTCATCCTCGAACACCCGGACCAACTCCTGATCGATCCAGTCGAGACCGACCGACGCCGAAACGAACTCCTCGGCACCCTCTTCGAACCCGTCGCTGAACAGGCGGCCACCACCCCCGGCATCCGCCCCGAACACGCCCTCTGGATCGAACTCAAAGTCTGTGGCCAATACGAATACCACGCCGGCGTCCCAGTCCCCAACCCTTCCTACACCGCCCAGCTCGTCACCGGCCCCGCAAAGGACATCCGCAAGCTCTCCAAAGAACCCGCGATCGACAACGCTGCTGCCGGGATCATTCTCTTTGCCGAATCGGAAGACATCGCCCGGCACGACCTTGCCCTAGCCGTTCACAAATGGCTCGACAGGGACCTGCCCATCCGGTCGCCCACGATCCGAATCGTCCCGATCGACGAACGCATCGGCAACACCGTCGCAGCCGTCTGCCTCACGCCCATCAAACCCAAACTGAATGCCATTCACCCCACAGATGCAGGCGAATAACCCAGCATCCGCTCGATCGCATCCGCCGCGAGAGACGACGCATCATGGTCGCGGAACTTCTCGATCACCCGCTCGAGCGATTCCCGCTGCGCCCGGGCGTACCCATCATCCTCGATCAGCCGGGTCACCTCTTGCACGATCGGCTCGGCATCACCGAAGTGAGGCACAAGCTCCGGCACAATCTCTCGGCCCGCAATCAGATTCGGCAGCGTGTAATACGGCGCCGTCAGCACCCAACGAGCAAAGAGCGAATAAAACGCCCGGCTCGCCTTGTACACGATCACCATCGGCTTGCCCTGACGCGCCACCTGCAACGTCACCGTCCCGCTGACCACAATCGCAAAATCGCACCACCGAACCACAGCATCCGTCTTGCCGATCTCGATCTCGAGCCCTTCCGGCCAGCCGCCCAATGCCTCGGCATCCTCCCGAAGCCGATGCGCCACCTCGTCCGTTGTCGCCGCCACGACACCAACCGTCTTCGGCCTGTCCCGACGAAGCCGACGGAAACTCTCGAGCATCAATGGAAAGTTCTTCGCAAGCTCGGCCGGACGCGACCCGGGCAGCAGCGCCAGCCTCGGTGAACCGGCGGGCATCAGCGAAGCCGCCGCATTCAACGCGTCTTCATCAATCGAGCGATCAAACAGCGGATGCCCGACAAACCTCGCTGGCACGCCGCGCTGCTCGAACCACGCCTCCTCAAACGGGAGCAGACACAACACCCGGTCCGTCAGTCGGCGGAGCTTCTTCACACGCCAGCTCCCCCACGCCCACACCTGCGGCGCCACAAGATGCACCACCCGAATCCCGCGCTTGTGCGCCATCTTGCAGATCGGAAAGTTCGCTGCCGGCGAATCCACCGGCACATGCACCTGCACCGGATTGGCATCAAGCCACGCCCCGATCCGCGCATTGATCCGACGATGCTCCTGGATCTTGGCCAGCCCCGGCACGCCCATCACCGCGTCCCGGCCCGTCTGCTCAACAACCTCGGCCCCGGCCTCGGCCATCCGAGGACCGCCCCACGCATAGACCCTCAAATCGGGATGCCGACGCTTCAACTCCGCGATCACCGTCGAGGCATGGTCATCGCCGCTCGGCTCAAAAGAAGTAAACAGCACCGACCGAGGCCGATCTGCTCCGGATTCATGCGTCGTTTGGGTCATCCCGGACATCGTCCCCGGTTCTCGACAAACCTCAGGCCGAGTCACTCGCCGCGATCAATTCGTAGATCTCCTCGGGCGTCTGCGCCTCGTAGATCTTCTCGCGAAACTCCGGCTGCATGTGTAAACGACTGATCTTCGCGAGCGCTTGAATGTGATCACTCACCTGGTCAGGCCGACTCGCAAGCAGCACCACAAGCTTCACCGGTTTCCCGTCGATCGCATCAAAATCAATCGGCTCGGCCGGCTTGCCGATCGCCATCGACATGTCCGAAAGCGTATCCGACTTCCCGTGAGGAATCGCCAGCCCATGACCGATCCCCGTCGTCCGGGTCTGCTCCCGCGTCCAGATCGCCTCCTGAAGCGACTTGGCATCCGAGACCCGACCCGCCTTGGCAAGCACATCGACCAGCTCGTTGATGACCTCGTGCTTGTCCGTGGCCTGCATCGGGGCGAGTATGCAATCAGGCGTGATCAGGTCGGTCAGTTTCATCGTTTCTCTCTCAACCAAGACCATTCGAGGAAAGGCTCCCCAACACGATCCCGGGGTCGGTCGGGCAGTCTACGCCCCTCCACCACCCCCGGGCGACAACACCACGCTGTAGGACCCGTCAACAGATCGAACCGCCTCCATACCCCCAGGCAGCGCCTGACGCTCCCGACTCGCCCCAAGCCCAAGATGACGATTCGCCCACCTCGCCTGAGACTGATTCTCAGCATGATCCATGCTGCACGTCGCATACAGCAACACCCCGCCGGCGCCCAAAAGCCCGACCGCATCGCCGATGATCTGCCTCTGGATCCCCCGGAGCCGCTTCAACGACGCCGGCGTCGCTCGGTATCTCGCCTCCACACGCCGGCCCATCACCCCGGTATTCGAACAGGGCACATCCAAAAGAACCAGATCCGCTCGACCCCGCGCCTCCGAACGCACCGCATCCATCGGCTTCACCCGCACCCGCTCATCGCCCGCAAATACGCCCGACAGCACCGAATACCGGGCCGGGTCCACATCCGTCGCCACAATCTCCGCATCGGGAAAGCACGCCCGGAGCTGCCTCGTCTTCGTCCCCTGACCGGCGCACAGATCCACGACCAGCCCCGGCCGGCGATCCGCAACAGACAGCACCGCCGACGACGATGACGGGTCCTGCACCCACACATCATCCCGACACGACAACAGCTCAGTCAAGCCATCCCTCGGCCCGGTCCACACCGCATGACCTTCGACCGCATGGGGCGAAAGCCAATCCTCCGGCAAAGGCACCCGAGCATGCCGCACATGCAGAATCGTCGGTGGTCGAACGAGACCATGCAGACATGCTGTCGTGATCGCCTCTCGATCAAGATCATTCGCCCAGCGCTCAATCAAGGGCATCGGCACACTTGTCGCCACCGAAAGCCGTTCCTTGGCATCCTCGGGCAGGCGAATCCCAACAAGCCTTCTCGCCCCATCGGCAAGCGGGATCGAGTCCAAATCATCCTGCCAATCATCAATCCGATCACCAACACCCTCAGCGACCCGACGAAGCACCGCATTCACCAGCCCGCCCGCACCGGGTCGAACCCGCCGTTTCACCCACTCCACCGCCTCGTCGATCGCTGCATGCACTGGAATCCGGTCCAGCAGCACAATCTGGGCCGAGCCCAGAATCAGTGCCGCCTGCACGCCGGCCTCCAACTCCCGGAACGGCCGCCTCAATCCCTGTTGGATCAGAAACTCCAGCGTCAGCCACCGACGAATCGACGCATCGTACAGCTTGTGCGCCAACGCCGAATCACGCTCGTCCAGCCCCGAGGTGTCCAACTCGATCGGCTCGATCTCCGGAAAACGCCTCGCCTGCTCCTCGAGCACCCGACCCACGAGTTCACGGGCCGATCGCGGCGGCGACGTATCCTTCCGAGATCCCGGTATATTCACTGGCTTGCGGGACACGCGACCAGTCTAGGAACGCCGATCCAGCCGCCATGACAGACCAACAGATCAACCCGCGACACCTTCACCCCCCGGGCGGCCTGCTCGGGACCATGCGCATCCGCAAGAAACTCGTCGTCCTCCACACCATCTTCTCCGTCATCCTCGCACTCATCCTGCTCACCTCGCTCCGCCCCGGCGCGATGGCCGTCGTCCGCAGGGCCGAAATGAGCCAGGCCCGGGCCGCGCTGTCCATGCTCATCACCTCAGACACACTCGATGCCTTGCGCCTCGATGGCGGCTTCTTCGACCAGACCGACGGCGTCGATATCCGCATCGGCTCGCCCGCACAGCTCGGACTGACACCGGAAGTGGTTGAATCCGCCTCGAAGACCCCGGGCGAGCCGGTCAGGTCGGCCGTCCTCCCGGACGCCTCATCCGCTGCCGTCCTGATCGACCCCGACCAAAACGAGTTCGCTCTGGCGACCGTCCGCATCCCGGAGGCCCGCCGCGCCGTGCTCGAGCTCTACGCCTTTACTGTCGTCGCGATTCTGGCGATCTACGGCCTGATCGCCGCGGCCCTCGAAATGTTCGTCCTGCCAAAGCACGTCTACGGCCCGATCGCCCGCCTGCTCGACGCCGACCGCGCTATTCAAATCGGAGACACCGCCTCCGAGATCATCCCCGATCGGTTCATCCCCGCCGACGAGATGGGCGAAATCATGCGATCACGCAACCAGACCGTGCAGTCGCTCCGCCGGCACGAGCACGACCTCGCCGAGGCGCTCGGCCGATTCGAAACCGTCGCCTCCGACCTCAAGCGCAAGAACCACGTCCTCGAAACCGCTCGTCGGAATCTTGCCGACGCCGACCGGCTCGCCAGCCTCGGCATGATGTCCGCCGGTATCGCCCATGAACTCAACACGCCCCTCGCGGTCATCAAGGGACTCACCGAAAAACTCGATGCCGATCCGGACCATCGGCTCTCCCCGGCCGAGGCCCGCCTGCTCCGGCGCGTGGTCGGTCGGCTCGAACGCCTCGGCGAGAGCCTGCTCGACTTTGCCCGTGTCCGCCCGCCCCAAGCCACAACAACCAACCCCCGCGGCCTCGTCGATGAGGCCATCACACTCGTCCGCCTCGATCGCGGTGCGAAAGACATCTCCATCCGAAACGAAATCCCGCAGGAACTCACCATCGCGTGCGATGCCGACCGCGTGATCCAGGTTTTCGTCAACCTCATCCGAAACGCTGTCGATGCCCAGCGAAACCAGCCCGAGGGCAACATCATCATCGAGGCCTCCCCGCTCGACCGCGAGGGCGCCCGGTGGCTCTCGATCTCCATCACGGACGCCGGCCCGGGCATCAAACCCGAACTCATCGAATCGCTCTTCGAGCCTTTCGTCTCGACCACGCTCGATTCCAGAGGCACCGGCCTCGGACTCGCGGTCGCCGACGGCATCGTGCGCGAGCACGGCGGCGTCATCCTCGCCCACAACCGTTCCGACACCACCGGCGCCATCTTCGAGATCCTCCTCCCCATCACCGCCCCCACAGCGCAGCACACACCGGGCGATACACTGCCCCACCCGCCCGCGGAGCCGACCGATGTCTGAAAGCCATCCCGACACACCGCCCGTGCTCGACATCCTCGTGATCGACGACGATTCGGATTTCCTCGAGTT
>DRKT01000245.1 GCA_011053195.1 Phycisphaerales bacterium | reverse complement strand
CGGTTCAACACCGCGGTCGTGATCGACGCCGACGGCTCAAACCTCGGCCGATACCGAAAGTGCCACATCCCACAAGGGAAAAATGAACAGGGCTCTTTCGATGAAGTCTTCTATTACGGCCCATCCGACGGCGACTCCTACTCAAACATAACGGAAACAAGGGGCTATTTCCCCGTGTTTCAGACTGCCGTCGGCCGGGTCGGTGTATCCATCTGCTACGACCGACACTTCGAGGGTGTTGTCTCGAGCCTGGCCCGCAGTGGGGCGCAGATCATCTTCTCTCCCGCGGTCACATTCGGTGAAAAATCTCAAAGAATGTGGAATATCGAGTTCGAGGTCGATGCGGCAAGGCACAATGTATTCATCGCGGGTTCCAACCGGTTGGGCTCGGAAAGGCCGTGGAACCAGCCGTACTTCGGCCGGAGCCACTTCGTCGGACCGAACGGGAGGCTTGCGAACATCAGCGATGAGGCAAACCTTGTGCTGGCCGATCTGGACCTTGATATCCTTGACAAGCCGGACCCCTCCGGCTGGAACCTGAAGCGCGATGCCAGACCCGAGATCTATTGAGCCGCGTTGATGCAGTTGACCGTCGAATCGTCGAGCGCTGCACGCTGAACGAGATTGAGAATCACCGCATACGTCAGGTCCACTGCCGTCCCCTCATCCGCCCGGCCGCGGATGGTGCCTTTCGGATCTTCAAACGAGAACGAGACTTCAAATCCATCGCCCGAAAACAGGGCCAGATCGTTCTCGATCGAGAGCGAGAATACCCGCCCATCGATGCGTCCGAGCGCCTCGATGCGTTGGGCGTTGTGCGTGATGACAAAGCCATCGAGCTGCGAGGATTCGTGGAACGACTCGATGCTGCCGAAGAATCTGGGTTTGATGACGTAGGGCCCGCCGTCCTCGGGGCAGAACACGTCGCAGTTGCCGCACTCGTTGCAGAAGTCGGCATAGTTGGCGATCTGATGTTTCGTGGTCAGTTCGACCTCACCGACTTCTTCGCACACCCACGAGCCGTCCTCAACCCGGCACACAACCCTCGGCACGCGCGTTGTGGGAATCATCAGCCGAAAGTTCGCATCGTTCGGACACACCGGGATGCACTTGTCGCAGGTGATGCAGTTGAACAGTTCGAGCGAAGAACCAATCTTCTTCGGCGGCTTCGAGTTGCTCGGGCTCGAATACCGGGGGTCTGCTGTCGCTCGCTGAACATACCGCTCGGTGTTGCCCAGGATCGCATCATTGATATCCGAGCACCCACCCCGGCCGGTGATGAAGGCTTCTATGGTGGTCGCGCCGAGCTCATCCATCTGTTTGAGCATCGAGGCAAAATAGACCGCCTGCCGCGCGTACCCCTTCGGCCGAAGCAGGTCCGTGCACACCGTGATTGGTGTCAGCCCGAGGGCCACCGCATCGGCGAAGTTGTGGCTGTCGATACCGGCCGAGAACGAAATCGGGAGCTTTGGACCAAACGCCTTGCGGAATCGGCCGACAAGATTCATCGCCAGAACATGCAGCGGCTGGCCGGAGAGATACTGCTGCGATTCGCTCGACGGAAAGAAATCACCATGATGCTCGACACAGAGCGTGTTGGAGAGCTTGACGCCGAACCCGACACCCAGACGATCAGCAAGCGCATCGAGACGCCCGACAAATCCGACCGCCTGTTCCCAGGTGGTGTCATTCTGAAAGACAGCATCCGGGACGTGAATGGATGTGTACCCCATGACATCATTCAGCAGCCTTCGAGTTTCGACCGGGCCGAGCAGTGTCGGGTTGAGCTTGACCACGACATCCAGGCTGTATCGCTGCATGAGGTGTTCAAGGATGCGCTCGATCTCGTCCGGCGGGCAGCCATGAAAGGTGCTCAGCGTCAGCGAACGCGAGACGGCGCTCGGAAAGTCGAGATCCGCAAACCCGGAATATTCCTGTGGAATTTGGGATCTGAGCTGTTCGATGAGTGATGACGCATCCTGCATGGTTTCCAGAAAGGCGCTGACCGTGGGGCTCTGGATGCCCTTCAGGTCATAGCCCACGCTCATGTCGAAGATCGTGTCGTCGAAGCCGGGCGTCAGGCGGTCGGCGAGTTTGACCTTCAGCATCTCGATGAGCATGGCCGCCTTGACGTATTCCTCGGCGGACTCGGCGAGCCGCAGTTCCTGCGACCATTCGATGTTGTACCCGACGGTGCGCATGTCGATGCAAGGTCTCGGGATCTCGAGCCGATCGTTCACCTGCACTGTTTTCAGTTCGATGATCCGGGAGCCGCCGAGCCACGCCAGCACGATGTTCTGCGCCATCTGCGAGTGTGGCCCCGCCGCCGGCCCGAGCGGCGTCGATGCCCGCCGGCCATGAAACCGAACCGAAAGATCATGCCCGGGCGAGCCGAAGAAACACCTGCCAAGAGGCAGGTCAAAGCACGAATCACACCGATCAATCTCGCGCATCATCCGGCGCACAAGCGTCGCCATCGGCATCGGTTTCAGCTCGGCCATCGTCTACGAGGATAGCAGGTTCACAACCAACCCGTTCAGCGCACCAGCTTGACTGCATCCGCCTCCGGATACACAAGCATGATCCCGATCGCTCCGACGTACAGCATCAGCCCGATCAGCAGGCAGACCACCGCGACCCGATAGTGCACAAGCTTCCCGTCCCGATACGCCATGCTGTTGATCAGCCACGCCCTGATGTCCGAGCCGGGTTGCTGGGTCAACCACCGCAACGGCAGCACACCAAACACCACGATTGCCGCGGAAGCAAGCGTGAGCGAGATTCCACCGATGATCAATCCCTGCGCCAGTGTGTTTGTTCCCGCAATGATCCGGCCTGAAAAACCGGTCGTCGTGACAACCACGCCGCACAGCCCGAGCAACACCTGCGCCCGAGCCATCAGCACGCCAAACTGACGCTCGATGATGCTGTGCAGCGAGGCAAAGTCCCCGCTAAACAGCTCAATCATCCGATCCGCCTCGCTGTCGCGTGAGAGCTGCGCCATGCCGCCTCCGATCAAGATCCAAAGAACCCAGCCGGACAGGATAGCCCTCAGCCGCCCTTGATCGCGTATACCTTGACCGCTGCGGCGTACGCGTTCACATCATACTTCTCGAACAACGCGCCAAGATTCTCGTGCATCGGCTTGGCCGGTGTGCAACACCCCGAACCCGAATCGGCCGACGAATCCGAAGAACCCCCGCAGCCACTCGGCTCGGGCTGCGGCGCACAACAGGCCGATTGCCCCTCAACCTCGGCGTACGCCGTCAGGTCGCGGCCCGTCTCGACCACCGCGACATGCTCGAAGCCCGCTTCTTTCAGCCCGCGCTCGAACTCTTCAATCCTGATCGCCCCGGCGATGCACCCGACCAGCGCTGCGATGTTCTCCGCGAGCTCCTGAGGCAACTCCGCCTTCAATGCAATATCCGAAACCGCCACGCGGCCGCCCGGCTTGAGAATCCGGTACATCTCACGGAACACCGCGTTCTTGTCCGGCGCCAGATTGATCACACAGTTGGAAATCACCACATCCGCCGACGCATCCGGCAGTGGAATGTCGTCGATCTTCCCGAGCCTGAAATCAACATTCGAGTACGGCCTGCCATCGGGCCCGTTTTTCGCATTGCGCTGCGCCAGTTCGATCATGTCGGGCGTCATGTCGATGCCGATGGCGCGGCCGGCGTCGCCCACCTGCTGCGCCGCCAGGAAGACATCCAGCCCGCCGCCCGAGCCGAGATCAACCACGACCTCGCCCGGCTTGAGGTGCGCCGTCGCCGTCGGATTGCCACAGGAAAGCCCCATGTTCGCCTCCGCCGGGATCGCCGAGAGCTCCTCCGCGGAATATCCAAACGCCTCAGCGACAGCGCGCACACCCACATCCTCGCTCGAAAGCCCCGCCCGGGCCGTCTTGGCGTACTCGTCGCGGATCACATCGGTCTTGTCCTGTGCCATGCCTGCTCCTTAAAGTGTATATTCGCATCGGCGAATATGTTTGGTCAAATAAAAACTAACAGCACCCCGCATCATCGGCCGGGCAACACGCCCGGCCGAGTTTCTTCATATCCCGCTGCAATTCTGGAACGTCATCGAAGCAGCACCCGACACACTCCAGAACCTTCCTGTGAAAGGCGCCCTCCGCCCGGCTCAGCCGGTAGTACGCCCACTGCCCGCGCCGATCCGCCTCGACCAGGCCCGCCCGCCGGAGGTACGCCAGATGCCGGGACACCTTCGCCTGTGGCATCGAAAGCACGCGCACCAGATCGCACACGCACAGCTCCTCCCGATGCCGAAGCAGGTTCATGATCCGCAGCCGCGTCCGGTCCGAGAACGCCCTGAAAATCATGTCCACCCGTGATGTCCCGGTCGATGTAGTCATATACGCCTAAGCGAATATAGCATCGCCCCGGCCAGCGTCAAGGAATCATGGACAAAAAACATCTGCCATTACCCGCCGATCTTGTTGACCAGAATCCGCCGGACCGCCTGGGCATCCGCCGACCCGCCCGAGAGGCGCATCACCTCGCCGATCAGCCTTCCGATCGCGGATGTCTTCCCGCCTCGGATCTGTTCGACGATCGGCGCAAAGTCGGCCAGCACCGCATCGCACCACGCTCCGAGCTGCCCAGAATCGGAGACCTGCATTAGTCCCTCGCGCTCGGCGATCGCGCCCGGCGGGTCATTGGAAAAGCACATCATCGACACGACCCGGTCCGCGTTCTGCGCATTGAGTTGGCCCCTGGAGCGCATCGCGACCAACGATGCCAGTCGAGGCGCATCGAGGTTGAGCGACCCCAGCGACACGCCGCGCTCGTTTGCCGCCTTGGTGACGGATCGCAGGATCAGCGTTGCCGCGTGGTGGTTCGCGTCCGATTCATCAACACCGAGTTCCAAGGCAAGCCGGCGCGTCTGGTCGAAAAGGGCCGAGGCCGCGTTGCTCTCGCCGAGCTGCTGCGCCTCGCGCGCGTTCAGGCCACACGCCCGCCGATACCGCCGCATCCTTTCCAGCGGGAGTTCGCCGAGCCGGCCCCGGATGTCGCTCATCCATTTCGCATCCATCACCACCGGCGGCACATCCGGCTCGGGCATGTACCGATAGTCCAGCGCCTCCTCTTTGCTCCGTTGAAGCACCGAACACTGCCGATCATCATCCCACCCGCGGGTCGATTTCATCCACGGGCCGTGCACCTCGCCCGCTTCGAGCCAGCGCCCGGGCTGGTCGCGGATCTCGCTCTCGATCGCCAGCCGGAGCGAGCGGAACGAGTTGAGGTTCTTCATCTCAACGATCGGCGTCAGCACCTCGGTTCCATCGCTCAGGTGCAGCCGGCAGTTGATGTTCGGCTCGAACCGCATGTGCCCGCGCTGCATCACCCCCCCCGTGATCCCGATCGACTTGCAGATCAACCGAACAAGCCGGGCGTACGCCACAGCCTCGGCGGCGCTGTGCATATCAGGCTCCGAAACAATCTCCAGCAGCGGCACACCAGCCCGATTCAGATCCACAAGAGAATACGAACCATCGCCATGCAGCAGCTTCCCCGCATCCTCCTCGAGATGCGCCCGCGTGATCCGCACACGCACAGGGTCGGCCTCGAAGTCGATGAACCCGCCCTCGTCCATCGGCGGCACCTCGAGCACGCCCGGCCCGCAGATCGGCCGATCGAGCTGGCTGATCTGATACGCCTTGGGAAGATCCGGATAGAAATAGCTCTTGCGATCCCAATACGAGACCTCCGCGACCTCGCACCCGAGCGCCAGGCCCGCCAGCGCCGCCATCTCCACAGCCCCGCGGTTCAGTACCGGCAGCGTCCCCGGAAGAGCCAGCACCACCGGGTCCGTCAGCGTGTTCGGCTCGGCCGACTCGAACTCGGGATGCGCCGGATTCGGCGCCCGCGAAAACGCCTTGCGCCGCGTCGAAAGCTCGACATGGATCTCCATCCCGATGATCGGCTCAACTCGTTCGATGGTCGGTGCTGTGCTCACGGGTTCATGGTATCGCCCCGGCGCACCGCAGCGATCGCGTTGCGGATCGCGGCCCGCTCGCTCCGCGCCACATGCAAAGGCCTCGAATCGAGCCGATCTGCAAGCTCCGCCAGCGTCAGCGGCGCACCCGCCGGCGTCGGGGCAAACCCGAACCGAAGCCGAAGCAGCTCCGCGTGCTCATCGCTCAAATGTTCGATCCCCGCGCGCAAACGAGCATCCGGCTCGATCTCACGCTGCCAGGGGCAGATCCGCATCGTGAAATCCGCGACACGCTCGGTCGAGCCGATCACCCGTCGCGCGCGCCCGGGCAGCGTCGAGGACTTCGGCTTGATCAGCAGACGCTGCATGATCTCGCGCATTGCACGGTCCGCAGCCAGCGAGACCGGCGCCGCCAGTCGGCCGCCCGTCGATGGGTGGTGCCGATCGATCGACACGCACGCCGACCGCATCAGCGCACCCATGATCGCGCGCAGCTTCGACGCCCCGACCGCCTCGGCCTCGTGCCCGAGCCTCGCCTCGATGGTCCGAAGCAGGGTCGGCAATTGGTGCCGAACCAACTCCGCCTTGATCCGGGCCGCCCAGCGCAGGTCCGTCTCGATCCGATCGACATCCGGCGCGCTGACGCCATGCGCCGGCAAGGCTTCGATCTTGGTCGCCGCGCGAGCTCGCAGCGCGACATACGCCCCGGCCCGCGCCCGTTCCTCCGCCGGCGGCATCACCGTCACCGCGCGCGCCAGTGCCAACAAATCCGCCAATCCCGTCGGGCCGCCATACCCGATCCCTTCGGTCGCAAACTTCGTCTCGATCCCGATCTCATCCGGCGCGGTGTCCAATCCGTCGCGGATCGCCGGCAGGAGCGATCGCAACACCGACGCGCGCTCGTCGGAGATCACACGCTGCACCGCCGGCCTCGGCTTGCCGAGCCGGTCTGCGATCTCGCCCGGCTCGATCGCCCGACGCCACGCCCGATAGGCAAACCGACGCTGACGATCATCCAAAGGTCCCGATTCCTCGAAAATCGGGTCGTCGGAGTTGGCGTCATGCTTGCGCAAAATCTGACGCACCGTCTCGTGACCGCGGCCGATCTGCTCCGAAACGCACAGCGCCGCCTGGTTCAGCGACTTGCCCGAGAGCGCCTCGCGCCGGGCCAGCTCGATCACGCGCTCGCGCGTGGTGTCATCCAGACGGGTGAACGATGAGGCCGACTTGAGGATCTCAGGCTGACGCTTCTCGAACGCCTCGACCGCCTCGGGCGGGAACACGACCCTCGGCCTGCCCGATTCGCCGACCACCCGCCGAGAGATCAACCCGCGCTTGCGATACCGCTCGAGTGTCTTTCGGCTCACCTGCCAGCGCCGACAGACTTCCTCGGGCGCCAGCGCCCCGGGAACCTCATCGATCGCAATCTTTGCGGCGGCGGAAAGGTGCTCGACCAGTGCAGCCAGCTCGCCGAGCAGCGCCTGGCCCGTGATCAGCGCGGGGGTGTCGATCTGTTTGCGGTAGCCCGTGATGCGGAAGATGATGAAATCTTCGGGATACGTCTGCTCGGGGTCGATCTCGCTGGCGAGCTGCTCGGTCCGGGCGAGGTCGCGCTTGAGCGCATGGCGAGGGGCAAAGCGCAGCTGCTGCGCCAAGTCCTCGATCGCTTCAACCGTCAACCTGGGCAGGGGCGGCACGTCGTCATTTCCCCCAACGCGATCCGCATCACCCCGACGCGGTCGCCAGTTGTTCATCGGCATGGACCAGCCCGGCCTGCCGTGTGATCCCACGCTCGGCGCACAAACCAACAAACCGCTCGGCAGCCTTCCGCGCCGGTTGGTCATACTCGAACGCAAGACGCGACCCGAGGTATGTCCGCGCCAAATCCACCGGCCAGCGGTGCTCCGCAGCGCGATCGGTCGCGATGGCGTCGATCCGGGTCCGGTTGTGCCGACGCTGCCGATCGAGCACCATCCACGCCCGCCGGACCAGCGGATCCTCCACCCGGTCCGATCGGCACATCCACACCGCATATACGAAAGGCAGGCCCGTCTGTTCCTTCCAGCACTCACCCAGATCAAGTTGATACGGATACCGAACAGCCGGGGGCGAGCCCGAAACCACCTTATCGCCGATCAGCAGCACCGCCTCGGGCCATTCGTCCGAATCCACGGAACCCCCGATTTTGGAAGGCATCTGTTCGCGAGCGTGGTAATCCACGATCGCCGGGTCGTGGCCGAAGCGTTCGAGCATCAGCACCCGGCACAGCGCCACCGAGGTGTGGCTGTCGGTGTCGGCGTGGATTGTTCGAACCTGCTCGATCGGGATCTGGCTGAACAGCCGGACCGTCAGCGTCGGGCCATCGGACCCAATCATCCCGCAGGGCAGGATGGTCAGGGGCACCTCCGAGCGCACAGCATCGATCAGCGAAACCAGCGCCACATCCGCCTCATCCCGCTCCAGCATCGAGACCAGCCTCGCCGGCACCGCCAGGCGAAGCTCGACCTCGCGGACCAGATCCAGCCCCTCGATCAGTGGCAGGGTGTTGAGATAGTTGACGCACCCGATCCGCACCTTCTCCATACGCACAGTTTACCGGGGCCGACCACCCCGCAGAGCCGATACCCAGTTCATGCCCACGTGTCCGAACACCCAAAGTCTCGTGCTGCTCGGCGGCGGGGGCCACGCGCTGGTCGTCGCCGACGCCGCCGATCGAGCCGGATCGCAGATCAGAGGCGTCTACGACGATGCGGATCTCCCGCTACTGGTCGAGGCCCGCCCCGGCATCCCCCGTCTTGGGCCGCTTGGCGATCTGGGACCTGCCTCGCTCGCGGGCGAGGCGTGGATCATCGCTGTCGGTGAACTCGGGAGTCGTCGCCGGCTGGTCGAACGCCTCGGGACCGATGGCGCAGCCGAGCTCATCCATCCGAGCGCCATCATCTCGGCCTCGGCGACGATCGAACCCGGCACCTTCATCGGTCCCGGTGCGATCATCAACGCCGGGGCGCACATCCGCGCTCACGCCATCATCAACACCGGCTCAATCATCGAGCACGGGTGCGAGATCGGCGGGAATGCGCACATCGCGCCCGGCGCGGTGCTCGGAGGCGATGTCCGAGTCGGCGCCGACACACTCATCGGCCTCGGATCGCGCGTGCTGCCGGGCGTGACGATCGGCCACGGCTGCACCATCGGCGCCGGGGCGGTTGTGGTCCGGGACATTCAGCCGGGCACCACCGCGGTCGGCTGCCCGGCCGGTGTGCTGAATGACATCTCAAGCCGACGTTGAGGTGTGGAGCGGGTCTGGTTGCAGTGTTGCGAGCCTCGCCTGCACGTTGTCCAGCACGTTCATGAAGTTGATGTATGCGTCATACGGCGAGTCGTAGGGTGAGAAGTATTTGTGGACATCGCCATCGGCCCAGTACTTCGTGCACATGTAGTAGAAATGGTCGCTGGTGGTGAGTTTGCGCCAGTCTTCGAGCAGGTGGCCCGCATTGGCCAGTTGTTCTGGTGAGAGTTCGACATTGGCGTTGGCGGCCTTGATGTCGGCCTCGACGCGGTAGAGCTCGTTGAGCGCATTGGCCTGCATCGCGTTGCCGAGCCAGGCGGAGAGGTCGCGTTCGGTGTCGGCCCAGCTGAGGTATTCGGGGACGTTGTATTCGCCGACGGGCTCGAACTCGTCCAGCGCCATCGAGGGTGTGATGAAGTGGTTCTGGCCGGGGCTGATGTCGAAGACCGCCTTGGGCAGGGCGCGCATGAAGTCGAAGATGCCCGTGTCGGCCCACTGGTGCTCGCCGAAGGTTTCGTAGTCCATGAAGAGGTTGACGAGGTAGCCGTCGCCGTTGATGTGGTTGATCCAGCCGGCGAATTTCTCCGCGGAGAGCGGCCACTCGGTCCAGCCTCGGTTGCTGAATCGGAAGGCGACATCATCGCTGAGCCGGTAGTTTTTCAGGAGCAGGCCGAGGGGTTTGCCGTCGCGAGCCTTCGGGGCGCCCGGGGGTGTGTAGATATAGCTCGGCTTGCGGTAGCCGAGGTAGCGGTCCCACCCTTCGCAGCAGACGCCCTTGAATCGGGGTTTGCCGTCGGGCCCGGTCATCTGTGCGACGGCGTGGCCGAGCTCGTCGGAGTAGATCAACTCCGTGTTGCGAAAGACGGTCGGCGTCTGGCCGAAGTGCGTTTCGATGCGCGCGGTGTGCAGGTTGACCTGCGCCTCGAACTCGCGGCGCGAGTAGAGGAAGCTCAGCGAGTGGTGCGAGGTCTCGGCGAGGAACTCGACGCAGCCCGTCTCGGCGAGCTGCTTGAACTGGTCCAGCACATCGGGGGTGTAGTTCTCGAACTGTTCGAGCGCCACGCCCGAGATGCTGAAGGCGCATCGGAAGTTGCCCTTGTTCTCCCGGATCAGGTCGAGCAGGACGCGGTTCATCGGTCGGTAGCACTTGTCGGCGACCTTCTGGCAGATGGCCTCGTTCTTGGGGGTGTCGAAGTAGAAGGGGTGGTCGTCGAAGACGGAGTAGTGTTTGAGGCGGAAGGGCTGGTGGACCTGAAAGTAGAAGACGACCGATGCCATGACACACCTCCCACCGAACCGGAGAAGCCCGGCTGGTCGATTGTACCGCGCCGTGCATCCCGGTTTGGGCCGGCGGGTGCGAATCGGGTGGATTCTTTTTCGTGCGAAACGGCGATGGGCTAGGTCTTCGGGTTCATGACCATGGCGACGGTCATCGGGAGCAGGACGATCACCGGGAGAAAGACCGATGCCATGGGCGAAACGCCGGCGACGGGCGCGGTGGCGCCGATCGTCCCGCCGATGAGCGCCACGACCCCGACGATGGCGCCCTTGAGCGATTGGGCGGCGAGGTTGACCGGCATGCGCACGATGAAGAAGGGCATGACGAGCACGAGCGAGATGATGTTGGTCATCGCGACGGAGATCCGCCCGAACTGGGTGCGGACAAGGCGGTCGCGGACGTTCGTATCGCCGACGCGGGTCTGCTTTCGCAGTTGGGAGAGTTGGCGCCAGCTGAGGTTGTTGCTGTAGCTTGCGAACCTTTTGATGACGAGGACCACGGGGTCGAGATCGGTCTCGATGCTGACGGGGACACCGACCTGCGTGGTTCCTTTGTCGCCGAGTGCCTCGATGGTGGCGTTGTCGCAGACCCATGCGTGGCCATTCCACTCGGCGTGGTCCCCGGTGATGCGTGAGGTGCCGACGCCGAGCTCGTTGCGTTCGATGATGTCGAAGTTGGTGAGCGTTTTCGAGCCGGGGTCGAAGCTCTGGGCATACCAGAGGCGGTCGCGGTTGTCGCGGACCAGCGGGACTCGGGCCATGGCGACGTTGCGCAGACCGGCCTGGTCGTGCTCGCGCGCGAGCAGCGGGGCGATCTTCGGCAGGACCAGCTCCTGATTCAGGACGGCGACCACGGTCATCGCGCCGGCGATGATGAGAATCGGGCGGGCGACGCGGTAGAGGCTCTGGCCCGAGGCGAGGACAGCGACCAGCTCGCGGTTGCGCACGATCTGGATGCAGGTGAAGCCCATCGCCCCGGTCAGCACGAGCCCGAGCATCAGGTTGAACAGTTGCAGGAGCTTGGGCCACCAATAGTCGGCGATGAGCAGGGCGGTCACCATGCTCTGGCGCACGAGGCCTGTGTCGGTGTTTGGTGCATCACGTTCGCCCGCGAGTCGCCAGAACCAGTCGATGTTGATCGAGACGTCGATGGTCACGATGAAGCTGAACAGAATGACATACAGCGCGAGGATGCTCAGCAGGTATTGCCTGGCGATGTATCGGTCGATCAGGCTGGTCACGGTCGGCACCTCCGGAGCACCGGTGTCTGGAGCATGACCATGACGGCGTAGGCAAGGACGATCCCGCCGAAGACATCCGTGAGAAAGTGCGCCCCGGCGATGAGCCTGGTCCACGCGCACCCGAGTGCGAGGAGGATGACAATGGGCCGGCTTCCGGGCACGAGCCTCGCCATGGCGAAGGCGCCGCCGAAGGCGACCGCGGTGTGGCTCGAGGGGAGCCCGAGGTTCGAGGCATCCCAGAAGCCGGACAGCGGCATGCGGAAGACGTGGCCCTGGTAGATGTCGAGGCCGTCGGCGACGGGGCGCTCACGGGCGATGATGTACTTGAAGAGTTCCGCAGCGAGTCCGGAGAGCCCGGCGCTGAGGATCAGCAGCTTGGCGCGTTGCCAGATGTCGCTCGGCCAGCCGGCGCGCACACACTCGGCTCGGCGCGGGCTCTGGACGGCATCAATAACGACGAGCACGCCGGCCGCGACGAACCAGATGGGCAGCGATCCGACCTGGCGCAGGGCCTTGTACCAGAGCGTGGTCTTGAGCTCCGGGTGCCGGAAGTAGTGCCACGCCCAGGCGTCGAGCGCGTGCAGGATGGCGAAGATGATGAACGCGACGACCAGCATCGTGAGGAATCGGTTGTGGTCCTGCCAGCGTTGGACGAGCCCGGCGTTGGGGGCGGCGAGGAATGAGGATGGCGCTCGTTTCACCGGGTTTGCTCCTTCTTGAACCCAGTGTAGCCGTAGCCGAGGAAGACCCGACGCACGCCTGATTTGTGTTCGTTGACGAGCCTGGGCATCTCGACGACTCGATCAAAGACCTTCGGCCATCGTTCGGGGTAGGAGCCGTCGCTGTCCGGAGGTCCTTGTCCGATCATGACGGCCGGTCGGCCTCCGAAGTGTTCGAGGTCGTCGAGGTCGGTGTCGGGCCAGAAGTCGTATTGGTTTTTTCGTCCGCCCCAGCGTGAGCTCGAGCAGGCCACTTCGACGGGTCTGTTGCGGAGGTAGTAGGCAAAGAGCGAGGCCCGGCCGTAGTGGTTGGCGATGATGAACGGCTGCCTGCCCGTTTCGGCTTCGAGCCCGTCGAGCATGACCCCGATCTCTCTGGCCATGCCTCTGGATGAGAAGATGCGCTGGACGGAGATGTTGAGCCCGAGGGCGTTGGCGGCCTTGGCGAGCAGGTCGACGCGGAGCATCCCGACGCCGGTGATCAGGCCGATGGTGATGGTGGCGATCCAGAGCCGGCGCGTGTGTCCACCGAAGCGGGCGGGTCTTTCGACGACGACGCGGGCGGCGAGCGGGACAAGCGTGAGGTAGCCGGCGACGGGCCAGTTGGCCTCGACATCGGTGATGAAGGAGATGGCCAGGTAGAACCCGAGCACGGGCAGTGCGAGCCAGAGCATGAGCCGTTCGCCGGGCCAGTTCCGGCTTTTTTCGCGTCTGGCGTGGATCAGCCCGAGCAGGCCGAGCGTGATGAGCAGGCCCGCAGCACCGAGTTGCGTGCCGATGAGTTCGAGTGTCCACATGGGGTCGTAGGCCCAGTGCTCGGTCGGTGCGTGGTGGACATCGCCGCCGGCGACGCCGAGGTGTCCGAGCAGATGGCGCACGGTCACCCAATCATGCCGGGCGTTCCAGACGACGACGGGGGATGCGAGGACAAGAGCCAGCATCGAGGCGCCGGCGAGTATTCGCCGGTTGCTGGTTGATCGTTCGCCCCGGCTTGTCAGAAGAAAGCCGACCAACCCCGGCAGCAAGAGCAGGATGGTGTATTTGAAAAGAAATCCGATTCCGAAGACACCGGCAGCGGCAATCCACGCCCACTGTTTGCCGCGGACCAGGGCGAGCGCAAGCATCCAGGCGGTCAGGACCCAGCAGGCGAAGTACGGGCCGTCGATCGTGCTCAGCAGCGAAGCGATCTGGTAGGCGGGCGTGAGCAGGATCAGACAGGCGGCAAAGAAGGCGGCCCGATCGGCGAAGGGCTGATCCTTGTAGAGTGTGCGCGTCAGTCCGGCGCCTGTGAATGCGGTGATGGCGCTCATGACGACGGCGGCGAGCCGGATGCCGCCCTCGCTGTCGCCGAAGATCTCGGTAAAGATGCGGATAAGCCACGCGATGCCGGGCCCTTTGCTGTAGTAGGACCAGTCGAGCCGGCGTGACCATTCCCAGTAGTGCGCCTCGTCGGCAGCAAGGGCGTACGGACAGAGCCAGAAGACGTACACGGCCCGCGCGAGCGTGACAAGAACAACGAGCCAGACGGCGCGGCGGAACCAGGCCCGGTCGGCGTTCATCGCAGCGAGATCTGCCTGTAAACGACCCATGCGTAGAAAAGGGCGGCGAAGACGGCGCCCCAGATGACCGCAAGCCCCGGCCAGCCGAGCTGCTGGGTGAACTGCTCGCCGGAGCTGATCGCCAGAACGGTGGCCAGCGCAGGGAAGAAGGACCAGAGGTAGACGACCAGCGGCAGGGCGTCGCGCAGGCGGATCGCGAGGACCGCGCCGAGGACGATCATCGCCAGACACGCGCCGCTCATGGCGAATCGGCTGTTCATTTTGCCCAGGACTTCATTCCGAAATTTGCGCTGCTTTTTGATGGCCTTGTCTCGGGCTTCCTTGACGGCACGGAATCCGTCGCCCCGCTCGCTCATCGGGGCGGTTCGGTCGAGCAGTTCTTCGAGGCTGAGCGAGACGAGCGTGGTGTAAAGATCATCCTTGGGCGTGATGCCTGAGATCTGTTGCGCCTTGCGTTTGCCGGTCACCGGCTGTTCGCCGGCCGCGGCTCGGTCGAGGGCCTCACCCGTCGATTCGGCAACGGCCGCGACGTGTTTGAGCGTGATCTTAATCGAGACATCACGCGCGGAGAGCTCTTCGATGGGTTCGGTCTCGATGATCCCGCTCTCGGCGACGAACCGCTCGGTTCGCCCGCCGTCGGCCGGGAAGCGTTCGATGACGATCGGTTGGCCGGTGCGTCTGGGAATGATGGGCGTCTTGAGCCAGTCGGTGATGCCCAGCCCCTCGGCATGGATCACGACGGTGTCGCCGGACTTGGTGCCGAGGGTGTACTGTCCATCCCGGTGCAGGGCGATGTTGATGGTGTCGAGCAGGTCGAGCGAAGCCGCGCGCAGCGCGAGGCGGTGGTGCCATTCTTTGACACTCCTGAACTCTTTGGGCCGCTTACGTCGGTCTCGAAGCTCGGAGAGTGTCCAGAAGTTCGGGTCATCCTTGAAGGCGCCGGGGACGGTAAAGTCATAGCGGAGTTGGTCGGTGCTGATGGCGTTGAACCCATCGCCCGAGCTGTTGTAGTTCTCGGCGACGAGGGTGACGATGGACCCGGCGCCGCGGTCGGCGTCGCCGTTGCGGAAGATGGCGATGTAGGCGAGCTCGGCCGTGGCGATGGCCTGGAGCGCGTTGTCGCGGTCGATCTTGGCAAAGGCGACCCGGCGAAGCATGATCATGCTCTCGGCGCCCTCCGGCTTGTCCTTGTTCAGAGGCAGAACAGCATCGGCGTAGATCATGTTGCCCCCGAACTCGACCGTCTCGCCCGCGCCGAGGCGGTTGACCATGAGCCTGGCAACATCTTCCGTGATCATCTGCTCCATCGAGCGGAGAAATCGCGGGATGAGTTGGTCGGACAGGGCGCCGACGGTCGCCGCGAGGACGATGCCGGTGGTGATTGCGGGGACGAGGAGCCTGCCGTGGCCGATGCCTCCCGCATAGGCCGCGGTCAGTTCGTTGTCGTGGCCCATGCGGTGGTAGACAAGCGTTGCCGCGAACCCGGCGCCGAAGGGCAACGCATACGCAAGCATCGGCACCGAAGCAAAGAGCATGAACCGCAGCGCGTCGATCGGCGAGAGCTGGCCGTCGGCGAGCGGGCCGATCGTCACCGCGAACGAGATGACTGCCACCAGCATCCCGGTCGACAGCAGCAGCAGACGCCAGAGCTCGACGGTCGTGCGCATCCAGAGTGTCAGCGGGAGCCTGAGCATGTGGGGATAGGGTACGCGGCCCGGCGGCAGCGCACACACGCCGGCGTCAGG
>DRKT01000244.1 GCA_011053195.1 Phycisphaerales bacterium | reverse complement strand
GGGCGGGTCGTCACCGAACCGAGTGGCAGACTCGGCCAGCCGTGCAAGCCATAGATCCGCGAGACGTTCGGTCCGAGGCATCCGCCGGCCAAGCCATCGAGCGCGCCGTCCTGACACATCCGGTTCCCACCGCCGCCGTTTTCTTCTGCGGGCTGAAAGATGAACGTCACCGGGTTCGGCCGGTGCTCCATCGAGGCAAGCAGGCGAGCGGTTCCGAGGAGGATGGTGGTGTGCCCGTCGTGGCCGCAGGCGTGCATCACGCCGTCGCGCGTGCTGGAGTAGGGCTTACCCGTGGTTTCGGTGATCGGGAGCGCATCCATGTCGGCCCGCAGCGCGACCGCGGGTTCGGATGTTGGCTCGGTCGCGGGCAGATGCGCCACCACGCCCGTTCCGCCGGCGAGCCCGGCCTTGTATTCGATTCCCAGCCGATCCAGCTCGCGCTGAACAACCCCGCTTGTGCGCTGCTCCTGCCACATCAATTCCGGATGCGCGTGAAGATCGTGCCGGATCTCGATGAGTTCGGCCAACTCCGCCTGAATCCGTCGGCCGAGGTCCTGTATCGTCGCGGTGGTCATGGTCACATCCTATGGCCGCTACAGCCCGAACACGTCCTCGACCAACCGACGGGCGGTATCAATCGATTCCGCTGCCTCCTCCAGATCAATATCGGCCGGCGGGTCGATCCTTGTTTCGGGATAACGCTCGAAAAGTTCCCCGGCGGCTTCCGGCCTGAGCGGAACATTCCGCGCATCGCTGGTCATCAGCAGCCTCTCGCACGCCTCGGAGGTGAGAAAGTCCAACAACGCCTCGGCCTCGGCCGAGTTCGGTCCGCCCGCCACCTTCGCGGCTGTGTTCGGAATCACAATCGCCCCGAACGACGCCAAAGGCCAGACCGATTCGCTCGTCGCGGGGACCGAGCCCTCGATCTCGCGGGTTTCGTACACCAACCCGACGGGCCAGCCCTCACGCTGGGCGACCCAGACATCATCGGTGTCGGTCAGGCCGAGCTCGATCTCACCGTCCGCAATTGCGCGCACGACGGACGAGTTGCCGTCGTAGAGCCTGAGCCCATTGGCCTCCATGGATTCGAGCCATTGCCGCGTCGGCTCCTCGCCCCAGAGCGAGACAAGCGTCGCCATGTGCCCCACGGTCGTCCCGAAAATCGGGCGGGCCATGCCGACCTTGCCTGTCCACCTCGGCTCGGCGAGATCGCGCAGCGTCCTCGGCACCTCCGCCCGGTCCAGTTTGCGCGTGTCGTAGGCGATCACGCGGGCGCGCGCTGCGAAGCCGTACCACGTCCCATCCGATCCACGCGCCGAAGCGGGCCAGCCGCCGGGAAAGTCCGCTTCGCTCGTTTCGGATCGGTACGGCTCAAACACGCCCTGCTTGGCCAACCGAATCGTGTAGAACGGCTCGTTGGACCACCAAACATCGGCTCGGGGCGATTCGCGCTCATCCAGCAGCCGGCGGGCCAACCCGACCGTTTTCGTGGCCTCGGTGTCGCCGACGTCGAGCACCTCGATGCCCGTGCGCTTCTCGAACGCATCCACGACCGCACGCCTGACATCGGGATCGGCGCTGGTGTACAGCACGACGCGCCGCCCGGTCTCATCCGATGACCCGCCCTCCGTCGCCGGTGCCGACGCCTGCTCTTTGGAACACCCGCCCAGCACCACACACGCAACAAGAACCGATCGACCAAGGAATCGTCCGCTCATGGGTCAACCTCCGTGCCGACGACTCGGGCATCCTGCCCCCGAGAAGTGGTTACCTGTCATCATTGGGCGCATCCGAACCGGCGTCCTGCCCGGTCTCTTGCCCGGCATCCGGAGCCTGGTCGGCCATGTCTTTCATGGCGCCGAAGAAGTGCATCACCGCACCCTCATACGCCCGGGGCACGCGCATGGATTCGATCGCATCCTCGGCATTGTGCGCGGCACTCTTGGCGCTCATCGCAAACTCAGCTCGCGACTCGCCACGGATCTGGCCCTCGTACACCATCCGCGTGCCGATGATCGGGCCGGCCTGCGACTTGACCTGCGCATGGGTGTCGTTGAGTGAGAAACTCGTCTCTCGGGCATCGGGGCTGACACCGAAGCCCTTGCCCGGCCCGCCCGAGCCCTTGCCGAATTGGCTGGTATCACCATCGCTCCATGGTCCCAGCCCTTCGCCCTGGCCCGGCCCTTGGCCCGAGCCCGGATTGTCGCAGAAGCCCTTGCCCATGCTCTGCATGGACCGTTGGGCGGCATCCATCATGGACTGGAGCGACTGCATGTCGCCGGCGAGCATCTCCATCTCGCTGAGTTGGTCGCCGAGCTGATCCATGGCGGACTGCATCGAGCCGGACATGCCGTTCTGACCCATGCCCTGCGCCATCTGGCTCATCGCCTGGCTCATGGCGTTGAGCTGCCGGCCCGACTGCGCATTGGACAGCGCCTGCTTCATGAGTTGCTGCTTCTGCTCGTCGGACATGCCCTCGAGCTGATCGAGCGCCTTTTGGAGGGCGTCGGGATCGGCAGCGAGGCGTTTGGCATCTTCGCTGCTCATGCCGGCCTCGCGCAGGGCGCGTTCCGTATCCTTGCGCTGCTTCGAGAGTTCATCGAGCTGCCGCGACAGGTTCTGCATCTGCTTCTGAAGCTGCTGCTTCTGCTCCTCGGAGAGTTCGCCATTGCGGATCTGTTGAGCCAGTTTGGAGAGCTCATCGCGCGCCTTGTCGAACTGGCCCCGCGCCATCGCACGCGCCAACTCCTGCGCCGGGCCCGGCCCGGGTTGGCGCAGACGCTGGAGCGAGCGCTCGAGAGACTCGAGCTCGGCCGCCCCGCGCTGCTCCATCTGCTGTTCGAGCGCGTCGGTCAGCTTTGTCAGTTTCTTCACCGCTGCCGCCTGGATCTCCTCGGGACTCATCTCATCAGGCTTGATCCAGTCATCGGCCGCGTCGTCATCCGTGGGCAGCTCGACCCCGAGCCGCTGCGCCTCGGCCTCGAGATCCTTCTGCACCTGCTCCACTTCCGCGCTGGCCTCGATGACCGCCTGCTCGTCGCGCGAAACCTCAGGCTGCATGTGCAACAGCGCAGCAAGATTCAGCATCGGCGAAGCCAGCGCCACCGCCAGCACCGCAACGGCAGCCACCGGCGCCGGCCAATACCTCGGCGACTCGATCGGGATCGAACGCGACAGGTCCACGCGCTCGGCCTCGCGGGCGGCAAGCTCGACGGTCGCCCGTGACCACGCATCCTTGCTCGGCTCGACACACAGGGCTGTTGAGATCGCTTCGTGCAATCCGGCGCGTTCGTCGATCTGCCTCGCCACCGGGCCACCCTGCCTGACGCGAAGCAGACTCCACACCACCGACCCCACCACCGCGAGCCCTGCACCGATTGAGAGCACCACGCCCCAGGACGTCGGCACAGGCACCAGACTCTCCACCAGGCGCCAGAGAAGCAGGATCGAGGCGACCACCGTCACCGTCACCGCCAGCGTGCGCAGGATGTCGATCATCACCAATCGCCACCACGCCCGCCGAACCAACGCATGGATGCTGTTCATTGTCAACTCCTGCCCGCTCTGCCGACGGGTGCTACCGCATTGGACGTCGGCCGGTGCATCCCGGTTCGCCACACGTTTGTCCACCCGCACCGTGAGTGTATCAGATTTCTTCCCCAAAACCCGAACAACCCGCATCGACCCCGGTCCCGATTGGGCATCGGTCGACGCCGGACCCTACGCTGCGGGCCTGATGGGACGGCTCATGGCACAACTCCATCGCTGGTGGGCGGGGTCGGGGCTTGATCTCGATCGCATCGACCGCCTGCGCGCGCAGGCCGATGCCCGCGATCCGCTCGGCCGGGTGGCGCACCCGATCGCGGCCGGCATGCTCTGCCTCGGGCTGACCTGGCCAATCAGCATTTTCGAGTTTCTTGCCGCTCCGGTGCTGATTCTCGCCGCCTTGCGGCTCTGGACGACGTGGAGGCTCTATCCGCCGCTGCTCAAACAACCCGTTGTCGTGCTGGGCTTTGTGTATGTGCTGTGGTGGACGCTCGGGCTGGCGTGGTCCGGCGATCGGGTGCTCGGGCTGGACGAGCTCGAATCGGTGCGATGGTTCCTGGTACCTTTGGCGCTCTGGCCTGTGCTTCGATACCGCCAGGTGCTGCTGATCTGCTTCATTGTGGGTGTGCTGGTGAGCAACAGCGCGCAGCTCGTGCAGGCGCTGGCGTTCCGGTTCGGCTGGGAGCACCTCGACTTCGACGCCTACCCGGACCGGATCAGCGCATGGATGAGCCCGGCCTCGGGGGGCTCGCTGCTCGCCGCGGCATTCGGACTCACCCTGCCCGCGGCATTTCTTGGCCGAGGGGCACAGGCGTGGATCATGCGCTCGCTCTCGGCGATCTTTCTGCTGGCGATTGTCGCGACCGGCGCACGCGGCGCGTGGATCGCCTCGGCGCTGCTCCTGTTCGTGGCGATTTTCTATGCGGTATGGCGCTCGCGCCGGCGGGTCCGGCTTGTGATTGCTGCCGCTGCTCTGATTGTGGTGATGGCGCCGATCGTCTGGCTGACCCTCGGAGGCGAGATCTCCAGCCGAGTGCGCGAGGCGAGACACGAGATCACGGGCGCACTTGAATCACACGACTACGCCACCAGCACCGGCGCGCGGATCAACATGCTCCGATGGGCGGGCCGGGCGCTGACGGCTCATCCGGTCATCGGTGTGGGCACCGGCGGCTACCGGGCGTGGGTCGTCCAGCACCAGCGCTCTCAGGACATCAATCCCGAGGAACAGCCCATCGCCGACCATGCGCACAACACCTACGCCCACATCGCCGCGACGCAGGGCACCATCGGCCTGATTCTGGCCGGGATGCTCATCGCTGCGATGCTCCGATCGGCGTGGCCCGAGCCGGATGGCGCTGGGGCTCTCGAAGCGGGGATCTTCTTTGCCATTGTCGGGATGCTGCTGGCGGGCGGGTTCGATGCGGTTCACATCAACACCCAGACCATGGCGATGCTGGCCACGCTGACCGGGCTGGCACCGGTGCGGCAACCGAGTGTCAATCGTCGGCTTTGAGCACGCGCGGGCCCTCTTTGCCGGCGGTGCGTTCCATCACGCCGTCGCCTCGTTTTTCATATTTCGTGAACCCGAGTTTTTCCAGGTTCTTGTTGCTGAGTCTTGATTTGTCTTTCAGGGGCGACCAGTTGCCGGCGATGTTGGTCGCGACGATCGCCCGCCGGCAGGGTCGGCCCGTCTCGGGATGTGTGGTCAGGGCGTCATCCTTCATGGACTGCACCCACTCGAACCGCTCGCCCGTGGGCTCGCCCGCATCATCGAGAATCTCGTATTCATACGTCGGCATAGCGATTGCTCCGCTTACATGAATGTCTGGCCCGTCTCCGGGTCCATCATCTTGAGCTCCAGCTCCCGGCACATCCTGGCCAGGACGGACCATGCGGTGTCCTGATCGTTCACCGTGACCATGAGCTGGTTGATCGCATCGGCAGCGCTCGGGATCTCGAGCACGAGCCCCGGCCCGTAGAGCGTTTCGGTGCCCATGGCCCGGCCCTGTCCGCCGTCGGGCGCAATGTTGAACGACCTGAGCAACCGCTCAACCGCACCGGGTGAGCCGAGCTCGGCCATACCGGCCGACACGTCCTCGGGGTCGTTGGGTCTGAACAGGATGATCTGTCGGCTGGCCACGGCCCGTGATGATTCACACCCCGCACGCTCCAGACCAGCAAAGCAGGCCCAAGCGCTAGGCATTGTTCCGGCGTTGGGCGATCAGCTCGGCCGCCTGATCGACCAGGCTCGCCAAAGGCACGGGCTTGATCATGTAGGCATCGACTCCCATCGCCTCGGCATATTCCTTGTGACGCCGACCCTCGTTGGCCGTCACCATGATGACCAGCGGGCTGTCCTGACGCCCCTTGATCCGCTCGAGCACGAGAAAGCCGGACCGGCCCGGGAGCATCATGTCCAGCACGACAAGATCGGGCGGATCTTCTCGGCAGAGTTCGACCGCGGTGTTGCCGTCGGACGCCGTCTCGGTCTCCGCACCCTCGGCGAGCATCGCAGCCTCGATGGATTCGCGCACGTCGATATCGTCGTCCACCACAAGAATGCGGACATCTTCCAGTTTCCCGACCAGCATCTCGGCGCTCATGGCGATCTCCTTGCCCCGTGGCTCCACTGAGTATGCCCGCCCCGGCCACGCTTGGCAACAGCGGACATCCACCAACTCTTCATTCGATCCGGGGGGGCTGTCGGTTCGATTTCAAGAAAAACAACCGAGCAACGTCCGAATATAGGGGTTTTCCGAATACGCCCCGAACCGCCGGGGCTATTCGAGTCGGTCGCCCCCGAGCCGATCGAGCTCGGCCGTATCTCGGGCGCTCTGATCGACGATTTGCTCGACCCCGGCCTCGTCCATCCAGGGCAGATCAAGCAGCTTGCGCTTGAGATTCTCGGGGAACGGTCGGCGGAGGCGTTCGTGCCGAGGCCGACTTTTCCAAACGCGGTGCATCCAGAAATACTGCTCCGGCGCGGTTCGGACCATCTTCTCGATCGACCAGCGGTAGCGGGCCGTGATGTAGAACAGGGGGTCGGGCTGATCGGCCCAGTCCTTGGGTGTGATGACATCGTGGATATCCAGCCGGTAGCCGAGCGTGTCGGTCCATCGCCCCTTGGCATGGTCATGGAGCAGGTCGACGCCGTCGGGTCCTCGGCGGGGGCTGCGCACGCCTGAGCCGCAGATGATCGCGGCGTTTTTCTGCATCGCCAACATCCCGACCGACTTGTACGTGCTGGTGAGTCTACCGAAAAACGGCACGAAAAGCCCGCGGTCGCCGGCGTTCTGGTCCGCCACGAACGCAGGCAGCGCGCCCCGGTCCATCGCCAGGGGCAGCTCGCGCACCGCCCCGAACTTGTCCACCAGCTTCATCCCCCGCTTCTCGCGCACATCCCGGATCCAGCGATCCAACGGCTTGAGATCCAGCGGACGATACACCGCATGAACGGGCACGCCCATCACCGAGAGCGCATAGCCCAGCAATTCCCAGTTTCCGAAATGACCGGTAATCAGAACCACAGGACGGTTGGCCAGCACCTCGGCGAAGGCCTCGGACGCCTTGCCGAAACTGACATGCCGGACCCAGTTGTCGATGCTCAGGAGTCTGGGTGTGTAGAGCATCTCGGCGCCGAGCTGGAACAGGTGCCCCCAGACGCCCCGCGCGACGTGCTCGACGCGATCCTCATCCCACTCCGGAAAGGCGAAGGCGATCCTGTTTCGACATCGGCGAAGCTGCTTTCGATTGACCGGTGTCGCAGCGAATATCCGCCCGAGCCGATCCATCTCATCGAGCGAGGCCTCGAGCCCGAACATCTGGAATGCGGTCATCGCCGAGCGCAGCGCCATGGTGATGGTGCCGTGCGACCACTCGGGCAGGTCGTCCTTGAGCCTGCGTTTCTTCGTTCGGCCCGGGCTCACCTGGTCCGCGACCGGACGCGCCCGATCAGGGTGTACAGGCGGTTCTCGTTGAGCACGGGGATCGAGGTCCGCTGCGCCTTCTCGAACAGCTCGTTGTACCGCGACAGTTCGTTTTCCTTGCGGATGTAGATCTCGACGATCTCGATCGGGGCATCAATGCCGGGCTGGGGCGGGAGCACGGGGGGCTCGCCCAGCACGAGGAAATCAACATCGCCCTCGAGCTCTTCGACCGCCTCGCCGCCCCAGTCTTCGATCAGGGCGTTGATCTCGGCGCGTTCGCCGGGCGTGCGTCGGCCGTCGCCGTTGGTGTCGAAGTTGCCCGCGATCAGGAACTTGTAGACCTTGTTGGGGTCGTAGACCGCGTTGGCGATGACATCGCCCGGGACGATCGGGTTGCCGGTGCGTTCGAACAGGACCCGGCATCGGCTCGATGTCTCGCCGACGTTGACGACCTCGATGGCGCCCTTGCCCTTGGGGTAGTTTCCATCGGAATCGGGGCGGATCTGGGTCGCGTCGCCATAGACGGCGAAGTTCATCCCGAGCACGACATTCTGCCGGCGACCGATCGAAATGAAGACCTCGTTGCTCGCGGGATTGGTGTTGGCGATGGTTCCATCGACAAGCGTGTACTCATCCTTCGGGCTGAGCGATTCGCCCCGCTGCTGCTGCTGGAGCGCCGAGATCTGGTCTTCGAGCAGGAGTTTCTGCTTCTGAAGCTCGCGGATCTGCTTCTGGGCGGCGCGCTCGTTGGCCTCGGCCTCGCTGCGGACCTGATTGAGCTGGGCGACGTATCGCTCCTCAACTCCCTGGAACCCGCTGCGGTACTCACTGGCATCAGATTCGAGCTGGTCGATCTTCTCCTGAAGTGCTGCAATTGTCTCCGCCTGCTGACGCTCGAGCGCCTTGACCCGGTCGGCCTGCGCTTCGAGGTCGCTCTGGGCGGCAAGCCTCGCGGCCTCTGCATCGCTCACCGCTCGCTCAAGCGACGCGATCTGGGATTGCATGCTCTGCACCACACCGAGAAGCGAACCCGAATCGGCGCCGGGGATCGACTCGGTCTTGGCGATGAGCTGGTCAAGCCGATCACGCTTGTTGCCCGTCACCTTGGCATACGTCTCGTCGAGCATGTCGTTGAGGTATCGGACGAGGCTCTTGTTCTCTTTCCCCGCAGCGGCAAGCTGCTGCTGAATTACAGCATCGGCGCGATCCGGAGCGCGAACATACTCACGATTGTCCTGTTCGAGCTTGTCGAGTTCCTGACGATAGTCAAGGTTGTCGCCATACAGGATCACCGTCACCACAAACAAGCCGAACGCGATGGCGCCGAGCAAACTGATGGTCACGATGGCGCCCGCGCCAGCACTGGTCCTTGCCGCCATAACGCTTCACTCCACGCGGTCGGGCCCGAAGACCCCCCGCTCATCGCCCGCATCGGCCGCGTTCCACACGGCTCGGGCTCTGACTCATTTCCAGCACGATCGGACCCGACGCCCGAGAGTGGCTCTCCCGAGGGCACTCCGTCGCCCGATCGAGACCCCCCCACCGAACCGGCCCCGTGGCCGGGACCAGACTCTACGGGGCAAGTCTCGCGGCATCACCCCCCAACGTCAAGTATCACGCATGCTTTACATACACCGAACACCGATTTACACTTCACGAAACCCGTACGATTGCGCCGACGCTGATGCACTGGAGAAAGATACCCATGGTGCTACTGGTACAGATTCAACACACCGTCGACTCCGTCAGTCAGCTCGATGTCATCATCAGAATCGGGCTGGCCACGCTTTTCGGCGCGATCGTCGGGTGGGAACGGAGCCTTGCGGAAAAACCAGCCGGGGCGAGGACGGTGGCGATGATCGCAGCCGGCGCTGCCGCCTTTGCGCTGATGGGTGTTCAGATCGGCGTGCAGACCGACCCGACCCTCGGACATCGGCTCGACCCGACGCGCGTGCTCTCGTACATCATCTCGGGCGTGGGCTTTCTCGGCGCCGGCGCCATCCTGCATTCCAAGAAATCAATCACCGGGCTGACGACGGCCTCGGCGATCTGGGCCGCTGCGGGCATCGGCGCCGCCTGCGGGCTCGGCCTGTTCGTCATCGCCAGCGCCCTCTTTGTTGTCGTCTTCTGCGTCCTCTGGCTTCCATGGCTCGGCGTTTTCCTCAAAGATTCAGAAGACGAGCCCGACGCCGATGCCAAATCCTGATCCGAACCGGGCTCGGATCAAACGTGGGTCGATCAGACACCCCGGTCACTGCTTCCGAGATCCTCAATCTCCTCGCCGTATCGTCCGCGCAAGGGTTCAACGACCTCGGCCAGGAATCGGTCGGTTTGCTCGACAGCTCGGCCGACGTACTGCATCGGATCGAGGAGCTGGTCCTCCGTCAGCATGTGGCTGACCGCTGAGAACGCCGGGTCGGACCTCAGCCGCTGGATCAGGTCATTGTCGAGCCCCTCCTGTTTGACGCGCACACCGGCGGCCTGCGCATGGACGCGGATCTTCTCATGCAGATCCTGCCGATCACCACCCGCTTTGACAGCCTCCATCAGGATGTTCTCCGTCGCAAGAAATGGCAGCTCGGCCATCAGGTTCCTGCGGACCATCGCCTCATTCACGACCAGCCCCGAAACAACCGTGTGCATCAGGTCGATCGCCCCATCAAGCGCGAGAAAGGCCTCGGGCAGCGAGAGCCTGCGGTTTGACGAATCATCCAGCGTGCGTTCGAGCCACTGTGTCGCCGCGGTGTCGTAGGCGTTGCCGACGAGGTTCATGACGAAGCGCGTCAGGCCACAGATGCGCTCGCACTTCATCGGGTTGCGCTTGTAGGGCATCGCGGACGATCCGATCTGTTTTTTCCCGAAGGGCTCGTCGATCTCCTTCCGGTTGGAGAGCAGGCGAAAGTCGGTGGCGACTTTGTGCAGAACCGCAGCGATCGAAGCGAGGTTCGACAGGATCACCGTATCGACCACGCGCGGGTAGGTCTGTCCCGTGAGCGCATAGACACCATCGAAATCCGCACCGCCGGCGAACCTTTGACAGAACGCGTGTTCGAGCGCCTCGACTTTGGATGGTTCATCATTGAGCAGATTGAGGAATGATGCCTGTGTCCCGGTGGCGCCTCGCAGGCCGCGGAGATGAAGACGGGAATCGGTGATGTCCTCAGCAAGACCCAGCGCATACCGGATCTCGTACGCATACCCCGCGAGCCGGCGTCCGACCGTGACGGGTTGTGCCGTTTGATAATGGGTAAAGCCGAGGCACGGGGTGTTCTTGTGCCGATCCGCCTGATCGCCAAACGCCAGCAGCAGCCGGGTCAGTTTTTTCCTGATGAACCCGGTCGCTTGTCCCAGCACGAGCAGATCCGCGTTGCACACCACATCCTGGCTGGTCATCCCGAGATGGATAATCGGCCTGGCCTTCGGGCATCTGTCGCCCCACGCGTGGACGTGCGCCATGACATCGTGCCGGAGCTCGGCCTCGTATCCGGCAGCCAGCGCCATGTCCTCGTCCGTCACCTCGAGATGGGCGCGGAGCTCGGCGATCTGTTCCTCGGAGACCAGCGGGACATCCCACTCGTTCGTCACCTCGTGCTGCGCCTCGGCGACCGCGAGCCAGACCCGGCGCCACGTCTGGAATTTATGTCTGGGTGACCAGATCCGGCACATCGCCGGGCTGGCATTGCGCGTCGCGAGCGGGCTGGTGTAGGTGTCGTTCGGCGAGGGCAGATCACTCATGCTCAAGGGTAGGTCTTCCGACGATCATTCCATGCCTCACCGGGCGACCTTGGCGCACAATGAAACCGGTTGGCCTCTGATCTGAATACCGTTTTGGAGCGGGCAGGGGTTCCCGCCGCCGGACCGTACACAGGAGATGCCCGCATGACCCATCGAACACGCGCTCTATCGCTCGCTTTGATTTCAACTCTTTTTGCAGGCCCCGGATTGGCTCAGGACACCAGCACCGGCTCACCATCCACAGCGACGGCCACCGCTGACCTGCCCGACGGCTTCGAGGTCCTCAACCGATACATCAAAGCCATCGGGGGCGAGGAAGCCTACCGCAAGCACACGAGCGAGCAGCTCAAAGGCTCGTTCACCCTGCCGGCCATGGGCGTCGAGGGGACCATCCACATCCGCAGGCTGGCGCCGGCATCCTCGCTGCTCAATATCGAACTCGACGGCCTCGGCAGCGTCGTGCAGGGCTCCGATGGCGATGTCGCCTGGATGGCGCAGCCCGGTCAACAACCCAGAATCGTCGAGGACGAACTCGCAGATCAGATCATCCACGAGGCCAACTTCTACGCCCTCGTCGAACCTCACTCAATGTACGACTCCGCCGAGACCCTCGGTATCGAGATGTACGACGGCGTCGAATGCTACATCGTCAAACTCGAAACAACGTGGGGCCAGCACAGGATCGCGCTGTTCGAAGTCGAGTCCGGCCTGCACCGAAAGATGGCCATTTTTGACACCGACAACCCCGAGATGCCGAGCAATGTGATCGAATACGACAACTACCGCGAGGTCGGCGGCATCATGCGCCCGTTTCAACTCACGATCACAAACGCGGGTATGGAACAGGTCATCGAATTCGATTCGATCGAGTTCGATGTCACGTTTGATCCGGGCACGTTCGATCGCCCCGGCACGCTCTGATCCGACACCGGGTCAACACCCTCCCAGCGGGGGGAGACTCGGTGATACCATCGGGCCGTGACTTCCCGGAATGATCCCAATGCCGAACCGAGCGATTCGGAGATGCTCGAACGCATCCGCTCGGCCCGCACCCGGCTCGAAAAGCGTCAGGCGTGGGAGCCGATGCTGCGCAAGTATGAGCCGCTGGTCGCCCATGTCTGTCGGCACATGATGGGGCCGGCCGGTTCACCGGAAGATGTCTGCCACGAAGCGCTGGTCCGCATCATGAAAGGCCTGCCCGGATTCGATGGGCGGTCGAAGGTTTCGACGTGGATGTACCGGGTCGCGGTCAACACCTGCATCACCCACCTGAGGCACACAATCCGCGATCAGGACCGCCAGCCGCTGGTGCTGGACCGAACATTATCCAATCATACGGAGAAGTCGGTGGGTCTTGGAAAAATTCTTGAGCAATCTCGGGAACCCGATGCCGCTTCGCGCGTCGAACAGGATGACAGCAGGGCGCTGGTATTCGAGGCCCTTGAGCGTCTGGACCCGGATCTTCGTGGCGTTCTGCTGCTCCGGGACGCCCAGGGGTTGGATTATGGTCAGATCGCCGAGGTGCTCGGCGTCAGCATGGGAACGATCAAGAGCCGCATCTTCCGCGCCAGGGCGGCTCTGAGACTGGCAGTCGAGCAGGTCCGGGCGAGTCGGCTTGGGCCGAACGAGGTGCAGCAGGAAACCGGATCGGCGGACGAGCCGGAAGGGACGCAGGACGGATGATGCACGACCGGGACATCTTCATTGCGCTGATCGACGCCGGGCTTGACGAATCCGCGGTGATGGCGTTCATTGATGGCGATCAGGATCACCACGATGCGCTGGCCGTGGTCGAGGCACTGGCCCGGGACGCCGATCTGGCCGAGATGGTCTGGGCGATGCGAGCGGATCGCCAGGCGCTCGGTGGCTCGCTGATCGACGCATCGGACCGCGCACCGGACGAAGCCATGATCGCGCGGGCGTTGGATACCGCCTTCCCCGCCGAGCTTGACGCCTCCACACTCAGCGAGATCGAAGAAACAGGCTTTACGGAGAAACCCATCGTCGATCCGATCTACCGCCCGGCCAAGCGAAGGACTGTTCGCCGAACACGAACCAAGGCCGCACCCACACGATGGGCCGTTCCGCTCGCGGCAGCGGCCACACTGGTCGTCGGAACGTTGGCGGTCTGGCAGCTCTCCAACCTCTCGACACGATCATCTCACACACCCACCAAGACGCCCGCACCCGAAACCCTCGCCTCCGAGCCGGGGAACGCACCGTTGCCTGCGAATGAGACCAACCTGGCGGATTCCTCGGTTGACGACTCGCCGGTGGTCCAGCCGGGCCCGATTGATGAATCGCCACAGGCCGGGCCTCGGATCATCACCTCACCGGCAGAAGCACTCGAATTGGCGCGTCAGGGCCGGCTGGTGATCCGTCTGACCAGCGCTTCATCTGCCACGACGCGCACGCTGGTGGAAGATCTGACGATGACGGCGGCCCTGTCCCGGTTCGCCTCGCTCGACGGCGCCCTCGACCCGGCCCAGTCAACGACCATCGCGCAGGCGCTGCCCGATGCTGTGGACCCGATCCTGGCCAGCAAGGACCACCCGGCATCTTCGGGCCCGAGCATCTCGCGCCAGCGCGTGGGTGTGTACATGCTTCGGGTCGAGCCGACGGAGCGTGCGTTCATGCTGCTGTTTGCCAAGCTGCGGACTTATGACCGCACGATCGTGGAGGTCATCGCGACCGGCGAGCCCGTCACGACGCCGGGCAGCGCTGCGGATCTTTCCCGGCTGCGTCGCTCGCCGGATAAGTGGGCACCGACCATCTCGATGCCGGTGGTGGTCGAAAAGATCGAATAACGGCTCAGTTGGCGACAATATTGACCAGCCGGCCGGGCACGACGATGACCTTGCGCACAGCTTTGCCTTCGAGCATGGGCTTGATCCGCTCATCCTCGAGCGCGAGCGCTTCGAGCCGGGCCTCGTCGGCATCGGCGGGGACGGTCAGTCTCGCCTTGACCTTGCCCATGATCTGGATCGCGATCTCGACCTCATCATCCTTGAGCATCGCCTCGTCGTACGTCGGCCAAGTCTCGACCGAGACGCACCCGACCCCGCCGCTGCGGTGCCAGATTTCTTCAGCGATGTGCGGCGCCATCGGCGAAACGATCTTCGCGAGCCGGTGCATCTGGTCCTTGCTCAGTCCGACCTTGAGCGCCGCGTTGACAAACTCGATCAGGGCCGCGATGGCGGTGTTGAACGCCAGACGCTCGATATCGCCCTCGACCTTGGCGATGGTGCGGTGCAGGAGGCGCTCGATCTTGGCATCGCCCGGGTCGATGAACTTCGCGTCGCCGGTTTCTTCGTCGATGCACAGGCGCCAGAGCCTCTGCAGAAAGCGGTAGAGCCCGACGGTGTCGTCGGTATTCCATGGCTTGCTCGCTTCGAGCGGGCCCATGTACATCTCGTAGAGGCGGAAGGTGTCGGCGCCGAACTCCTCGATGATCTCGTCCGGGTTGATCACGTTTTTGAGAGATTTGGACATTTTGGCCACGATGCGAACCAGCGGCGTGTCGGTGCCTTTCTCGAAATACGACCCGTCGCGCTCTTCGATCATGTCCATCGGGACGAGCGACTTGTCCGGGCGTTGGTACGCGTGGCTGGTGATCATGCCCTGGTGAAAGAGCTTGCGGTAGGGTTCGGGGCTCATGACGTAGCCGAGGTCGTGCAGGATCATGTGCCAGAACCGGGCGTAGAGCAGGTGCAGGACGGCATGCTCGGCGCCGCCGATGTAGAGATCCACACCGTTGGTGTTGAGCCAGTAGGCATCCGCCTCGGCGCTGATCATCTGGCGATCGTTGTTCGGATCGCAGTATCGGATGTGGTACCAGCACGAGCCTGCCCAGCCGGGCATGGTGTTGGTCTCTCGGTAGACCGTTGCCTCGGGTGGCAGGTCGTTGACGCCGACCTCGCCCGCGGTGGTGCGCACCCAGTCGGTCGCCTTACCGAGCAACGGTTGCGGGTCCTCGCTGACCGCCGGCTGGTAGTCCGTCAGTTCAGGCAACAGGATCGGCAAGCAATCCTCACTCACGGCGTGGTGATTGCCATGTTCGTCAAAGACGATCGGGAAGGGTTCGCCCCAGTATCGCTGTCGGCTGAAGAGCCAGTCGCGCAGGCGATAATTGACCCGCTGGCGACCGATCCGCGTGGCCTCGAGCCATCCGACCACCGCGTCCGCACCGGCGGCGCTGGGCAGGCCGTTGATCGAGAGCTCCTCGCTTGCGGAGTTGACCATGAAACCGGTCGCTGCATACGCCGCGCCGGTGACCGCGAAGTAGCGGGCCTCGTCAAAGATCGCCTGGAGCTCCGCGAAGTTCGACACGCCGAGCTCGTCGAGCGATGATTCATATTCTTCACGAATCGTGCCTCGGGCGTCATCACCGATCAGCGGGCCGACATCCTTGGTCCGTCGGTTTCGGATGGCATCGAGCACCTCGGGATAGACCTCGGGCGGCAGGCTCGAAGTGGTGACAAGCCCCAGAAAGTCCGCCAGGTGCCGCTTCCAAATCTCGCTGGACTGCTCCTCGTCGGTCGCGGACTGCACGAAGAAAGCCATCGCCAGGATGGTGCGCGGATAGATGACATCGCGGATCGGCAGGTTGAAGGCTTTGGCGAACTCGTAGTCGCGTTTGTCGTGCGCGGGGACAGCCATGATGGCGCCGAAGCCGTAGCCCGCGAGAACATAGTCCGACGTCC
>DRKT01000243.1 GCA_011053195.1 Phycisphaerales bacterium | reverse complement strand
TTTCGGAAGAAGTCGTACCCGAGTTCGAGCTGGCCGTCGAGGACCGAACCGTAGTCGCCGAAGTACATCCCGCCGAGCCGGCCGCTGATGACGAAGTGCGGCCCGAGGTCGAGCCGGGCGCCGGCAACCGCAACCGGGACGGGGATAAAGGCGGATTCTTCGCGGGTCGTCAGCACGCCGCCGACATTACCGGTGACGGTGGCCGTTCCATCAACCGCTCGGACACCCAGACCCGCGTACAGCTTGACATACTTGATTTCCGCGAGCTCATAGAGCATGTTGAGCTCATAGATGAGCAGTTCTTCGGAGCTGGTGGTGGTGCCCGAGAATTCGTCGCCGTTGAAGCTGATGGTCTCGGTGGTGCTGCCCTCGAAGGTGTAGTTGCCGAGGAAGCCGAGCTCGACGAGCAGGTCGATCCCGGGGATGGCCACCGCGACGGACCCGATGGCGCTGATGTCGTCGGTGTCCTGTCCGAGCGTGTCCTCGAAGTCGAGGATGGCGATCGCCGAGCCGGCCTGGTCGCCGACCTTGATGGTGCCCTCGCCCATGACGTACCACCCGCCGGCCCGGATCTTGACGAACGTGTTGTCGCCGACGTTGGGTGAACTCAGCGGCCCGATTGCGAGGGTGCTCGAAAGGGTCGGCGCCAGCAGCGGCCCGGGAGCGCTGAGCAGCCCCGGCCGATCATCCGCCGAGGCGATCGAAGCCGAGGCAAAGGCCAAAGCCAACGTGGTCAATGTACGATTCATCCCATCAATCTCCTCTGAGGACCGGCTCAATTCACTATCGGTATGAGGTGCCCGCCTCGATAAACCGGAGCATCTGCTCGAGCGCCTGGGCGAGCGGCGCCGGCGGCTCTTCCGCCGGATCGAACGGGTTGGGTGTGTTAAGAACGTGGTTCGCGCCGGAAATCATCACCAGTCTGGCGTTCGGGGCCGCGCCGACAATCGCCTCTGCTGCCGAGGGGTTGACCGTCGGGTCATCCGACCCGTGCATCACCATCAGCGGGCATTGGATCCGGGCCACCAGGCCGAGCACATCGTGCGATTCCGGGTCGTCGCGCTGTTCTTCCCAGAACGATTCGTCAATGCGCAGCGTCTGGCCTGTCCTGGCGCTGGTGACCTCAAGGTATCCCTCAGCACGAAGCATCTTCTCTTGATCCGCGTTGAGCGAATTGCAGCGATCGGGCGAGGCGATCGTCACGACACCCACAGGGCCGGGCTCACCGCGGGCCGCTCGCTGACCTGTGAATAGAAGCGAAGCCACCGCGCCGCGCGAATGCCCCACCAGAAACATTGGCAGCCCGGCACCGACGAGTTCGCCGCGCTCCATGGCCGCCCGCACGCACTCGATATCCTCGACCTGCCGATTCCACGTGTTCTTGGCGAAGAGGTCGGGCCGCTCGAACTGTTCGTAGTTCTCAGTGACGCCGGAGTGCGAGAGATTGAACCGGTGCGCCACGACGCCCGCCCTGGCGAGCCGGTCGGCGATGGTGGGAAAGAAGCCGTAGTCCTTGTAGCCCATAAACCCGTGAACGATGATGGCGGTCGCCTTGGGCGCGTCTTCCGGGGTGTGGGTGTTGCCGATGATGGCTTCGCCTTGAGCGCCGGTGATGGTCCACGAGTTCGTATCCATGCCGATACTCTAGCTCGGATCGGGATCAGATCACACCGCCGAGTTTGGCCGCTGCCACGAGCAGGATGGCGGCGACGCCGGGCCGGATGACCGAGATCGGCAGCCTGTGGACGAGCGATGCCCCCATCAGCGAGCCGCAGATCGCCGCGGGACCGAGCAGGCCGACGAGTTTGACCGCATCGATGACGTGCTGGCCATGCTCGGAGAGCGTCATCATCTTGAGGCCGGCCCCGACGGGCGCCATGAGGCACATGGTCGCGGTGCTGCCGGCGATGGCCTGCTTGATCGGGATTCGGCCGAGGGTCTGGAGCGAGACAACGGTGATGACGCCACCGCCGATTCCGAGCAGGCCCGCGAGGAGGCCCGTGGCGACGCCGGTGCCCACGACCGCGGGTGTCGCGCGACGGATTCGGGCATCATCGTCCATCCCGTCGTCCCGATTCTTGAACACCTGATGGCTGATCTCGCCCACGATGACCATGATCGCGATGACAGCCGCGAGGATACGAATCAGCGACTGCCCCTCGAAGGCGTTGGACAGCAGCACGCCGGCGACCATGAGACAGACCGCGGGCGGCAGAAGCCGAACCAGCAGCGTCGGCCTGATCGCTCCGGCCTTAGAATGCCGCCACGTCGCGGGCACCGCGACGAGAAAGTTCACTGCCATCGCAGCCGCCTGATATGTGTGCTGCTCGGCCCGCGATGGGTCATGGAATCCCACAAAGAGCGCCAGCCCCGGCAGCATCACCACCGAGCCGCCGAGTCCGGTCAGCCCGCCCACGAGTCCCGCGACCAGACCGATGCCGGTGATCAGGACGGCTTGCATGACCGGGTCGTCCATATCAGTTCCGAGAATCCGTCTGCTCGCCGGCTTTCATCAATCGAATGGCCACATCCCCCGGCTGTTCGTCCTCCTCAGCCATGGCGGCCAGCTCATCGTACACGCGCATGGTCTCGGTGTGGGACCAGCGCACATGCTCGAGCATCAGCTCACGGGCTCGATCGGCATCGCCCCGCTCGATCGTCCGCAAAATCAGATCGTGCGCCGTGAATATCTTGTTCAGCCAGTCATTGGTCAGGGGCATCGGCCGGCACCCGGTCGCGTGAATCAGAAGCCTCGTGTCGTTGATCACCTTCACCACCCGGCGATTGCCCGAGGCCCGCAGGAGAACCGCGTGAAAATCCCGGTCCAGCCGTTCCAGTTGATCGTATGCCCGGGCGGAGATCGGCGACTCCGGCTTGATCGGCTCGCTGCGGAGCATCTCAACCATCTGGTCGCAGTAGGTCCGGGCCTCATCCAGCGGC
>DRKT01000242.1 GCA_011053195.1 Phycisphaerales bacterium | reverse complement strand
CGCTCACGCCGATGGCGATGGGCATGGACACGAAGAAGGCGGTCATGACGAAGGCGGCGACGAGCATGGCGAGGAAGTGGTCAAGCTCTCCGATGCCCAGCTCACGCGTGCCGGCGTGGTGATCGAACCATTGACTGGTGGCGAAATCGCAACCCACATCATGCTTCCAGCGGAGGTCGGCCTGAATCAGGACACCGTGCTTCATGTCACACCTCGCGTGCCGGGGATCGTTTCGAGTGTCGATGGATTTCTTGGTCATGATGTGCAAAGAGACGATTTGTTGGCGGTGATTGAAAGCCCAGAGCTTGGCGAAGCAAAGATCACTTTTCTTCAGGCGATCCAAGAGAAGATGATTGCAGATGCAGAGCTGGCCCGCCAGAAAACCATTAGCGACAACACATCAAAACTTCTTGAAGTGTTGCGTGAAGATCCGACACCCGACGAACTTCGAGAAAAGGTTGCTGATCTGCGCATTGGTGTGAATAAGGGACGGCTGCTCTCCTCATATGCCCAGATGAAGGCCGGCGCTGCCAACTATGCGCGAGAGAAAGAACTCAACGCCAAGGGGCTCTCGACCCAGGCGGACTTGCTCGCTTCCCAAGAGATGTTCAATAGTGCGCAAGCCGAGTATATGGGCGCATTCGAGGATGTAGATTTCTCGTTCCGTCTGATGCTCCAAGAAGCCGAGCAAGCCGCGATGATTGCGGCATCGGGTGTGGACAACGCCGAGCGTCGGCTGCATTTGCTCGGGCTCTCGCAGGAGCAGGTTGAAAATATTGTCTCTGAGCCAGATGTCAATGTGGCCCGCTATGAACTTCGTGCTCCAATGAGCGGACAGATTGTTGCCAAGCATATCACGCCCGGCGAGAGTGTCGGGACTGATGCGTCTGTCTACACCATCGCGGACATCAGCACCGTTTGGCTCAATATCTCGGTGTATGCCCAGTATGCTTCGATGATTCAGATGGGGCACCCGGTTGTGGTACGAGTTGGCGATCGTGTGGCTACCGGGGTTGTCGATTACATCAGTGCGGTGGTCTCTGAATCATCGCGGACGATTGCCGCCCGCGTGGTGCTCGATAACTCGGATGGTTCATGGCGTCCGGGTGAGTTTGTGACCGTTCGGGTCGAGACCGACAAAGCCCATGCCGATCGCATTGTCCCCATCGAGGCGATCCAGTCGTTCGAGGGGCATGATGTTGTGTTCATCCAGGATGACGACGGGATCGAACCGGTCCAGGTGACCACCGGTCGACGCAACGATGTGAATGTGGAACTTCTCGGCAATGATGTTGCGATCGGTACACCGATCGTTGTGAAAAATAGTTTCTTGATCAAAGCGGAGCTCGGTAAGGGTGCCGCCGGACACGATCACTAAAGGAGGATGAGATGCTCGAACGAATAATTGAGTTTTCAATCCGCCAGCGTGCCATCGTGCTCCTGGCGTCGATTGCCCTGATGGGCATCGGGATGTATAGCTTTACCAAGCTCCCGATTGATGCGGTACCGGACATTACCAATGTTCAGGTGCAGATCAACACCAATGTGCCGGCCCTTTCGCCGGTGGAAGTCGAACAACAGATCACCTTTCCCATCGAATGGTCGATGGGTGGCTTGCCCAATGTCGAACAGATCCGTTCGATCTCTCGCTATGGGCTTTCGCAGGTGACCGTCGTCTTTGAAGACGGGACAGATATCTTCTGGGCCCGCCAGCTCGTTGGCGAACGGCTCACCGAAGCACGAGAGTCATTGCCCGCGGGATTGGCTGAGCCACAGATGGGCCCGATCTCAACCGGGCTCGGCGAGATCTATATGTGGTCGGTCGAAGCCGATGGACCCAAGCCCGATGGGACCGAGTACACCCAGCAGGATCTGCGAACGGTTCAAGACTGGATCATTCGCCCGCAGTTGCGGACAGTGCCCGGCGTGACGGAAGTCAACAGCATCGGTGGTTACGAGCAGCAGTTCCATATCAACCCCGATATGGCCAAACTGATGGCCTATGGGCTGACGCTCCGTGACATGATGCAGGCAATCGCCGAGAACAACTCCAATGCCGGCGGCGGGTACATCGAACACTCCGGCGAGGCGTATCTGGTACGCGCGACCGGATTGATCGGCAGTGTCGAAGATATCAAGAATATCAAAGTCAAGAGTGTTGACGGCGTGGCGGTGTATGTCCGTGATGTCGCCGAGGTGATCATCGGGAAAGAACTCCGGACAGGTGCCGGCACTCACAACGGCAAAGAGGTCGTCATCGGTACCTCAATGATGCTCCTTGGTGCCAACAGCCGAACGGTATCCGAAGGGGTTCACGAACGGATGGGTGAAATCCAGAAAACACTCCCCGAGAATGTTGTTGTCAAGACACTTTATAACCGAACCTACCTCGTCGATGCCACGCTCCACACGATCAAGAAAAACCTAGTTGAAGGGGCGATCTTTGTGGTGGTGATTCTGCTCCTGTTGCTCGGCAACCTTCGGGCCGCGATCATTGTGGCTTGCGCGATTCCGCTTTCAATGCTCTTTGCGGTCACAGGCATGGTCGAGAATAAGGTGAGTGCCAACCTTTTGAGTCTGGGGGCCGTT
>DRKT01000241.1 GCA_011053195.1 Phycisphaerales bacterium | reverse complement strand
GTCGCCGCATCACACAGCATGCACCCGCTTCAAACGCCTCCATCCCGATGGGTCGGGAGTATGTGTTCTCGCCCTGGCTGGACAACCACATCGGCTACGCCGGCTACCGGCTGACGGACCAGACTCTGACCGCCGTGTGGCACGTGAGATTCAGAGATTATGTGACGGAACTCGGCACCTGGACACGCCGCGACCCGATCGGGTACGCTGGCGGAGTGAACGTGTATGGGTACATGAGGTCGAGGCCGTTTGCCGGGATTGATCCGATGGGGCTGGCGCCGAGTTCGTGTGGGTGTGGGGGGCACCGTCCAAGGACCGGTGATATGCGGCAAATACCGACAATCAGTGAATATTATTTATTCCAGCCACAGAATGAAGACATTGAGGATTGTGTGGATAAGTGGTATGACATATTGGTGCTTCCGCACAGGGTGAATTCCTATTGCGAGGATGATCTTCGAGAAAATATTCGTAAGTCTTGTCAGAAACAGGGACAGGAAAGGGCTGATCTGTTGTCTGATGCGTTAGTCGAGTACATGGCTTGTGCCGCAATTCGAAAAGCGCCAGAATACATAGACAAACCGGTGTTTGATTGTCAGGATGTATGCGATGTACTTCAGACGTTTATGTCTTTTGCATGCTTGGAATGCAGGAAGCAATTGGTAGATGGGGTTTGGGTTAGAGCTCCAAAGAACATAGCATGGTCAGGGTGCGAAGGTGAGGCAGCTAGATTGCACAAGGAGTGCGTCGTTGATTGTGCCGGAGGTGGGTATCGTAGAAAAGAACAGAGGATACTCCAAGATGTAGCAGTACAGATATACAAATACTTACGAGGTTGCGGCGCATTATCCATGAAGACAGGCAATAGAAAGCCCAAGTTACATCGCCCAAAATATCCGCGGAAGAAGTAGAGGACCGATGACGACAATGCGTAATACCATCATTGTGTTAATATATTCAATTTGTGTATTGCATATGCAGTCACAACCTAAACGTGTCCGCTATACCCACACGTTAGTCGTCCAAGATCCATCAGCCACAGAAGAATTTCTACCGTTGTTTGTTCGGAGAAATCAAGCGCCGATCAGCATGGGGTCCGATCTTGTATACATTGATCATGACGGCATCGAAATTAATTTGTGCCGGTTTGATTCCGCGGTGTTGGCAGTATCGTCGAGCCCGCTGGCCGATGTATTGTACATATCAACTCTATCGGGATTGAAGCAATTCAAAATAACATTTAACGACGGTGCGTACGATTTAGAATGTGTTCTCGAATATGATATTGGATCAAATAGAATCGCCACTCAAATATTCGAATCAAATGGTAACGTATTCGCGATACTACGCGTATTTGACATTACCAAGGAGAATGGTGTAGGGAAGCAAACTTTTGATGGTGTGGATTGGACGATCATCACATCGCCCAGATGGATCGTTCTTCTTCCGAAAGACGCGTCGAAACATGTCGATTTGCTTTCTGAAGAGGATAGCCTTGTTACTCTGTGGTACAGCGAGTGTGATAGGCGTTTGAACCTTGTGGATTCAGATGACCGTGTTTACCGCCATCTTGATGGTGATACGACTGACCAACCACGAAATTTAAACAACAATGCGGGGCTGGCACTAGGGCCATCAGGGATATTGGGATATTTATGCGATGAGAAAACCGGAGATCAGGCATGTGTTTTCTTTGGAAAGACCAACTTAGATATGCAATGGTGGGAAGAGTCATTATATATCGGTGCAAATATGGTATTGGAAGGGGATCGAGTAGACATAAGTAATCAAATATTTGTACATGGTAATTCATTGTGGGTTACCGATGACAACGGTATTGTTTCCGAGTACCGTCTTGTTGACGGACGTATTGTTGAAGAATCTACATCTGTAAAGAATACGGTCATGGCTCGAGTTGTGCCATATGTTAATGACAATGGCAAATCGAATATAGCAATAATATTTTTATTGAACAAAGATGAGATATATGACGTGCTTGTCATTCTGGGCAAGCAGTGATGAACATGCTGGGGATTCTGTTCGAGTATTGCGCTACTACCAGTTGCGAACCGCAACAAGTCGAGTTTGCTTGGCTTGGGTTGCTGCTTTCAACGCGACCGGCGGCACCGTCGGCAGCGCGGGCGTGCCCTCGCCCTGGCTGGACAACCACATCGGCTTGAGCCGGCTACCGGCTGACGGATCAGGCACTGACCGCCGTGTGGCATGTGAGATTCAGGGATTATGTGCCGGAGCTCGGCATCTGGACACGCCGCAGTCCGGGTGGTTCCGGGCCTGGGCATGGGTCGTTGATTTGTGTTCTTGAAAGCGGAGAGGGGGGGATTCGAACCCCCGATGACCCGGAGGCCATACTGGATTTCGAATCCAGCGCATTCAACCGCTCTGCCACCTCTCCGACGGTTGGCACAATGGTACCCACCTCTTGATCGATCGGCCACATGGGCTGGTGACGATCAGCCGAGCAGCGCGATCGCCCGTTCGAGGATGGATTCGGGCTCGGACATTCGCCCCGGGCCGACAGCCCGGCAGGCCTGCCAGCCTTCCGCGGGACCGATGAAGGCGTAACCATCGGATTTCAGAAGTTCGACATTGCGCTGGGTCGCCGGCTGGGACCACATGATCTCATTCATCGCCGGGGCGAGCAGCACCGGCGTCGATCGGCGATCGATGGCGCTCAGCACGAGCGTCACGACATCATCGGCTCGGCCGAGAGCGAGCCTGGCCAGGCAATCCATTGTGCACGGCGCGACGATGGCGAGATCCGCACGCGACGCGTGGGCGATGTGCTGAGGATCGCTGTTCTCGGCATGGTCCCAAGGCGTCGTGTAGACCGGGTTGGCCGAGAGGGCTTGAAACGTCAATGGTGTGACGAACCGGGTCGCCGATGGCGTCATCAGAACGGTGACACGCGCCCCGGCCTGGGCGAGTTTGCTGGTCAGGGCAGCAGACTTGTATGCTGCGATCCCGCCACAGACACCGAGCACGACGTGCTTACCGGCCATCGGCTGGTTGCTCATGGCTCACTCCGATGAGGGCTCAGAGCAGCGGCTCATCATCCAGTGCCGACACCTCGAACCCGCCCGACCCATCATCTTCAACAATCTCGATTTTGTCTTCGAGGATCTCCTGCACGACCAGCTCGAGGTCGGTCCGACCATCGCGTTCGACCATCGGCCTGGCGCCCTCCATCAGTTGGATCAGGCGGCGCTGGATCACCGCGGTCAGGCGGAATCGGCCTCCGAACTTATCGACAATCTCTTCGCTCTTGAGTGCTTCGATCATGGCAGTGTGTTCTCGGCGATCGCCCCGGAGCAGAGCCAACGGGCTTGACCGGGGGCGTCGGGATGCGGACGATTCTAGACCGGGCGCACGCCCATGACGAGGAACATGTGCGATTCTCGCCCTGAACCCACCATTTCTCGGGTCGGTTGTGATACCGACGACCACCGGCCGGGGCCGAATTCGGCTCGCTGGTCGGGCCTGATCGGAGTTCGTCGAACGATGGCAGTCCAAGTCTGGTCATTTGGGGACCGTGTGATCCATGCCGATCGGCCGGAGTGGGGTGTGGGTCAGGTGACCACGGTCGATCCGATTGTCATTGACGGTCAATCGACACAGAGGCTCACCATCCGCTTCGAGCGGGCCGGCGTCAAGAAAATCGCTTCGCTCAGGGCCAATCTCAAGCCGGCCGAGGAGACTGCCGAACCGGTCAAATCGAGTGATCCTGCCGAGGCCGAAGCCCTCAGCGATCAGGAGATGGTCGATCGGCTTGTGGCCATCCCGGAGTCGGCCTCGGACCCCTTCCGTTCCATCGAGCATCGGCTGGAGTCATCGCTCGGGCTGTATCGGTTCTCGGATGCCGGTGGGTCGCTGCTCGACTGGGCAGCCATGCAAACGGGTCTGGTCGATCCGCTTACCCGATTTCGCAGGCATGATCTCGAGGCCCACTTTGCCCGGTTCCGCCGGAAGCTGGATGTCCACACGGGCAACCTGGCCTCGGAACTGGCCCGCGTGGACAGGCAAGCCCTGAATCGGCTCGCGGCCTCGGCTCCCGACGATGGCCAGCGCGCGTTGCGCCGATTCCTCGCCAGGCGTTGACCGCACACAACACCTCGCCCAGTCGGCCAACCCATACCGTCCGCGCGATCGGTACAACTCCTCATCAACCGTTCCGCGTCGGCGCCTCAGCCACTTTTTCTCGGACTCTCGGACCCCGTTCAGCCCGTTGGCATGCCGGGCACGGGGGTTGATCTGTGTTTCTCCGACCGGCGGACGAATGGCCAACGAGGCCACCGCCACGCAAACCAAAGAGAAGAGTCAGGAGCGCGGAGAGATGAGCGAACAGGAATTCCAGAAACAGTTCAACAAGCTGCTCGAGAAAATCAATGGCCTCCCCTCGGATCAGCAGGGCAAGCTTCAGGACATGGCCTCAGAAACCAAGAATCGCCATGAGAAGATGAAGAAGACCATCTCGGAACTTCAGGACTCGCTCGATTACCTGCGTGTCAGCGTCAAGTACCTCGTCTTCGATCTCGAGGCCACGAGGCGCGAGAACAAGCAGCTTCGCAGCCTGCTCGAGCGTCGTCCCGACAGCAACAACTGATCCCGCACAAAACATGCTTCCTCGGCATGCCGGGCCCACCGACTGGGCCCGGCTGTGCTGCGCCCAGTTCGCGTACCCTGACCTCAACCATGCCCAGACATGCGGGACTAATTCGGAGATTTACCGACGTACGGGGCCGGGCACCCGCTTTCGCAGCCGAGGCTCCCGGTCGGGTCAACCTCATCGGCGACCATGTTGATTATGCCGAGGGGCTTGTCCTGCCGATGGCAATCGATCGGAGTTGTCTTGCGGTTGCGGACCTCGGCGGTTCTTCAAACCGGGTGCGTTTCGAATCGCTCGATCTTGGTGATTCATTCGAACTTGATCTGACCCGCCCGATCGAGCCGGGCCTACATGCGGACAAGCCTTGGGCAGCGTATCCGATTGGTGTTCTTGCCGGATATCTTGACGATCGGGATCCGTCGACGCTCTCGGGTCTGGATGTTCTCTTGACCAGCACGGTACCGATCGGGTCGGGTCTTTCCAGCTCGGCTGCCATCGAGCTCGCCATCGCCACACTGATCGAGCACATCCTTGGCATCGAGTCGGAGCCTCTTGATAGGGCGCGCCTCTGTCAGCGGGCCGAACAACGATTCGCCGGGGTCCCATGCGGGCTGATGGACCAGGCAACCTCTGAGTTGGCCGAGTGCCGCCACGCCATGCTCTTCGATTGCCGGTCAGAAAGGGCCGAGTCGATCCGGATGCCGCCATCTGATCAACTCGCGACGTTCGTCATCGACACGAAAGTCCGACATGAACTGGCATCGAGTGCCTATGCCGATCGGCGAGCAGTCTGTGAACGGGCCGCACACAGCCTTGGTGTGCGCCGTCTTCGAGAACTTGAGCCTGGCTCGATCGGGGATGTGGGCTTACTTCCTGAGGATGAGCAGCGAGTCGCCAGACATGTGGTGTCTGAGATCCATCGCGTGTATCTTTTTGCCGAGGCGCTGCGCTCCGGTCGGCTTGACCAACTCGGCCCGCTCATGGCGGCTTCCCACCGGTCCCTACGCGATGACATGCGGGTTTCGTGCCCGGAACTGGATGCTGTTGTCCGGGCAGCCCAAACGCTGCCCGAGACGATCGGGGTTCGCATGACCGGGGGCGGATTCGGAGGGTGTGCTGTGGCCTTGGTTGATGCCGAGGCCGCATCGTCCTTCCCGCAACGAATACAGATGGCGATCGGGCCTTCACTCGATCCCGATGCCTTTCCAGTTCGGGCCTCAGCGGGGGCCCGGGGGTGGGTCCTTCCGCCCCGGAACAGGGAGCCGATGCGGTGAAAACGAACAAGTCAACCCGCGGCGATTGAGCCGGGCCAACCGGCGGGCGTACCATGCAACCCAGGGGTGGTGCCCGAGAGGCTGAAGGGGCCGGATTGCTAATCCGGTGTACGGGGTTACCCGTACCGCGGGTTCGAATCCCGCCCGCCCCGTTCGCTGGACAGGGTCCGGCGCGCCGGGGGTGTTTGTCACCCGGGGCGGTCCGTGTTCGGCCGGCAGCGAGATCGGAGGATCACCGTGGCGCAGACCCCCTCGACGATGCGACTCGAACTCGGAACCGACATGCCCGAGTTTGACCTGCCGAACTACAACAGGGCTGTCAACGGTGACCGCTGCACCCATGTGGATTGTGCCGGTCCCCGTGGCACACTGGTGATGTTCATCTGCAACCACTGCCCGTTTGTGGTCCATGTCGCCGACGAACTTGCCCGCCTCGGCCATGACGCATCTTCCCACGGCATCGGCGTGGTGGCCATCATGTCAAACGATGTGAAATCTCACCCGGATGATGCTCCCGAGCGGATGGCAGAGGAGGCCGAACGCCGGGGCTACACCTTCCCCTATCTGTTCGACGAAACCCAGGAGGTCGCCAAGGCGTTCCACGCCTCGTGCACACCGGACTTTTTTCTGTTTGATGCCAATGGCAAGCTCGTTTATCGAGGCCAGCTTGACGATTCACGCCCCGGCTCGGATGTTCCCGTCACGGGCCGCGACCTGAGGCAGGCCATGCACGCTGTCGCCGAAGGTCAGCAGGTCACCGGCGAGCAGCACCCAAGCATCGGGTGCAATATCAAATGGATCCCCGGCAACGAGCCCGATTACTTCGGCTGATCT
>DRKT01000240.1 GCA_011053195.1 Phycisphaerales bacterium | reverse complement strand
CTGATTCCGATGATCAGGCCCGCCTCGGGCAGCACGACCGGCGATGAGACGGTCGTGCCGCCGATGAGTGTTGAAGTGACGAAGGCCTTGGATTCGTTGCCGAATCCATGAAACAGTGAATAGACCCCGGCGATTCCGATGGTGACGGATGGGACAAGGATCAGGGGGATGAGGTAGGCGATGAGGCCTCGGAGTTTGCCCGTCATGTACGCGCTGGCCGAGAGCGGGGTGGTCAGGAGCAGGTCGAGGGTTCCGTCTTCTCGCTCTCGGCTGATGGCGGTGGCCGCCATGTTGATGGCGACGAGTGTGGTGACGGCGAGTTCGCCGACGACGGTACTCGAGAGCGCGAGCCGGAAACTGGACGGACTCATGGCGGAGTTGTGGTAGTGGACAAGGAGGCCGACGCCCCAGCCGATACCGAGAATGATGAAGGCCCATCGAGCGAGGATGCGACCGGCCGAGCCGTTGCGGGCGGCGGCTTCGCGCCACGCGATGGGGTTTTTCCAGACGGTGCGGGGCGGTCGGTGCAGATCATCTTTCTTGCCGAGCCTGAAGATCCTCCGGTGAAGCGGGATGCCCTCGCGCCCCTGCGCCATGGTGGCAAGCCCGCCGGCGCGGACCGTGATGGTGCTGGCAACGATCATGACGATGCTGAGGATCAGCGAGCCGGCGCCCCACGTGGTGATGGGGCGTGCGAGCATCCATCGCCCGAGCAGGCCGAGGCTCGGGTCTTCGAGAGAGGCTCGCGGATAATTGGTGGGTTCGAGCAGGGCGTTGAGTGTGAGGAACGGGTTGATCGCGGTCATCCATGTGACCCCCTTGCCGTTCGGCCCGGCGCCGAGGCCCGAAGCGACCATCCATCGGTCGATCCCGATGGTCAGGACAAGGTACCCGACGACGGTGACATAGAAGGCGAAGACGGCCTGTCTTCCGACGACCCGGCTGCAGGACAGGGTGATCGCGATGGACCCGACGAGCAGGGCCGCACACGCGGCGATGAGGTAGCTGGTGAAGATCGAACGTCCCGGAACCCCGCCATAGAACTGTGTGAGGGCGAACAGCGGCATCGAGCAAAAGAGCAGGGCGAGGATGAAGAACATCCGCCCGAACAGATTGCCCGTGACGATCTGGCCCGGCGTCAGCGGGGTGGTGAGCAGAATGTCCCACGTCTTGGGGCTGGCTTCCTGGGCGATCGCTCCGGCCATGAACACCGGGGCCAGGATGCAGATCAGGGCGATCTGGAGATAGGAGACCCACGCAAAGCTGCTGGCGCCGGCTGCGGCGAGGTCGCCATAGTTCGGCGCCACACCGCCGGCGCCCGAGCCCTGGGTCAGCAGGAGCCAGAGCAGGACAAGGATCATCACGCCGAGGTAGGCGGATCGGATGTACATGTGGCGAATGCGCCGCGAGCCGCCCTGGACGAGACGGACCGCGATCGGGTTCATTGGGCCGAATCTCAGGATGTATCGCAGCACAGCGGGCATGGGCGGGGCAATACTATCGCCTTGTTCAACCCCCGGACAGAAGCCTGCAAAAACATGGCCCGACCGTGAAGCCGGGCCATGCGAGAGAAAAATGTATTGGGAGAGACGAGCTCTTGATTATCGGCGACGGCGCGCGGTGGCGAGCCCGCCGAGGCCGAGCAGCGCCAGGCTGGCCGGCGCCGGGACGGCGGTGAACTCGAGGCTGAGCGTGTCGAAGGTGCCGAGGTCGCCGCCGGCGTTGTCGCTGATGAACAGCGTCCAGTCGCCCTGGGCGTTCTCGCCGTTGAAGTCGGCCAGGCTGGTGATCCCGCCGGCGTCGAAGGGGAGCCATGAGCCGGTGACGTTGTCGATCCCGCCGGTGGTTGACAAGTTGCCGTAGCCGTTCGGTGCGGCTGCGTCATAGGCCTCGGCGGCACTGTCGTCGAGGTAGAAGAGGGTGTCATTGGCGGCATCGCCGAAGTTGTCATTGCTGAAGCCGAAACCGCCACCTGCCCCACCATTGAATTGAGTGCCGTCGCCGGCGCGATGAAGCAATCCGACGGTGGTGCCGCTGGGCGAGGTGAGCTCGACGATGAGGTCGCCCTGCCAGGTGTGGGTGATCCCGAGGCCGACGTTCAGGTCGGCGATGGTGATCGAGTCCGGGACGTTGAGCGTGACGCTGACTCCGGTCGGGTCGTCGTCCGGCAGCGCAACGCCGTAGAACTCGCTGTAGGTCTGCGCCGAGGCCGACCCGGCGAGCGCGAGGCCCGCAATCATGATGATGCTTTTCGATGTGTTCATGGGAATCCCCTCCAGAATATTCGCCCGGGCGTCCATTCACATGACTGGTCGCCGGTGCGTGGTTCACTCCTCCGCCGTGGTGAGTCCACGACGGACCGATGCCGAAGAACTCGGCCTGACGTATCGAACCTACACCTGTTTTGGGCGTGTGCCAGCGAAGTTGTATGTTTTCATTTGAAATATTCTGAATTTATCCGGATTCGCAAAAAAAGACAGGGCCCGACCGTTCGGCCGAGCCCTGTGCAAGAGTCAGAATGTTGGGTCCGCAAGCGGATCAGCGGCGACGACGCGTCGCGGCGAGACCGCCGAGGCCGAGCAGCGCGAGGCTGGCCGGGGCCGGAACGGCGGTGAATTCGAGGCTGATCGTCTCGACGGTGCCCGTGTCACCACCGGCGTTGTCGGTGATGAAGATGGACCAGTTGCCGGCCGCATCCATGCCGTCGAAGGCGCTCAGGGCGCTGATGCCGGCGGCACCGAAGGGCTTCCAGTTGCCGGTGACGTTGTCGATGCCGGGGTCGACGACGGTGCCGTCGCCGTAGCCGGTCGGGGCGCCGGTGTCATACGCGGAAGCGCCTTCGTCATCGAGATAGAAGAGAGCGCCCGAGGCGGCGTCACCGAGGTTGTCGGCGCTGAAGCCGAAGCCGCCGCCCGTGCCGTCGCCGGCGCGGTTGAGCAGATCAACGGTGGTGCCGTTGTGCTCGATGGTGATGACGAGGTCGCCCTGCCAAGTGTGGGTGATCCCAAGGCCGACGTTCAGGTCGGCGATCGAGAACGAATCCGGGACGTTGACGACAAACTTGGCACCGGCCGGATCGCTGTCCGGGATCGGGGCGCTGTTGAAGGTGCCGGTGTAGGTCTGGGCCGAGGCCGAACCGGCGAGGGCCAGACCAGCGACGAGGACGATATTCTTGGTCATATTCATGTCTTACTCATTCCCTTTCGTGTAGGGCCCCGGCAACACGCCGAGGATCCCTCTGCTCCATGGAGCGACGTACGCACGCCGCGAAACAAACCTGATCGATGGAATGACCCACCGGATCACTTTCTCCAACGGGCGAACCCGATGCGCACGCAGCGCCCCGGAATGCCCGAAATCAATTGTCATACGTTCTGGCCCGCAAACCGCTGCCGACGGGATGAGCCCGCCGACCAAGAAACCCACTCACACGGACAGACCAGAATCTCTCCTCTGTCTTGTCTCACTCCTTCGCACCGGCTTTCGCCGGCACTACTCATTTCCCATGAGCCGAATTTATCGAGGTTGGATTGTGAAATCAAGGTAAAAATAGCGTTTTCAAGGGGATAAGTTTTGCAAAGTCCGATAATATACCCGATGGTGGGGCGACCTGTGAACATGGAGAACCTCTCACTGCCCAAATATGATTGCTATTTGTAAGGATGTGGGCGGTTTTTCGGCGTCTGGACGCATCGGGCACCCTGGTCGGCCGTGCAGTTTGGGTGGGGCGCGTGAAAAAGCGGACCCGACTGATGAGCCGGGTCCGCTCTCTATCTTCTATCCCCGAGTGCGTGGGGCGTGTGGCGGTGCTGGTTCGGCCGGACGGTGTGGATCAGGTCGAGCTGGACTCGGCCTCGATCTCCGGGGTGTCGTCCGTTTCGGTTTCCGACGCCGGCTTGGCCTCGACCTCGAAGTAGAGATTCTCGGCGTCCGGCTTGTGCGAAACCTTCACGATTGCATCGTGCCCGATCTCGCCCGAGAGCAGCATCTCGCTGAGCGGGTCCTCGATCAGGCTGCCGATCGCTCGGCGCAGCGGCCTGGCTCCGTAGTCCGGGTTGTAGCCCTTCTCGATGAGATAGTCCTTGGACGACTGATCGAGCACCATCGTGATGTTCTGGTGCACGAGCCGTTCGCCGACCTTGGCGACCTCGTACTCGACGATCTCGGTCAGGTCTTCCTTGGTCAGTGGTTGGAAGACGATGATGTCGTCGAGCCGGTTGATGAACTCGGGCCGGAAGAACCGTTCGATCTCTTTCATAAGGATCGACTTGATGTTCTCGTAGTCGGCGGTGCTGGTGCGTTTCTGGAACCCGAACCCGCCGCCGCCCTTGATCAGGTCCGCGCCGATGTTGCTGGTCATGATGATGATGGTGTTGCGGAAGTCGACGTGTCGCCCGAACGAGTCGGTGAGCCGGCCCTCTTCCATGATCTGCAGCAGCATGTTGAAGACATCGGGGTGCGCCTTCTCGACCTCATCGAGCAGGACGACGGCGTATGGCCGGCGCCGGATCTGCTCGGTGAGCTGGCCGCCCTCTTCGTAGCCGACATAGCCCGGGGGCGCGCCCACGAGCCGGCTGACGTTGTGCTTCTCCATGTATTCGGACATGTCGAGGTGAATCAGCGCATCGGCGTCGCCGAACATGAACTCCGCCAGCGCTTTGGAGAGCAGCGTCTTGCCGACGCCCGAGGGGCCGACGAAGATGAACGAGCCCATCGGGCGTTTCGGGTCCTTGAGCCCGGCTCGCGCCCGGCGGATGGACTTGCTGATCGTCTTGATCGCCTCGTTCTGGCTGATGACGCTCTTGTGCAATTCCTCCTCGAGCAGCAGCAGGCGCTGCGCCTCCTCCTTCTCGAGCCGTTGCAGCGGCACACCGGTCATCTTGCTGACGACCTCGGCGATCACTTCCGCGTCGACCGTGCCATCAATCTTCTGCGACTGCTCACGCCATTCCTTCTGGATGCTCTCCTTCTCCTTGCGCAGTTTCTCGGCCCGATCGCGCAGCTCGGCGGCACGCTCGTAGTCCGCGGCCTTGACGGCCTCGTCCTTCTCAATCGCCAGACGCTCGATGTCGCTCTCGATCTCGGCAAGGTTCGGCGGTTTGGTCATGCTCTTGATCCGCACGCGCGCACCGGCCTCGTCGATCACGTCGATCGACTTGTCCGGCTGGACCCGGCCCATGATGTACCGACCCGAGAACTCGACCGCGGCCTTGATCGCATCATCCGTGATCTGCACACGGTGGTGCTGCTCGTACTTCTCGCGCAGACCCCTGAGGATCTCCACGGTCTGCTCGGGCGTCGGTGGATCGACCGTGATCGCCTGGAACCGACGCGCCAGGGCCGCGTCTTTCTCGATGTACTTCCGGTACTCGTCGAACGTGGTGGCGCCGATGCACTGGATCTCGCCACGGGCCAGCGCGGGCTTGAGCACGTTGGAGGCGTCGATCGCCCCCTCGGCGCCGCCCGCCCCGACCAGCGTGTGCAATTCGTCGATGAACAGGATCACGTTCTTGGCCTGACGCACCTCGCTCATGACGGCCTTGATGCGCTCCTCGAACTGGCCCCGGTACTTGGTGCCCGCGACCATCATCGCAAGGTCGAGCACGACCAGACGCTTCTCGTGCAGAATGTCCGGCACCTCGATCGCGATGATCTGCTGCGCCAAGCCCTCGACGATGGCGGTCTTGCCGACACCAGCCTCGCCCAGCAGGACGGGGTTGTTCTTGGTTCGCCGGCAGAGCACCTGCACGAGGCGCTCGATCTCGCGCTCGCGACCGATGACCGGGTCGAGCTCGCCGTTCTTGGCCAGTTCGGTCAGGTCACGGCCGAAGGAATCGAGTGCCGGCGTTCGGCTCCGGCCCTTGCGCGCCTTGGCGCCGCTTTCGCTGGAGGACCCACCGGCGAGCTCGGCCCCCTCGTCGTTCTCTTCGCCCGAGGCGCCGAGCAGGTTGAGGACCTCCTCGCGGACCTCTTCGAGTTTGAGTCCGAGGTTGCGCAGCACCTGAGCCGCGACACCATCATGCTCACGCAGCAGGCCCAGCAACAGGTGCTCGGTGCCGACGTAGTTGTGGTTCAGGTTTCGGGCCTCTTCGATGGCGTATTCGATGACCTTTTTGGCGCGGGGGGTCTGGGGGAGCTTGCCCATGGTGACCATCTCGGGGCCTTGCTTGACGAGTTTTTCGACCTCGAGCCGGACCTTGCGCAGATCGACGGTCAGGGCCTTGAGGACGTTGGCGCCCACGCCGGAGCCCTCTTTGACGAGCCCGAGCAGGACGTGCTCGGTCCCGATGTATTCGTGGTTGAACCGCTGGGCCTCCTGATTGGCCAGGGCCATCACCTTGCGGGCTCGATCTGTGAAGCGTTCAAACATCGCCTACTCCTCTATTTCGGCCGACTCCGACCGTGCCTGGCGCCGGCCCTCTGTGGAGAACCTTGCCGCCCCGGCTGTTCTTTCGTATCCGGCTGGATCAGGGTTTGACACCCGATCAAAGCCAGACCCCCTCTCTCGGCCCCGTTCGAGCCTGCCCCTTCCTATCGGTGCATGGGGCGTGCCAGTCGCGTCCGTGGTCGGAAATCCCTTCCTTGGGTCGCTGGGGGCGGTCAACCCTGCCCGGATAACCGAACAATAGCCAAATCTCTGCCGATGTGGCATGGTGGTCCGGGGTCGAATGTGGGATTCGCCTTACCGGCCACCCAGCAAAATCGAGGGGTCCGGATCACCCTGTTCTGGTGGTGTGTCGTCGGACGGTTCTTCGTCGAGAGCGGATGCGTCGGCGACGAGGCGGATGGGGATGATGGCCTCATCCTGGGCGCCGGTGACCTCGTCGATGACGCGGACCTTGAGGTCGTAGGTTCCAACCGACAGGGTCGCGGGCAGGTCGATGGTGGTGGCGAGGAAGAGGTCGTCGAAGCTGTGCCGGCTGGTGCGGGGGAGCCACTGGATCTCGCGCTGCCAGGTCGGCGATGGGTCGCCGGCGCGGAGGTAGAGCTCGAGTTGTTCGGTGAGTTGGGCCGCGACGGTGTCGCCCTCGGTCATGACTTCGCTTGAGATCGCGGGGCGGAGTGCGAAGTTCTCGATCTCGGCGTACACGACCACGCGGTTTGGTCGGCCGGCGAGGAAGGTCCGGCGCGGGAGCGGGACGTAGTTGCCGAAGCCCGGCGCTTTGGAGCAGAGCTCGGCGGCTCCGATGCGCAGGCGCGTCATCGGGCGGAGCTGCTCGGCGGTCGAGAGCATGACATCGCGCAGACGCTGCGGATCGCCCGCGGTCTCGTCGCCCTGCCCGACGAGCCGGACCGCGAGTTGGCGCACGGCCTTGAGCGCTTCGCGTTCGGATTCGGTGAGCATGAGTGCGCCCCCGCCGGGCAGGTCGATCTCATCAACCACGCCCGATGCGACGGATTCGAGCAGGGCGGCGGCCAGGAGCGGGCGCACAGGATCGGGCCGGTCCTGGGATTCCTGTTTGAGAAGTTCGGCGAGTTCTGAAGAAAGTTGGGCGATGCGCATCGACCGGCTCGGCCCGGGCTTGACGGGAAGAAGATCGTCTTCCGGCTCTCCGATTTGACTGTTTGCCGGCGCAGAGGCAGCGGGCTCGGTCTGATCTGTGGTCAGCGCCGGCCCGTCGCCTGCGATCGAGAGCGCCAGCAGCAGGCCATCGCTTGGTCTTGGGTTGGCCGGTTCGTTGGTGGCCTTGGGGACGGGGTGGGTGGATTGGGGCGATGTGTGATCGAGTCGGAGCGCCGGGACGGAGGGTTCGGCGACCGGGTCGGCCGCGAGATTGCCCTGTTGGTAGGCCTGGATTTCTTCCGCAGCCTGAGCGGCGAGAGCGGCCAGTCCGGTGTTGGGCACCTCGGAAGCCTCGTCGGCGTCGGACCAGACCCAGTCGGGTTCGCCGGGGTCGGCCGATGGGTTGGCCGTTGCGATGGGTTGGCGCGCCGAGGTGGCGCAGCCTGCCAGCAGCGCCACCGTGGCTGCCGACAGCGCGGCTCTGGCGAGTCCCCGCCTCGGTCCGTGCATCCTGCCCATCTGTCGCGGCCTCCTGCCTGCGGGCGGTATCGGCGATCCGATACCGATTTCTTGCAAGATCGGATGAATCTGGGGCCGGCGGTTCGGGTCAGTGGGTGGCGCCGGCGATTTCGAGGGTGAGCCGCTCGAGCAGGCGTTCGGGCTTGCCCAGGCCCGACTTGCTCATGCGGTCGGCATCAACGGCGAGGCTCAGCAACTCGCCGGCGCGATCCGGGTCGATGTTCCGGGCAGCGCCGAGAATGGCGTCGCGGCTTGGGCCCCAGAGTTTGAGCCGGCTGGCAATGGTTGCGGGGCTCTGTCGTTGGCGCAGCGCCCGGCTGGCGGCATGGAGCTTTCGGCACAGGTCCATGCAGGCGTAGAGCGTGATGATGGACTGGTCCTGCCGGGTGTTGCCGAGGATGGTGCGGAGCTGGGTGAGCAGTTCTTCTGGGCCGGCGCTGAGCAGCATCCACTGGATCGACCAGACCTCTTCTTCGCGGGTCATGCCGACAAGCTCGGCGACCTGTTCGCGCGAGATGGTGCCCTTGGGCGCTTCGACCGCGAGTTTGGCCAGTTCGGAGTCGATCCGGCCGAGCTCGCCGACGCGATCGACCAGCAGCTGGCCCGCGTCGCGCGAGAGCGTGACGCCATAGGTCTGCTTGGCTCGCTTGGCGGCCCAGGCGAGGGCGGCGGCTGGGGGCAGTCCCTCGCATTTGATGACGGCACCACCGGCGTCGGCGATGAGCTTGTCGGCTTTGCCCTTGCGCCAGGTGTCGCAGCGGAGCGCGAGCGTGGCGCCCTCGGTCGGGCTGGCGGCGTATCGCTCGAGCAGCGGGCGTGTGTCGCCCTTGATGATCTGGTCGGCCGCCTCGACCACCACGAGCTTGTGCTGCTGCATGAGCCCGAAGCTTCGGCACTCGTCGAGGACATCGGCGAGCTGATCGCGCGTGCCGTCGAAGTGGATGGATTCGACCTCGCCGTGGGCGGCTTGGAGGGCGGTCTTGAGCCGGGCCGTCAGGTCGGCGCGGAGGAAGGCGTCCTTGCCATGGAAGATGAAGACGCCCCCGGCTGGATTGAGATCGGGCTCGGTGGTGGTCGGTTTGCGGGCCATTGGGTGATGGTATGCGGAGGGTGGGGAAGGACCTTGGTGGGGGTGTCGGGCTGGTCTGGGGGAGCTATTGTTGATCGCCACGGTGCGGTGGCGGAGCGGTTGAACGCGCCGGACTTGAAATCCGGTATGGCCTTCGGGTCATCGGGGGTTCGAATCCCTCCCGCACCGCTTTGGGTGGTTCTGTCCGGCCGGTTCAATTTTTTCAATCGATCTGTTGTCTCTACTGTCGGGCCTATGGCGCGGGTTGTGGGCGGAAACCAATTGGCCACAACAGGGGGGTGCGGGGCCGCGATGGGGCCCGCAGAGCATTGAAATGCTCGATTTGTTGCCCTGTTTTGGAATTTTTATAAATAAGTTTTCAACATATATAAAAACACAAAACTTTGCAACTTGATGGGAACCCCCTCGGGGAAAGCTCGTATAGCCGTGATCTTGGTCGCCGGGGGCTCTCTCCGGCGAAGAGCGTTTCGTTTCTTTGTGTTTCGCACAACTTTATAGGAGTGATCAGATGAAGAATCATGTTCTTGTCGCATGCGCCGGCATGGCTGTGTGTAGCGCCGATGCCCAGGTTCGGCCGGAGTTGCAGCAGGCCCGGTTCTCGGGTCAGTCGTTCCACGCGATCCGTGCGACGGCGATCACGGGTTTGACCGTGGATGGCCAGTACATTTACGGCCGGACGATCGAACTCGGCAATGGCAACAACAACACTACCCGCGGGACTGGTGATGTTTGCTATGACTCGGCATGGATGGTCGACACCGATGGCGACGGGTTCGATGACCCGATCTGCGGTGATCAGGCGGGCTCGGCCACACTGATGTTCCCGGGCAGTCGCTGGTTCTTCGGCACCAGCTTCTCGGTTCAGTCGATTTCGGAAGACATCAACGACTCCGATGGTGTCAGCGGCTTCAACGGTGCAACCATCGACAGCATTGCCTTTGCCGGTGTGTTCCCGATCTGTGACGGCGGTACCGGCAGTACCTCTGAGGTCCTGCAAATGGTCGTCGAGTCGTGGGACGTCATCGACAACTTCCCCGATATTGACGGCACCGACGGATTCGATCCTCAGCCCAACGGTGTTGGTGGGACCACAACGGTCGTTCCCTTCGATACAGCCGACCATGATGGTGATGGGCTTGTTGATTATTTTGTCGGCGGTGTCGTTCTTACCTACGCCAACACCGACACCGACGGTGATGGAGTGCCGGACCAACTTCTGTCACTCGGATCCGGCGGCTATGGCACATTCTTCGCCTCAAGCCTCTGCTCGCTCGGTGTTGCCCTCTCGGCCGGTCTTGATGAAACAACTGCAACCAACAACGAGACTCAGCCGGACATTCACAATCAAGATCAGCGTACGGACACCGGCGTGTCGTTTCGTTGGACCCGTGGTGCCATCGATACCGATGGCGACGGCACACCCGATGGCCCGCTGCGTGGCGGCTTCTTCCCGAGCACCCGTGCGCAGTTCATGATCTGGGGCACCGCTTCGGCCGCCCCGGCCGCTGCGGCATGCCTCGCGGCCAGTGGACAACCCGACGTCGGACGGGGCTTCTCCGATGGCATCGTCTGGGCCGAGGGTACCAACATGTGTGGTGATACCGCTGGTGACTGGTCGGGCGGCGGCAACTCGCCGATGGTCGATGAGCGCCATGACCCGAGCTTTGATGTTTCGGACTTCACCGGTCTTGTCGGTGCTCCCAATCCGCTGGGTTGGATGTTCCGTCTAAACTGCTGCGCGGCGCCGACCACCGAGGATTGCTGCGACATCAACGCCGATGGCCAGTGCACGGCGGCGGACTTCTCCGCTTGGATCGCGGCGTTCAACGCGGCCACGGGTCGGTGCGATGTGAACCAGGACGGCGCGTGCACACCGGCGGACTTCTCCGCCTGGATTGCAGCGTTCAACAACAGCACGGCCGGCATGCCGGACCAGTGCACCTTCCTGCCGTAAGTCCTCAGATTGGGTGAGTCTCGTGCTCATCTGCGGAAACCACAGCCCCGGCCCCGCCTCTCCTCGGCGGGGTCGGGTTTTTTGTTGAACCGCTGGTATCGGCCGGCAGGGGATGGGAATATTCGGGTGGGGTTGGAGGATGGTGCATCCATGAAATACGCTGTGCTGACGGTGGTCTCGGGGGTTCTTGGTGTGCTGCTGGCGATTTCGGTCCTCGGGGCCGGGCACTATCGGCCGAGCCAGCCGGAGGAGAAACAGGAGTCTGTTCGGGTGGGTAAAATGAAGATTTCCAAGTCGGGCTATGACATCACGCCGCTGCCGGCCGAGCGTGTGGCGGAGCTTGCCAAGCGGCTCAGTCCGGAGGTGTACAGGATCACACAGAAGGCGGGCACCGAGCCGCCGAACTGTGGCACACTTCTGGACAACCATCGCGATGGCGTGTATGTCTGCGCGGTCTGCGGCTTGCCCCTGTTTTCGAGCGAGAACAAGTTTACCTCCGGCACGGGCTGGCCGAGCTTTGATCGCGAGTTCGACCCGGAGCATGTTCGGCGGAAGGTCGATCGGTCATACGGCATGGTGCGCACGGAGATCGAGTGCGCCCGCTGCGGCGCGCATCTCGGGCATGTCTTCAATGATGGGCCGGACACGACCGGCGAGCGGCACTGTCTGAACTCCGCATCGCTCGTGTTTTATGATAAAGATGAAGAATTGCCGGAGGCTTCACGCCCCGTCGCCGACGCCCCGGCCAAGACCGAGACGGCCTACTTCGCCGGCGGGTGCTTCTGGGGCATCGAGCACTATTTCCAGTTGGGTGATGGCGTGATCGATGCGGTCAGCGGCTACATGCAGGGCGACACCGACCACCCGACGTACCGCGAGGTCTGCGCCAAGGGCACCGGTCACGCCGAGACGGTCAAGGTGGTGTACGACCCGTCGAAGATCGGCTACAAGGAGCTGCTGCGTGCGTTCTTTGTGATGCATGATCCGACACAGAAGGACCGTCAGGGCCCGGACTTCGGCCGGCAGTACCGCTCGGGGATCTGGTACATCAACGAGCAGCAGAAAGAGCAGGCCGAGGCGTACATCAGGGAGCTTGCCGAGTCCGGCGCGTACTCCAAGCCGATCGTCACGGAGGTCGAGCCGGCCAAGACGTTCTGGCCTGCGGAGGATGGGCACCAGGACTACATCGCCAAGACCGGCCGGGCGTGCCATGTAAAGAACCCGTGGGATTGAGCGGTGCTATTCAGCCGGGGATGCAGTGCTGGGGGTGTGACGGTTCCGCACGCACATCCGCGGGCGTTGCGCTGCTGAGGTTGGGGGGCGAAGGGAAGAATCGTCTCTTCTGAACGGGTTGGCTCCACCGGGCACAGATCGCGGATATCGTCCCTGTCATGGGTGTGGTTTCAGATATGCGATGTGTGAGGTGTGGCCGATCGGTCCCGGCACCGATGTCGGCCGGGGTGTGTCCGCATTGCAGCGATCCGTTCGCCGTGCTTCAGGTCGAGTTTGATCTTGAACGAGCCGCCCAAACCTTGACAGCAGAATCGCTCAAGGCTCGGCCGATGAACCACTGGCGATACCACGAGTTGCTCCCGATCGAGCCGGACCCGGAGGTCTTCGGCTGGCCGATCGGGATGACGCCTCTGATCGAGGTCCCGAGGTTGGCGGCGTGGGCGGGGCTGGGTTCGCTTCGGCTTAAGGACGACACCCGGAACCCGACCGCGAGTTTCAAGGACCGCGCATCGAGCGTCGGCGTGGCGCACGCGATGCAGGCCGGCGCGACGCATATCGCGTGCGCTTCGACCGGCAACGCGGCGAGCAGTCTGGCGGGCTTTGCGGCGATGGCTGGGATGCGGGCGACGATCTTTGTGCCGGGGTCGGCGCCGGCTCCGAAGGTGACGCAGCTACTGATGTACGGCGCGGATGTCCGGCGTGTGCAGGGAACCTACGCACAGGCGTACGACCTCTGCGCGCACGAATGCGAGGCCAACGGCTGGTATAACCGCAACTGCGCGACCAATCCCTATGTCATCGAAGGGAAAAAGACGGGCGGCCTGGAGATCGCCGAGCAGACCGCCGAGCATCCGGCGGACTGGGTCGTGGTCAGCGTGGGCGACGGCTGCACCATCGCGGGTATCGCCAATGGGCTCAAACAAATGCACACGCTCGGCTTTCTCGAACGTGTGCCCCGGATGCTCGGCGTGCAGGCGTCGGGTGTGCATCCGATCATGTCGGCCTTCGAGACGGGTGCTTTTGATGAGAGCGCCGAGTCCGGTCCGACGATGGCGGACAGCATCGATGTCCCGGTGCCGAGGAACTGGCGCAAGGCGGTTGCTGCGGTTCGGGAGAGCGATGGGGCGTTTGTTGCCGTGAATGATGATGAGATTGCTGAGGCGATGAGGGCGTGTGCGGCTCTCGGCGGGGTCTTCGCCGAACCGGCGGCCGCGGCCTCGGTCGCCGGGGCGAAACTCGCGGCCGAGCGGGGCATCATCGGGCCGGGCGAAACTGTTGTTGCCGTGATCACGGGCAGCGGGTTGAAAGACATTGACGGCGCCAGGCGCATCGCGGGCGAGCCGGTCGATGTTCCCCCGGCATTACAATAATTGTAGAAAGTGAATCTATGAAAATCAACGAGGAAGTTCTCGACAAGACGGCCAGACGGTGCAAAGAGCTCGGTGTGGTCATCCCGACCTTTGCGCAGCTGAATGACCCATCTCTGATACCGGAATCGGTGCTTGATCGGCTCAAAGAAACGGGCCTGATGGATGTCGACCCGGTCAATCTCTTTCGCATCTCCTGGCGCAACGAGCCCAAGGCCCGAGGCGGGCTGTTCAACGAGGGCAACTGGATCGAGTTCCCCTCATCGCTCACCGGCGTCGATGCGAGGATCGTCGGGATGGTCGGGCGATGGTTTCCGACCGGGGCGCACAAGGTCGGAGCCGGGTTCGGGTGTCTCGTGCCCAGGCTCGTCACCGGGCGGTTCGATCCGGAGGCGCACAAGGCGGTGTGGCCCTCGACGGGGAACTACTGCCGGGGCGGCGCGTTCGATTGCGCCCTGCTCGGATGCCGGGCGATCGGGATTCTGCCCGAGGAAATGAGCCGGGAGCGTTTCGAGTGGCTCGAAGAGATCGGCGCGGAGATCATCGCCACGCCCGGCTGCGAGTCGAACGTCAAAGAGATCTACGACGCCTGCTGGGATATCCGAAAGAACCGCCCGGACTGCGTGATCTTCAATCAGTTCGAGGAGTTCGGCAACCCGATCTGGCATTACCACGTCACGGGACCGGCCATCGAGCGGGCGTTCCGGTGCCTCAACGGAAAGAACCTTGCCGGCTTCGTCTCCGCCACGGGCAGCGCCGGCACGATCGCAGCCGGTGACTACCTCAAAGGACTGCATCCGCATATGAAAATCGCTGCGGTCGAGGCGCTCCAGTGCCCGACGATGCTCCGCAACGGCTACGGCGCGCACATGATCGAAGGCATCGGTGACAAGCACATCCCATGGATCCACAACACCCGCAACACCGATATTGTCACGGCTGTCGATGACGAGCAGTGCCTCTCGCTGCTGCGCCTGTTCAACGAACCGGAGGGACGCGAGGTTCTCAATTCGCTTGGTGTCGATGAACACACCGTCGGCTCGCTCGGTTCACTCGGCATCTCGGGCATCTGCAACCTGATCGCGTCGATCCGCACCGCGAAGTATCTCGGGCTTTCGGGTGATGATGTCGTCTTCACCATGCTGACCGATTCGGTCGATCTCTATGGCAGCAGGCTCGACGAGATGCGACAGGAACGGGGCGAATACGACGCCAACACCGCATGGCGCCACGCGGGTCGATACCTCGAAGCGATCACCACCGACCACCTGCGCGAGCAGACGCTGGATGATCGGCGGTCGCTGCACAACCTCAAGTATTTCACATGGGTCGAGCAGCAGGGCAAGACGGTCGAAGAACTCGACGAGCTGTGGGACCCGGCCTTCTGGGACAGAACCTATGCGCAGGTCGAGGATTGGGATAGACTGATCGAAGCATTCAACGCGCGGGTGCGGAGTCTGTAAAGGATAGCGATGGCCATCACCGTCAACGGCAAGCCGTGCGAGTATTCGGGCGATGAGAAACGCTCACTGCTCGATTTCCTGCGGACGGACCTGCGCATTCTGTCACCCAAGGACGGGTGCTCGCCGCAGGCCGCCTGCGGCTGCTGCGCGGTCGGGCTCAACGGCAAGGTCGTGCTCGCGTGCGCCACACCAATGAAAAAGGCGCTCGGCGGCGAGGTCGTCACGCTCGAGGGGATCGAAGATGCCGTCCGTCAAGCGCTGGCGGACAGTTTCGCTGTCAAGGGCGGCGCGCAGTGTGGCTTCTGCATCCCGGGCATTGCGTTGCGGGCGGCACATCTCATCAAGGACAACCCCTCGCCGACAAGGCAGCAGATCGAACACGAGCTGCGCTTTCACCTGTGCCGATGCACGGGGTACAAGAAGATTATCGATTCGATCATGACGGCGGCCGAGTCGCTGCGCACGGGCAAGCCCGTCGAACACCCCGCGTGCGATGGTCGCGTCGGCTCGCGGCTGACGAAGTATGCCATCCGTGAGGCGGTGCTCGGCGAGAGGCCCTATGTCTCGGATCTTTCGGCGGAGGGAATGCTGCACGGGGCGCTCCGGCTGAGCGATCATCCGCGTGCGCGCGTGCTCCGCATCAACACGGCCGAGGCCGAGCGCCTGTCGGGCGTGGAGCGGATTGTTCTCGCGGAGGATGTCCCCGGCCGGCGGAGCATCGGCCTGATCGTGCCGGATTGGCCCGTGCTGGTGGCGGTGGGGGAGGAAACACGCTGCACGGGCGATGTCATCGCGTGCGTCGCTGCGGCGGACCGGGCGACGGCCCGCCGGGCGGCGGAATTGATCGAGATCGAGTACGACGTGCTCGAACCGATCACCGATCCCGACGCGGCCCTCTCGCCGGGAGCGCCGAAGATCCACGACAGCGGCAACCTGCTCAGCACCTGCATCGTCAACCGGGGCGATGTCGAGCGGGCATTCGCCGAGTGTGAGTTCATCACCGAGGGCACCTACCACACCCAGCGCATCGAACACGCCTTCCTCGAACCCGAGGCGGCGCTGGCGGTCCCCGAGGGCGCCGGCGTGCGCGTGTATTCACAAAGCCAGGGTGTCTATGAAGACCGAAGGCAGGTCGCCGACATCCTCGGGCTCGACCAGAGCGAGGTCGTCATCCAGCTCGTGCCCAACGGCGGCGGGTTCGGCGGCAAGGAAGACCTCTCCGTCCAGGGACAGACCGCCCTGATGGCCAAACTGCTCGGCAAACCCGTGCATCTGGAAATCTCGCGGGACGAGTCGCTCCGCCTGCACCCGAAGCGGCACCCGATGCGCCTCGAATACAAGGTCGGATGCGATGCCGACGGCAGGCTGCTCGCGGTGCGGGCGCGCATCATCGGCGATACCGGCGCGTACGCCTCGGTCGGGATGAAGGTCCTCGAACGGGCCGCAGGCCACTCGACCGGCGCCTACGACGTGCCCAATGTCGATGTCATCGCCAAGGCTGTCTACACGAACAACGTCCCCTGCGGCGCGATGCGCGGCTTCGGCGCCAACCAGGCGACGTTCGCCATGGAGTGCGCTGTCGATGAGCTCTGCGAAATGGGCGGCTTCGACCGCTGGCAGTTCCGCTACGACAATGCCATCACCGAGGGCGGCCACACCGCAACAGGGCAAAAACTCTCGACCGGCATCGGCATCCGCGCCACGCTCGATGCCGTCAAAGATGACTTCCACAACGCGAAATATGCGGGCATCGCCTGTGGCATCAAAAACACGGGCATCGGCAACGGCATGCCCGATTCCGGCACCGCGAAAATCGTGGTCCGCAGCGAAAGCAGGGTCGATCTCTACCACGGCTGGACCGAGATGGGCCAGGGCGTGGACACCATGGCGGTGCAGACGTTCTGCCAGGAGACGGGCCTGCCGCCGGGGATCGTCCACGTCCGCGTCGAGACCGATTCAGAAACACCCTGCGGCATGACGACCGCTTCGCGCGCCACAAGCCTCGTCGGCAACGCGATCATCGACGCCTGCAAAGGGCTCGTTCAGGATCTCAAGAGCAAATCACTTTCAGACCTTGCCGGCAAAGAATACTTCGGCCAGTGGGTCTGCGACTGGACCAACAAGCCGGGCAAGGCCAGGGCGGGCAAGGAAGTGACGCACTATTCCTACAGCTACGCGACGCAGGTCGTCATTCTGAACGATGATGGCACAATCAAACGCATCGTCGCGGCCCACGATGCGGGGAAGGTGATGAACCCGACATTGTTCGAGGGTCAGATCGAGGGCTCGGTCCACATGGGCCTCGGCTACGCGATCTCCGAAGACCTGCCGATGGAGAACGGGCTGCTCAAATCGACACGCCTGCGCAAGTGCGGCGTGCTGCGCGCCCATGAAACACCGGACATCAAGGTCATCGCGGTCGAGGTGCCCGATGAGCACGGGCCCTACGGCGCCAAGGGCGTCGGTGAGATCGGACTCGTGCCCACCGCCGGCGCTGTCGCCAATGCCTTCTGGTCGTACGACGGCAAGCGAAGACGTTCGCTGCCGATGAACTGGGAGCACGCCAAGTGAGTTTGTTTCTCCGTGATGCAACCCACATCAACTGGCGCACACTCGCAATCACACGGTCCCACATCAAGGTCGAGTCGGGGCCGGGCGGCGGGATCTCGTTTGTCGATGCCATCCCGGCCGGCGCCGAGGTGCTCGATTGTGCGGGTCAACTCGTCACACGCTCGTTTGTCAACGGGCACCACCACATCTATTCGGCGCTCGCTCGCGGCATGCCGCCGCCGGCACGACAGCCGAGATCATTCAACGAAATCCTCGAATTGATCTGGTGGAATCTGGACAAGAGGCTGGACCATGACATGATCCGGGCCTCGGCATTGGTCAGCGCGATCGAAGCGGTGCGTTGCGGCTGCACGTTCATCATCGACCACCACGCCTCGCCGAACGCGGCCGAGGGAAGTCTTGGCATCATCGCCGAGGCGCTCGAAAGCGTGGGCGTCGGGCACCTGCTTTGCTACGAGCTTTCCGACCGCGACGGGCCACGCTCGCGCGAGGCGGGTTTGGCGGAATCGAAACATCACCTCGAACACCATCGGGGGCTTGTCGGGCTGCACGCTTCGTTTACGGTTTCCGACGAACTGCTCGAACAGGCGGTTGAAATCGCCCGAAGGCATGACACGGGCGTGCACATCCACGTCGCCGAGGCCGAGTCGGACGAGGAACATTGCCGGCGAACCTACGGCTGCAGCGTTGCGGAACGGTTGCACCGCGCCGGCGCACTGGATCTCACCGGGACACTGCTGGCTCACGCGCTGCACGTGGACGATGCCGAGCGTGAATTGATCAGATCAAGCGGCGCCTGGGTCGTGCACAACACCCAGAGCAACCAGAACAACAACGTCGGCTCGTTCGATCCCGGCGGACTCGGCGACAGGATCTTTATCGGCACCGACGGCATGCACAACGACATGGCCGAGGCGGCGCGCGCGATGTATCTCGAAGGCCAGACCGTGGGCGGGCTCGCACCGATGCAGGCTTACACAAGACTTCGCCGCGTGCACGACTATCTTGATTCACTCCGGGTGACTGGGGATGCCGAGAATAATCTGGTCGTGCTGGACTACCCGTCGCCCACGCCCATCACGGAGCAGAACTGGCCGGCTCATGTCGTGTACGGCTTGTCATCGCGTCATGTCCGGGCAACGATCTCCTCGGGGCGCGTGGTGTACCGCGATGGGCGGGTGCTTCAGACCGATGCCGAGCAAATCACGGCGATGGCCAACGAGCAGGCGAAACGATTGTGGAAACTGCTGTGAAGAGAATCAATATCAACGGACCCCGGCTCTATGCCTCGATCGAGGAGCTCGGCGCGATCGGCGCTTACACCGACAAGCAGACCGGGCTGGTCGGTGTCTGCCGATTGGCACTCTCGGATGAGGATCGGCAGGCCCGCGACCTGGTGCGATCGTGGATGCTTGAACTCGGTCTGTCGGTGGATATCGACACAATCGGCAACATCTACGCCCGGCGGGAGGGAACCAGCCCAGAACTGGCCCCCGTGCTGGTCGGCTCGCACACGGATTCGGTCCCTACGGGCGGACGCTTCGATGGCGCCCTCGGTGTGCTCGGCGCGCTCGAAATCATCCGAACGCTGAATGAGCACAAGATCGAAACACGTCGGCCCATTGTCGTGTGCGACTTCACCGATGAGGAAGGGTGCAGATTCGGAACGGACATGCTCGGCAGCGCCGTCGCGACCGGGCGTCTGGCCCTCGACCACGCCTGTGCCCTGACCGATAAAGACGGCATCTGTGTCGGCGATGAGCTTCGGCGGATCGGATATCGCGGCGAGATGAACGTGAATTCGCTCCGGCCGCACGCCTATGTCGAGTGCCATGTCGAGCAGGGGCCGACGCTGATCCGTGAGGGGTTCGACATCGGCATCGTCACCAAGGTGCAGGCGATCGCGTGGTATGCGCTCTCGTTCACCGGGCGGGCGGCCCACGCGGGCGCAACGCCCACCGCGTACCGCGCCGACGCCGGCCTCGCCGCCGCCAGGATCAACGTCAAACTCCGCGAGATGGTCGAGTCTGGAATCTACGGCGAGATGCGGGCCACGATGGGCGTCATCCGACCGGAGCCCGACATGGTCAACGTCATCCCGGGCCGGGTCTTGGCCACGATGGATCTGCGAAACCCGGATGATGATGCCATG
>DRKT01000239.1 GCA_011053195.1 Phycisphaerales bacterium | reverse complement strand
CGGCCGAGACGCCCGGCTCGTTCTATCTCAACCAGTACCACTCGCAGTGGAACATCGAGGCGCACGAGAAACTGACCGGACAGGAGATCTGGGACCAGACCGACGGCGGGAAGGTCGATGCCATTGTCGCCGGCACCGGCACCGGCGGGACCATCTCCGGCATCGGTCGTTTCTTCAAGAAGAAAGACGCCACCACGCAGATCATCGGCGTCGACCCGCTCGGCAGCGTGCACTACCACCTCTTCAAGACAGGCACGATGCCCACGCCCTACGTCTACAAGGTCGAGGGAATCGGCGAGGATATCAAGTGCGAAGCGTTCGACACTTCGGTCGTCGATGACATGTATCAGGTCTCGGATTATGAATGCTTCACCACCGCGCGAAGGCTCGTTCGTGAAGAGGGGCTCTTCTGCGGTGGCAGCTCCGGCGGCATCGCATACATCGCCTGCAAGGTCGCCAAAATGATGGGACCCGGAAAGTCCGTCATCGCCATGCTCCCCGACTCCGGCACGCGGTACGTCACCAAGTACCTCTCCGACGAATGGATGAAAATGCACGGCTTCCTCGAACCCGAACGCGGGCTCGGCTTCATCGAAGACATGCTCGACCGCGACCGCGAGATCATCACCATCAGCCAGGATGCCCCGATCGCCGACGTCATCGAGCTCATGCGGAAAAAGGGCATCAGCCAGATCCCCATCACCAACGGCTCGACCAAACCCGTCGGGATCGTCCACGAGGTGGACATCCTCCGGGGCCTGCAACGCGGCGAGGTCACCGGAAGCTCGCCCGTCAAGGCGATCGAATCCAAAATCGGCGGCCTGCTGTATCCGAAAGCGCGCGTTGAGGAGCTCTACGGCGTGTTCGCTGAAGATCAGGCCGCCATCATCATCGACGAGGGCAAGGTCGTCGGCATCCTGAGCCAGATCGACCTGATCGAATATCTTGCCAGACAGCAGAAGAAATAAAGACGAAGGCGCACAATCCATGAGCCGTGGGCATCCGCACGCGGGCCGATTGATTCCATCATTCCACGACGAAAGAGATTGCATGAGCACGAGCAGCCACAGCCAGGGGTTCGGAACCAAAGCCATCCACGCCGGCCAGCGCCCGGACCCGTCCACCGGCGCGATCATGACGCCGATCTACCAGACCTCGACCTTCGTTCAGCAGAGTCCGGGCAAGATCATCGGCGAATACGACTACAGCCGGGCCGCCAACCCGACGCGCACCGCCATCGAGGCCAACCTCGCCGCGCTCGAGGGCGGCAAGCACGGTTTGTGCTATTCGTCGGGCGTCGCGGCGACCGGCGCTGTCCTGCATACGCTCAGCGCCGGCGACAACGTGCTGCTCTGCGATGATGTCTATGGCGGGACCAACCGGCTCTTTCACCGCATCTTCGCCCAGCTCGGCATCGAGACGACACTCGTGGACATGACCGACCTCGACGCGACCCGGGCCGCGTTCAGGGACAACACCAAACTCCTCTGGATCGAGACGCCGACGAACCCCACGCTCAAGATCATCGACATCGCTGCGGTCTGCGAGCTGGCCAAGGGCACCGGCGCAAGGGTTGCGGTGGACAACACATTCGCCACGCCCTTCCTTCAGAATCCGCTCTCGCTCGGCGCGGACATCGTGTGCCATTCGACAACGAAGTACATCGGTGGTCACTCCGATGCGATCGGCGGGGCGCTGATTGTCAACGATGACGAGCTGCACCAGCAGCTCAAGTTCATTCAGCTCTCCGAGGGCGCGGTGCCCGGCATTTTCGAGTGTTTCCTGCTGCTGCGTTCGACCAAGACGCTGCACGTGCGCATGGAAAGGCACTGCGCCAATGCGAGACGGGTCGCCGAGCATCTGATCGAACACCCGGCTGTGGAGCGCGTGGTCTATCCGGGACTGGAAAGCCACCCGCAGCACGCAATCGCCAAGAAACAGATGCGCGACTTCGGCGGGATGGTGACGATCTACCTCAAGGGCGACATCGAAAGGGCGCGCACCATGCTCGAACGCGTCCACCTGTTCGGGCTGGCCGAGTCGCTCGGCGGCGTCGAATCGCTCATCGAGCACCCCGCCATCATGACCCATGCCTCCGTCCCGCCCGAGCAGCGCGCCAAGCTCGGCATCTCGGACTCGCTCGTCCGCCTCAGCGTCGGGATCGAGAACGTGGACGACCTGATCGCGGATCTGGACCAGGCTTTGGCGTAACATCAGAAATATGGCAATACATACATATGTATCGCCAAGCCCAACAAGAGAAAGACCGCCGGCGCCCACGCGAAAACGATCGCCAGCTTGCGCATGCGCGGCGTCATCTCGGCAACAGCAGCCGGCGCGGTTCCCCACCAGATAAAGAACCCAAGGTACAAGAATCCGATCGGAAGCAGCACGCATGTCGCCGACAGCAGGAGCGCGGAAACGATGAAACCAAAGCCGGCCCAGATGAGTAAGGGCGAGCGGAGCCGATGCTGGACGAGCTTCTCAACGGTGAGCACGAGTCCGCACTCGGGGCAGCGTGCTCCGGGGATTCCGCGCAGCCTGTACGCACACCTCGGACACTTCGGCTGCGTCCGTTCGAGGTAAGCCATGACGCGCTCTTGCTCGTGTGGATCGATTTCTTCCATTCTCGCCAGTATGCCACAGCTTCAGAGATTGCGGCGGGCCCGCCTGACAATTCGTGCGGTTTCTGTGCCGGGCGATTCTTCGAGCCAGCGCTCAGTCAGTTCGATCACGAACTCCGGCTCGGTCTTGCCGGCGTCATTGAGCCAGTTCCCGACGGAATCCTGCACATACTTCGCCGGGTCGGCGCGCAGCGGCTCAAGAAGCGGCATCGCCTTCGCCGGGTCGGTCTTGAGTGCGGGAATATGTGCGCACCACACGCCGCGGGGGCGGGTTGCTTCGGAAGCAAATCGTCGAATATTGGCGCTCCCGGCATTGGTCCAGGGCGTAAGCAATGCGACGGCCCGGTCCACATCGTCGATGATCCGCCCGCGGACGCCGAGCCATGCGTTCTCGCGGACGCCGAAGTGCGGATCATCGGCGAAGGGCCTGATCCGTGCCAAACGTTTCTTGAGTGTCCAGCCCTTGGAGTCGGTCATGCCGATGATGGCGCACACCCAACCCCGAACGGTGTCGGACGGGTGATCGGCGAACCGGTCGATGGCCCCATCACCGAAATGGTCGAGCAGGAGGCGCGATGCGGTGCGCCAGCGGTCCATCAGGCCCATGTCGGGATTGTCCGTCAGCAGCCGAACACCTTCCTTTCCGAGCTCCGGGGCGACATTTTGCAACAGTTCGGCGGTATCCACCGCGAGCCATTCGCCGAGGTTCACCGTCTCGATCTCGCCCCTGTTAAGCGCCCGCAGCACGTGTTTCGGGACATCCTTCGGGCTGGATGCTCCGGTTCTGTATGGATCGATTTTATGAGTCATCAGAAGGGCCGCTTGGTCGGATTGATCAGCATGTTGTCCCGGCCGGGAATGATGACATCCGCCACCTCAACCGCCTCGGCGAAGCTCTCCCGGGCCTGCTCGATATCGTGAGCGCCCTCGAGGACCTTGCCCTGATCGAGATGTTCGGTTGTTGCGACGGCATCACCCGTGATGAGCGTCGTTCGACTCGGATACGCCAGCAGCAGGCCGCACGTGCCCGGCGTCATACCCGGCAGCGGAAAGAGGCTGACGCTGCGCGAAAGCTTGTCCGGAGCTGCAGAGCTCCGCGCCAGCATCGCCACCTGCAACTCGAGCTCGCGGACGATCTCGGAACCCGGGCCCTCGGCATCAAGCTCCCGCCGAAGTGTCATCGCAAGAGGCGTCCCAACAGTTTCACGTTCCTGCTCTGATATGATCCATTCGGCGTTCTCAAAGAGGGGCAACGCCCGGCAGGTGTCCGCCTGGAAACTGGTCAGAAAGACGTGCGAAATGTCCGCGGGCTCCATCCCGGCGCGTTCGAGCAGCCGCTGCCCGAGCACCTGTCCAGGCAGCCCTGGGTCGACCAGCAAGGCCAGATCACCATCAAGGATGAGCGTCGTGGTGGCGTGGCCGAGCCTCGGCGGGCGCGTGGTATCCATGGGCCAGAGCGGATGACGAGCAAGGGCGCCGATAGAGATGATGCGGTCGTGCATGCAGGAGCCTAGGGCCGGACCAACAAGCTTGGTGCAGCAGCATGCCCGCTATGGACATCCGGAGTTGAAGTTGGCGATCCAGGCGCCGAAATCAGAAGAGTCACACGCCCCATCGGCGTTCTGGTCGCACCCGGAATCACCCGTGTTGTAGGCCTCGAGCCATGCGGTAAAGTCATCGGCATCCAGTATGCCGTTGTCATCCACATCCGCCGGGCATCGCGGGATGCAGTTCAAATCGAATCTGTACACCGCGCCGGAATTAAGCCCATTGAAACTGTTCTTGCGAGCCCCGACCAATGCCATTCCGCCCTTGATGGCTGCGGCAGATCCGAACTCTTCTTCCACAGAACCGTTCGAGGAAAGAAGCTTGGCGGCTTGCTGCCACGATGATCCATCAAACCGAAAAACATAGGCCGAGCCCGCGTCTTCATTACCATCATCATCCCCGGTTGCTCCGATCACAACGGTGTCACCCGATATCGAAACTGAAGCGCCAAAGCGATCGCCGCTGGCACCATCATCAGAAAGAAGTTTGGACTCTTGTACCCAGTTTGTACCGTTGTGTCTGAAAACATATGCAGATCCGGATAATGCGCCATTGTCACTGTCTATATACGCCCCAATGACTGCGATCTCTTCCGAAAGATCGACCGCATTGCCGAACCGATCACCCCCGGGATGCTGATCATCTGCCAACAGCTTCTCCGATTGCACCCAATCCGTTCCATCGAATCGGAAGACATAGACCGAGCCCGTTTCGAACTCGCCGTTTCGGTCGTCAAGAGCACCGATCAATGCAGTACCACCGAAGAGGGAAACAGAATACCCGAATTGGGCGTCGGCTTGCCCATCGTTCGGCACCAGCTTGGCCTCCTGCACCCAGTCCGTGCCCGTGTATCGGAAAGCGTACACAGAACCAGAGGCAAGCCCGTTGTCATCGTCCTGATATGCACCGACAAGGGCGTGATCTCCAGAAATGGAAACCGATGAACCGAACACATCGCCCAATGCGCCATCATCGGGCAGAAGCTTGGCTTCTTGGACCCAGTCTGTTCCGTTGTATCTGAATATATATGCCGAGCCCGAGGAAAATCCGTTGTCGTTGTCCCACTCGGCTCCGATGAGAGCCGTTGTCCCGGAGATCGAAACTGCGTTTCCGAAAACCATGCTCGAATCGGCATCATCAGGAACCAGCCTGGCCTCGCGAACCCACTGCGAACCATCGAAACGAAAGATGTACACCGAGCCCGAGATGGGCCCATTGGTGTCATCTCCGAACGCGCCGATAACAGCGAGATCACCATCGACATCCATGCTTGAGCCGAACATATCCCCGCTGGCACTGATATCGGGTACAAATGCATCGGTCTGGTGCCAGCCAGATCCATCAAACTGGTAGACCGAGGCCTTCCCTGCGTAGCCCGCAGTGTCGTCATCGCCTTCCACACCGATGAAGGCGGTTCCGTTGGAATACGCCACTGCCCTACCGAATCTGTCGAACGGCTCACTGTCGGGTGGGAGGATCTTGGTCTGCTGGGTCCAGCTCACACCGTCGAAGTGAAAGATGGTCGCCGACCCCGAATAATCTGCAATGGAGCCGTCGAGAGGCGCCCCAGCAACCACGGTGTCGCCATCGCCGGAGACCGATGTCCCGAGTTGATCATTCGACATCGGGTTCTCGGAGACCAGCCTGGCCTCGCGTACCCACTGCGACCCATCGAACCGAAATACATAGACCGAACCATGAGCAGAAATTGTGGAGAATATGCTTTCAAACGGTGCCCCGACGAATGCCAGATCTCCTGATATGGAAACCGATGTACCAAATTTACTAGATTGAAATGAATCATCTGGAATCAGCTTGGCTTCTTGAATCCAGTCGGTTCCATCGAATCGGAACACGTACGCTGAACCGAATAGGCGTCTCCCATTGACGGTGGACCCGAGAGCCCCGACCAGAACAGCATCACCCGAAACAGCCACCGAGCCCCCAAACTTGTCCCAAGCCATGCCGCCCTTTGCGAGCAATTTGGCCTGCTCGATCCACTCGCTGCCATTATAGTGAAAGACATAGGCCGTCCCGGAAAAATCACCGAAGTCATTCGCATATGGGGCACCGACCACAATGGTATCACCCGAGATGGAAACTGATGATCCGAAAAATTCGTTAGCTTGCCCATCGCTCGGAATCAATCTGGCCTCTTGAATCCAGTTTGAACCATCGAATCTGAATACATACACCCCACCGGAGCCGTACCCATTGACATCAATTCCCGGGGCTCCAATAACAACCTTACTTCCCGAGACGGAGACCGATTCTCCAAATTTGTCAAATGCTTGCCCATCATCGGCTGCGAGCTTGGACTCCAAGACCCACCGCGAGCCGTCAAACCGATACATCGACACCGCGCCGGAGTTGATCCCGTTGACCCTGTCCCCCCTGGCCCCGACCGCAGCCACTTCGCCAGAGACCGACACCGATGATCCAAACTGATAGCCCCACGATCCGTCCGATAACAACAGTGATACCTGCTCCGGGCTGCACGATTGT
>DRKT01000238.1 GCA_011053195.1 Phycisphaerales bacterium | reverse complement strand
CCGACCGTCGAGCAATGCACCACACGCGGAATATCATGGATCTCGGCCGCCCGGAGCACGTTCTCCGTGCCCACAACGTTGACATCGTGGTACATCTGGTCCGGATGCCTGGCTGACCGATACAACGCCGCGATGTGGTAGATGACCCGGCACCCCTCGGCCGCCCGCTCCACTGCCGACGAATCCCGGATGTCGCCATGCACAAGCTCGGCACCAATGGCCTTGAGCTTGGAGGTGTCCGATGTGTCGCGCACAAGCGCGACGACATCCTCACCCCGTTTGGCGAGCATCTGTGCAAGACGCCCCCCCGTGAATCCTGTTGCCCCCGTCACCAATACGCGCATGAACGCCGCTCTCCAAACCCGCGGCCTCCGGCCCTTCGGTCAGGCTCGGTGGCAGGTGGACATCACGCTGCGGATGGCCATCCAAGTACCCATACTGTCGGTACCACTCGCCCGTCTGCTTCAGTCCCGTCGGCAGATCCACGCGAGGTTCATACCCCAACACTTCCCGAGCCTTTGAGATGTCAAACGAGCGATGCTGCTTGAACCAGTCCACTCGTCTCGGAAACAGCGGCGGGGTCACCCGGATCGGCTTGCACATCGCCTCACACACAACCGAGGCCGCCCGCAGCGGCGCAAAGGGCCAGTGCTTGATCGTCACATCCCGGTCCATCGCCCGAGCGACTTCTCGGACCAGCGCATTCAGTTCGTAGGAGTGGTCATCGCCGATGATGAACGCCTCGCCGGTGATCCCTTCCTTTTCCGCAGCAAGCTCGAATGAATCGACCAGATTTTCGATGTGCACGGGGTGGTAGTGCGATGTCCCCGGCCCGAACATGTGGAACGTCCCGCGCTGCACCAGTTTGAACAAGATCAGAAAACGACCCGGATCGCCGGGGCCATAGATCGCGGTCGGACGGATGATGTTGGCATCGAGCCCCTTCTGCACGTACCCCTGAACGACCTTCTCGCCCTCGTACTTGGTTTCCTGGTAGTAGTCCGCCGGGGCGATCGGGCTTTGCTCATTTCCGATTTCATCGGCCACGTGACCGTGCACACCCTGCGTCGAGCAGTAGACAAGCCGGCGCACACCGTAGCGCAAACACGCGTCGGCAACGTTGCGCGTACCCTCGACATTGACATCCCAGTAGTGCTGCGCCGGAACATTGAGCTTGCGAAAGGCTGCTGCCGTGTGCTGGACCACCTCGCACCCCTCGACGGCTTGATCGACGGCCTTGGCGTCCGTGACGCTGGCGATCATGATCTCGGCGCCCATGGCCTTGAGGTCGTCATGGAACAATCCCGGCTGGTTGTCCAAGACCCGGACGTGCTGTCCTCGCTCCAGCAACCTCCGAACGAGGTGACTCCCTGTGAATCCGGTTCCACCCGTCACGAGCGTCGTCATCTGAGCATCCCTTCCGTTTTTCCCTGGCATCCAAGCCCGGGTCATCATCCCTTAGTTATTCAAATCAAGCGCTGCCGAGACCTCGGCATACAACTCACGCACCCGCCTGCGGTGTGCAGGATAGGTATGCTGCGCTTCGGCGAATTTCCGGCCCGCCTGACCAAGAGTCTCGCATTTCTCCCTGTCCGACGCAAGATCCGCGATCGCCGACCCGAACCCGACAGGGTCCGCCGGTGCCAACCGACAGACCTCCGGCGTCAGAATCTGCGAATGCGTGGGCAGGTCTGTCACCAACACCGCCCGACCGGTATGCAAATAGGGAAATACCTTTTGTGGTGTATTGACCCCCTTGATCCGGGGTGCGGTCAGGATATCCCCTTCGATCAGGAGTTCCCCGAGTTTGTCCGCTGGCCACCGCCCGATCAGGTGGATGCGGTCCTCGATTCCGAGCTTCCGGGCCTGTTCTTTGCAGTTCTGGATTTGAGCGGGTTCGCCGCCGGCGATCACCGCATCGACATCCGCCCCGCCCTTGATCGCCTCGGCCATTCCTTCGATCAGCAGCCCGACGCCCTGGTATTCCTGGAGGTTGCCGCAGTAGACGATCAGCGTGGACGATTCGCCGATGCCGCACCGTTCGCGGAGCCAGCCCGTGGGTTCGAGCGCCTCGACTTCGAGCTGCGAGATGTCGTGCAGCGTCACGGAGCGTTTGGCGCCCTGTTTCTTCGCCACGTCCGCGAGCGCATGACACACCGGCGCGCAGGCGACCGCGCCCTTGACGCCGATGCCCTCCATCGCATGGAAGATCGGCGAGAGGAACCGCAGCGCGCCGATCTGCTCGACCATCTGTTGGGCGATCGAGGAATCCATGTCATAGACATACGGGATGCCCTGTGTCATCTTGAACCATCGCGCCATGAAGACAGCTTCTTCGCCGGCATGGATCACGTCCGGCTTGATCTCGCGGATGAGCCGTTTGGCCAGCGCAAAGAGTTTGACATCGCACTTGAGTTTGGCGCCGCTGAAGCCGGGCTTGGGCATGCCGACGCCCTTGGGCTCTTCGATTCGGTGGATGGTCAGCCCGTCATAGTGCCGATCTTCGCCGGCGTGGAGTGTGGCCAGATGCACTTCATGCCCGAGTTCGCACAGCGCGCGCACCAGGATGTCCACGTCGATGGGCGTGCCTCGGTCGATGTAGAACGGGTGTGGTGCGAGCACGAGGATTCGCATGTGGGAGTTCACCTTTCGTTGTCGGACCGGGTCGAGTTCTGTTCGAGCCTGAGTCTGAGTTGCGATGCGATGGCAGCCAACGGGCCGTCACGATTGCCGATGACCACCCCGCCGGAACCCGCCCGGAGCCGATGTCTCAGATCGGCAGCCGGGGCGGCCCGATCAAGCCTGCCGGGCAGCGCCAGGGCGAATTTCCCGGCCCGGCGCTCATGCGAGGCGATCGGCAGCGGATCAGTCCCCGGCAGGATGGGCAGGCCGAGGCGGATTGCTTCACGGAAGATCGGCCCCGCGGGCAGGCCCCGGGGTCGGCCGGCGCTGTCGCCGATCGCCACCCCTCTTGGGCCGAAGTCCCGGATCAGTTTGAGCATGAGCGATCGCCGCTGGCCCGTCCACTTGCCGAAGCCCCAGGGCAGGACCGTGATCGCGTCCATGTCCAGAGCCCGGTTGAGTGTCTCGGCGATGGACAGGCCATCGTCGATGCGTTCGTCGCACGCCAGCGTCAGCACTTCGAGCCGATCCGCGGTGGCGATCTGTTGGCCCTGCACGATCAGCAGTCGCTGCGCATCATCACGCTCAGCCGGCAGCGCGCACGATTCGGGCGCTGCCTCGAAGCGCCACCGACCGATTGGGTGGTCCCGGCCGGCGAGCCGTTCGAAGGCGTGTTCGCCCGCGCTCTCGCTGAGCATGAGCACACCATCGCAGGTCTGAGCGCCGAGTTGATCGGCGCAACGAGCGAAGTGTTCGAGCGCGGCATCGAGTACCGCTGCCGGATCAAATCCATGGCGGATGTGGACGTGCGCATCGATCAGTGTGATGTGTTTATCCAAGGAATCGCCCCTGCTGCGCATATCGGCGACGAATCAGCGTGGTCAGGCACCAGACACCGAGCAGAAAGAGGGTTTCGTTGGCGAGCATGATCAGGTGCAGGTCCCAGCGCTGCCACTGGCTGTGCTCGACACCGGCGAAGATGCCGAACGGGGCGACAAAGCGATCGCTCAGGACAGGCCAGAACATGGCCACGCCGCGCGAGCCGATGGTCATCCAGTCCATGACGATGTGCAGGGCATAGAGCGAGGTTCCAACCGCCCACGCCCGTCGGACATCGGTGCCCCTTTGAACCATGATCCAAATCCCGGCGAAGAGCACGCCGAAGATGGGCGCGATGAGCAGGGAGTGGGCGTATGAGCCGTGGTCCCGGAACGGATCGCCCGTTCGGACCCAACTGATGGCGATGTCGGCATCGGGGGCGACGGTGGCGAACAGGAGCCACAGCACGAGCACCGCTCGGCGAATCTTCGATATCGGCGGCAGCACCCCGCGTTGCATCAGCAACCACGCGGGGAGTGCGAGCGAACCATGGGCGATCGGTGAAGGCACGAACCTGACTCCTGCTCAGGGCGTTGTCGGGGATGAGTCCGCCGCCCTGCGACCATATCGGCCGATCCAGAGCCCGACACCAAGACCGACCGCAATCCCGCCGATCGCAATCCAGAGCAGGGCCACGGGCGGCCGGCGGTGCATGAGGTGCGCGGTCGTCGCGGCGGCGGCATAGACCCCGACTGCCAGTGCGATCGACACCAGAACACCGGGGATGGGTCGCCGAAAGAGCCGGGTGGCGAGCAGGGCGATCGGGCCGAAGAAAACGAGACCGGCGATGGGATCGCCAAAGTCTGTGCGCAGTTTGAGCCAGTCGCCGGGGTGGCTGAAGTGGGCGCGAAAGCCGCGGAGCTGACCATCAACCCAGAACCAGATCTGCCCGCCGACGGAGGTGAGGATGATGTGGACGCGCTGATTGGCGTGGAAGACATCGGGCCACGTGGTTTCGAATTTGGTGGCGTTGGGGCCGGAGCGGGGCGTGCGCACGCGGACGATGGCATCGGTGCCCTGCTGGCCGAGTGTGATGTTGCGCATGTCGAGTCCCTTGGAGTTGGAGACGACGCGGGCGGGGCCGGTGATGGTGGAGGTGGCGGGTGTGCATTGGACCTCGATCGTGATGCCGCCCGAGGCCATGACCGCGCGCGTGAGCTCGTCCGGTCGGTGAGCGGACTTGGCCCGGCCGCCTTGGGTCAGATCGAGCCCCGCCTCGGTGCGCACAGCGTGCTTGTGTTCGAGTGGCAGGTCGATGGTGCCCAGGGGGTCGTAGCCCTTTGTGAAGTCATAGAGCAGACCCGGTCCGAGGGATCGCCGGAGCGCGATGCCCTCGATGGAGTTCATGGGTGTGTTGAAGAGGATCTGGGTCTGGATGTCATCGAGGCTTGTGGCGTAGGCGCCGACGTGGTGGACCACGCCGGACCATTGGCGATGGCCGTGGTATTCATCTCCGATGAGAAACGGGAATGATTCATCCCAGTCTTTGAGTTGGTAGCCGAGTTGGCCCTCGATGGAGATCGCAGCCGCTCCGAGCGTCCATCCGAGCAGTCCGAGCGCGATGATCGTCCGGCGGAATCGCCAGATCGGGCGCATGACAGCCTTCGCGATGGGGAATGTGAGCATCCCGAGCCACAGGCCAACCCACTGGACGAGCAGGTCGCCCACGCGAGCGTGCCGATAGGCGACGCCCGCCTGAACGAGTTCGAGCACCACAAGCAGCCCCGCGATCGCAAGCCCGAGGGTGAGCCACCGCCGGCGTGGGAAGGCCACCCGGGCCAGCCATATCGCCAGCACCGAGGGGATCAGGTGCAGCGCGAGCAGCAGATCGAACGGATCTCGTACCGCGTTGCGCAGGTCTTTGAAGTAGACATCCCATGTGCGCACGAATCCGAACGGATACATCGTGATGAAGATGATGATGATCGACAGCAGCACAAGGGCCGCGCGTGCGTCGGCCTGCTGTCGATCTGCATCGGCGGTGCGGTCCATGTGTGTAGTGTTGCCGATTGACTCGGGCTCTGCCCGGATCATCGGAGGAAACTATGCTTGTGCATGAATAGCCCCACACTCGAACTGCTCCGCTCGCACCGATCCATTCGCCGGTACAAGCCCGAGCCCGTGCCGGACTCGGCGATCCGAGCCGCGGTGGAGGCGGGGCAGATGGCCTCGACGAGCTCATCGGTCCAGCCGACGAGCGTGATTGTCGTCAAGGACCACCGGAAGCGGGAGAGGCTCGCCGAGCTGTGTGGTCCGCAAAGGTACGTCGCCGAGGCCGGGGCGTTTCTGGTCTTTCTCGCCGACACCCGCCGGCACCGGCTCGCGTGCGAGCGTGACGGCCTGACCTACGACACACGCCTCGAAGCCTTTATGGTCTCGATCATCGACACCGCGCTCATGGCCGAGAAAACGGTGATCGCCTTCGAGGCGATGGGCTATGGCATCTGCTACATCGGGGGGTTGCGCACGAGGACCAGCGAGGTCGACGAGCTGCTGGACCTGCCCGAGGGTGTCTACCCGCTTTTCGGGCTGTGCGTCGGCGTGCCGGACGAGCAGCCTTCAAAGCGCCCGAGGCTTCCCGTCGAGGCGGTGCTGTTCGAGGATCGGTATCCGGATGATGACAAGCTGCTCAACATCATGTCGGAGTATGATGAGCAGTATTGTCAATACCTCAAGCAGCGCGGCGCCAAGACCATCGAGGGCTGGTCCGAACGGATGGCCAAGAAATTCGCCAAGCCCGAGCGGACGGATCTTGCAGCGTATTACAGGGGCAAGGGGGCGAGGTTGGATTGAGAACGGATATCGCCGAGCGTTCTCTCACGTTCCGTGAACTGGATTTCAATTTCTTGCGTCTTTTCCAGTTTGATCGGTCGGTGTGCATCTGGTCATTCGAAAGTTGGTATAGTGTCCGGATCGTCGATCCGCATTCCAAACAGGAGATCTCTCGGTGACCACCACGACCCTCAAGAACGGAACACTGTTTACCACCGCAGTCTTGATGTCTCTGACTGGATGCCATGCCCATCATGGCGGGCACTATCACCGGGGTAGCGATGCCGGGGTGGTCCGACAGCCTGATTCACCCGACGCGGACGCGGAGGTGCTCGGGGTGCTCAGTTCACTTGCCGGCGAGTGGGAGATGCAAGGCGAAGATGGGAAGATGATGCCGGCATCGGTGTTCACTGTCACCGCTGCGGGCTCAGCAGTCCGAGAGATCATGTTTCCGGGCGAAGCACATGAGATGACCAATCTTTACCATCTTGATGGTGGGGATACGGTTGTCTGCACACACTATTGTGCCGCCGGGAATCAGCCCCGGATGGTTGCCGATGGGATGACGCAGATGCCGGATGTTCCGGGCTTTGATTTTCGTATTGATTCGGTTTCCAACCTACGCGAGAGCCACGACCACTACATGGGGAGTCTGAAGCTCGTCATGGTTGATGACAATACGCTGCATGAGGTGTGGTCGAGCCTTGATCGCGACGGCAAACCGTCGGGTGATCCGATGATTTTCGTATTGAAGCGGAAACAGGCGGACTGATCGGGGTTCCTTATTCATCCCCCACATCCAGCACGGCCATGAAGGCTTCCTGCGGGATGCTGACGGAGCCTATGGTTTTCATGCGGGCCTTGCCCTTTTTCTGTTTTTCGAGGAGTTTGCGCTTTCTGGTGATGTCGCCGCCGTAGCATTTGGCGGTGACGTTTTTGCGGAATCCCTTGATGGTTTCGCGAGCGATGATTTTGCCGCCGATGGCGCACTGCAGCGGAATCTCGAACTGGTGGCGGGGGATCTGTTTTTTGAGCCTGATGAGCAGGTTTCGGCCTCGCTGCTCGGCCTTGTCTTTGTGGACGATGACGGAGAGCGCCTCGACGATGTCGCCGTTGATGAGCACATCGACGCGTGCGAGGTTGTCCGGGCGGTATTCGGTGACCTCGTAGTCCATGGTGCCGTAGCCGGCGGTGAGTCCTTTCAGTTTGTCATAGAAATCATAGATAAGCTCGGCGAGGGGGATCTCGAAGGTGAGCATGTCGCGCGCATCGGAGACGAACATCTGGTTGGTGAAGATGCCCCGGCGGTCCAGGGCGAGTTTCATCACGTCGCCGATGTATTGCTTGGGGCACATGATCTCGACGCGGCAGATGGGTTCCTTGATGGCCAGGACGGAGCCCATGTCGGGCAGGTCGGCTGGGTTGTGGACCTCGATCTCCTCGGTCTGTCCCTCTTTGCCGCGGACATCGACCTTGTATGAGACGGTGGGGGCGGTCTGGACGATCTCGACGTTGCCCTCGCGTTCGAGTCGTTCTTGGATGATGTCCATGTGGAGCAGGCCGAGGAAGCCGCAGCGGTAGCCGAATCCGAGCGCCTCGGAGTGGACGGTCTGGAAGGTGAACGAGGCGTCGTTGAGGCTGAGTTTTTCCATGGCCTCGCGGAGGGTTTCAAAGTCGTTGCTTTTCTTTTCGGAGTTGGTCGCGGGGTAGAAGTCGCAGAAGACCATCTGGTTCGGGGGCTCGTAGCCTTCGAGTGCCTGTTCGGCGGGGTCGTTGTCGAGTGTGATGGTGTCGCCCACGCGGACATCGCCGAGAGTCTTGATCGCAGCGACGAGGTAGCACGTCTCGCCGACGCCGACCTCCTTTACTTTTTGCGGCTTGGGGGGGTACTTGCCGAGTTCGGTGATGTGGAAGACGCGGCCGAGCCCCATCATGCGGATCTTGTCGCCGACCTTGAGCGAGCCATCGAAGACCCGGCAGTAGACGATGACGCCGCGATAGTCGTCATAGACCGCATCGAAAATGAGTGCCCGGGTTTTATCGGTTTCGGGTTTGCGGGGTGCGGGGAAGCGTTCGCAGATGGCGTCGAGGAGTTCCGGGATGCCCTGCCCTGTTTTGGCCGAGCAGAGGATGCAGTCCTCGGCGGCGAATCCCAGCACCTGCTCGACCTCCATGGCGATCTCGTCCGGCCTGGCGCCGGGCAGATCGATCTTGTTGAGTACGGGGACGATCTCGAGGTCCTGCTCGATGGCGAGATAGGCGTTGACGACGGTCTGGGCCTGCACGCCCTGGGCGGCATCGACGACCAGCAGCGCCCCCTCGCAGGCCTTGAGCGCCCGGCTGACTTCGTAGCCGAAATCGACATGGCCCGGGGTGTCGATGAAGTTGAGCATGTAGGGTTCGCCCTTGTGCTCGTGCATGACGGTGACGGCGGAGGCCTTGATCGTGATGCCCCGCTCGCGCTCGAGGTCCATCGAATCCAGAAGCTGGGCCTTGGCCTCGCGGTCGGAGACGGCCTTGGTCGCCTGGAGCAGGCGGTCGGCGAGCGTGGACTTGCCGTGGTCGATGTGGGCGATGATGGAGAAGTTGCGGATGTTCATGGGCTTGGGATCGTAGACCGGGTTCCGGGGTGGTTGGATGCCGAGGGATTGCAATCCCTCGGCTTGGTTGCTGGTGATGGATCGAGTTTTTTACTCCGGCTTGATCGCCACCGCCTCGAACACGGGCGGCAGCATCATGAACGTGTCCGGGTCTTGGCTCGCTTCGGTCCACACGGCCATGAACTCATCCATCTCGGCCTGTGAGAGCCTGCCGGCCTCGACGACGCGCGGCAAAAAGTTCGGCCAGAAAATCGAGGGCCAATCCCAGATCGGATCGCTGGGGCGCGCGATCCGGTGGACCATCCGGAAGTCGATCATCTCCAATCCCGCGTTGCGGATGAAGCGGGGCATGTCGCCCATGACATCGAGGTTGCCCGTCTCGTTCCAGAGCTCGCCCATCGCCTGCACGATGCGCTCGAAGATCGGCCGGCGCGGCGCGAGGCACATGCCGGTGTAGCCGAAGTAGTCCTGAATCGCGAGCCGACCGCCGGGCTTGAGTGCCTCGGCGGCCTGCCGGACGACCGAAGCCGGGTCGGCGAGAAAGCAGGGCACCCAGCGCGAGTAGGCCACGTCGAAGGGTTCGTGCTCGGACTCGAGCAGGTTGGAAAGTTCGTGCAGGTCGCCGGTGATGACCTTGGCCCATGGTGTGCCCAGCGCCTCGGCCCGGCGTCGAAAGCTCTGGGCAAAGCCCTCGTTGCCCTCGATGCCGAGCACACGACCTTCGGGTCCGACAAGCTGGGCGATGTCCAAGGCCGCGAACCCGGGGCCGGAGCCGAGGTCGAGCACGCGCGACCCGACACGGATGCCGGCGCGCTCCCAGATCGCGACCGCGGATTCCGCCCAGAGCCGGTGCTGGGTGCCGAGCCTGAGTTCCTCAGCGGCATCCGTTCCGAGTAAATAGTCGCGGTGATCGGTCATGGCGGATCGTATGCGTTCCACAGACCGGCGTGTGTACGCTTGCTTCCGTCATGGGCCGTGAACCTTCCACATTCCGGGCGTTGGGTCTTCCGGTGCGCGCTGCGCGGCGGGCGACGGATTCGTTCCGTCCCGATGCGATGCCCGCGTCTGTTCGGCGCAATTACAGCCGGGAGCTGCCGGGGACCGCGCTCTTTGCCGTCGGTCGGGCCGCCTTTGACGGTGCGATCCTCGGGATTGTGGTGCGCATCGCCTTCGATGGTGTGGTTCGTGCCGATCTTCTGAATTATGCGGTCGCGTTGATCGCCGCGGCCCCGGCGTTTGCCAACATCATCAACTTCATCTGGGCCCGGGCGGTGCAGGGTCGGCACAAGATCCGGTTCATCGTCGGTGTCCAGAGTGTGCTGCTTGGGTTGGTGCTCCTGCTCGCGTTCGTGCCTCGTTCGCCGGTGGGTCTGGCGATGCTGTGCGCGATCGTTATCGGGATCTGGGTTTGTTGGTCCGGGTTTGTCGCGATCCGTACGACGATCTGGCGGGCGAACTATCCAAGGGCCATCCGCGCCCGAATCGCGGGCAAGTTCTCGACGGTGCAGACGCTGATCCTTTCGACCTTCGGGCTGACGCTCGGGACACTCATGGGCGATCGGCTCGGACTGATCGACCCGAGGCTGAGCCTTGAGCGTCTCGGTCTTGATCCGATCGGTGTGTTCCGCGCCTATGTCGTGGTGTGTGTGGTGTGCGGGGCAGCGGGGGTGGCGGTGCTCTCGACGCTGCGGGTCCGTCGGCACAAGCGCATGCTCCGCGATGAGCGAGAATCAACCGCCGAGCGCACGGGGCCGACGTTGAACCCGCTCGGCGTCGTCCGGCTGCTGCTCGAAGACCGGCGCTTCGGTGCGTACCAGGTCAACCAATTTCTCATGGGCATCGGCAACCTCATGGTCATGCCCCTGATCCCGATCATCCTGCGCGACCGCTTCGGCGTGGGCTACTTCGAGGGCATCCTGCTGGCCAGCACACTGCCCATGGCGATGATCCCATTCATGATCCCGGCGTGGGCCCGGCTGCTCGATCGTGTGCATGTCGTGCGATTCCGATCGGTGCACAGCTGGGTCTTTGTTGCGCTGATTGTGCTGCTCTTCTTGGCGACTGAGTTGCACATCAAGTGGCTTTTGTACGTCGCAGCGGTGCTCAAGGGGATCGGCATGTCCGGTGGGATGCTTGCGTGGCAGCTCGGTCATCACGACTTTGCGCCGCGGCAGCGAGCATCGGAATACATGGGAGTCCACGTCACGCTCACCGGTGTGCGAGGGCTGATCGGGCCGGCGGCTGCGGTGGCGCTCTACAACCGGCTCGATGCGTTGGACGATTCGTTCGGCCCGTATGTGCTGCTGCTGTGCTTGGCGTTGGTGTTGGCCGGTGCGATCGGCTTTGTCATGATGACCCGAAGGCTCGACCTGACCCCGGCGGATGCGAAAATACCAGCGGATTCGACCACGCGCGGGCCTGCTGTCGTCAGCAAGGGTGAACTGTAGCAAGCCACGCCGACCGCTCGGCGCGCTGTACCATGCCGGCATGGATGCCATTGATCTGAGATCGGATACCGTCACCCAGCCTACGCCCGAGATGCGCCAGGCCATGAATGCCGCTCCGCTCGGCGATGATGTGCTCGAGGGCGATCCGAGCGTGCGCAATCTGGAAGCCAAGGTCGCGGCTTTGCTCGGGAAAGAGGCAGCGGTCTTTGTTCCTTCCGGAACGATGGCGAACCTGCTCGCCGTGCGCAGTCAGACAAACCCGGGCGAAGAAATCATTTGCGATCAGGGATGTCATATTTACTGCTACGAGGCTGCCGGGTTCGCCGCGATCTCGGGCTGTTCGTTGAGTTTCACGCGGGGCGAGCGAGGCTTCTTGACGGGCGAGGATGTTGCCCGCCGGGTTCGCAGCGACAACGAGCACTTCCCGCGCACGAGCCTGGTCACGGTTGAGAACACGCACAACCGCGGCGGGGGAGCCGTCTGGCCCGTTGGGCAACTCTGCGAGGTCCACGACCAATCGAAATCGCTCGGCCTGCGCGTGCACATGGATGGCGCCAGGCTCTGGAACGCCTGCGCCAAGTCGGGCATCGAGCCGGCGGAGTATGCCCGCTGCGCCGACACCGTGAGCGTCTGTTTCAGCAAGGGGCTCGGGTGTCCTGTTGGTTCGGCGCTGGTTGGCGATGCCATGACGATCAACCGGGCCAGACGCGTGCGCAAGATGGTGGGCGGCTCGATGCGTCAGGCGGGGATGCTGGCGGCTGCTGCGAGCTACGCGCTCGACCACCACCGCACACGGATCGCCGACGACCACCGTCGGGCGAGGATGCTCGCCGAGGCCATCGCCGATGTTCCGGGCCTGACGGTTGATGCCTCGCGCATCGAGACAAACATGGTGTATTTCGGTATCGATCCGAGTCTCGGAACCGCGGCGGAGTTCTGCCGGGCATTGGATGATCGCGTGCGCATGCTCGCGGAGAGTCCGCAGGGTGTGCGCGCGGTGCTGCACCTGCACATCACGGACGATGCAGTGGAACAGTCGGCCCGAGCGATTTCCGATGCGGTCGGTCTGCTCGCCTCTTAGCGCCCGCCGGACAGATTTTTCAGATAGGCGTAGTCGCCGTCGTCCCATGTGTTGACATCGCGGACCTCGTCGGCTTTTTTCAGGGCGGCGTGTCCGTCGAAAAAGAGGCAGTTGGGTCCCACGCCGTACCACTCCGGTGCAACACGGATCTGTCCGGAGCCCTCGCCGACGTGGCTTCGTTGCCAGATGTCGTACATCTGCGCCATCGCGGCATCTTCGAAACCTGGTGAGCTTTGGATGACATCCTCGACATCGCGCAGGAAGCCGCCGTTGAGGTCGCCCGAGAGATTGGTCAGATAGATCGCATCCGACGGGTGGCGCACGAAGAACAACTGCCTGGCGGGTTTGCGGATATCCACGTCCCGAGCGCCGCGGTTGTTGACCCGGCCCTTCTCGAAGAATGAATAACCATTGACGACATAGTGCAGGGTGTGCCCGTCCGGGGGTCGGCTCGGGTCGTGGTAATACTCCGCCCGTTCGAAGCCGTCACCCCGGTCTCTGATATTGCCGTATAGTGGTTCATATGAATCATCGAGATAGGGGCGCAGGGCGATCGACCACGAGGGACGGTCGGGCTGGGTGATGTTCTCACCCGGGCGGAAGACACTCTCGCGGGGGACGAACTCCTTGAAGTCGTCGCCGTAGAACATCATGGCGACCCCGATCTGCCTCTGGTTGGATAGGTCCACCGCTCGCCGGCTTGCCTGTCGCGCCTTGCCCAGCGCCGGCAGCAAAATGCCGATCAGCAGGGCGATGATCGCGATCACGACCAGCAGCTCGATCAGGGTGAAGGCCCGATGCAATGTGGTTCTCATTGATGAAGCTCCCGGCACGTGATACCACCACAGCGCAGTATCGCCGAAACGGGATCGCAATGCAAGCCCAGCGTTGACCGAAAATCCGGACCATTCCATCTTGAGAGGAATTGCCTGGCCGTTGGGCCGGTGCATGGGGTTATTCCGCAATGTTCGGATTGAGCGTGACGGTGGCGTGCACCGGGAAGTGGTCGCTCGGCCAGATGCCGCGTTCGCCGCCAACCGTGATGACCTCGGCCTGCTCGACCGTGTGTTCGTTGGGGACGAGGATCAGGTCGATGCGTCTGGAACCCGCATTCCCGGTGAAGCTGTGAAAGGTTCCGACGTCTCCTTCGAGCGATGGTTTCCATCCGTTGTCGGTGAGTTCTCGAACGGGCTCGGAGTCGGGCAGGCAGTTGAAATCGCCGATGATGAAGATCGGGGCGTTGTTCGCCTCGGCGGTGATGGTGCGGCGGATCTGCCTGATGGCTTTGAGCCGAGACTCGGGCGATTGGTGATCCAGATGCACGTTGGCGACGATGAACCGCTGTGGGTCATCGGTGTGGATCGGCTCGAACGAGGCCCATGTGCAGATCCGCGGGATGGTGTTGCCATAGGTGGCCGAGCCGGGCACATCGGGGGTATCGCTGAGCCAGAAGGTGTGGTGATTGATGAGTCTGAGCTTGTCCGTGCTGTAGAAGATGGGGGTGAACTCGCCCGCCTCGGCGCCATCGTCGCGCCCGGCGCCGACCCATGCGTAGCCGGGAAGTTCCTCGGCGAGTTCGTCGATCTGCAGCCGCAGCGCCTCCTGCAGGCCCAGCACATCGGGTGCCTCGGCCCGTATCAACTCGGCAACCAGCCCACGCCGATTGGGCCAGGCGTTGAGGCCATCGTTGGCGGTGCCATAGCGGATGTTGAAGGTCATCAGCTCGATGTGGCTCGCTTCGTATTGGCGGATCAGTGAAACGAGTTCATCGGCGATGCCGTTGGGCATGGTGATGTCGAGGTGGTAGCTCGCGATTTTCCATGTTCCATCTTCGAGCCGGCAGGCGCCGGTGCCCCGGCACTGGCCGTAGGCGTCGGAGTAGAGCGTCTCATCAAACAGCGCGACCGAGCCGCCGGGCTGGATCGTGACATGCCGATCGCGCATTTGGAACCACCAGCCCCGGCCGGACTCCATGTACGGGCGATACAACGCCTCGAACTCATCGAGCGGCCAGCGTTCCCAGATGTCCGTGCCGAAGAAGACGGCATCATCGGTGAAGAGATTGAAATACGTGTCGGCGTCGGCGGCCTTGGTCGCCTCGTGCATCTGGCTCAGCAGGGCCTCAACCTCCGCCTCCGGCTCACCACTTGACACAGACGCGAACACCAGGCACACGAAGATCGCAAAGAACCGCATGAAAAAACCTCCCCGCTGGATCAACGGGGAGGCTACTGGTTTGTCCGAGTCTCGGCAACCCTCAGCCGGCGCGGCGGGTTTCCTTGCACAGGCACTCGTTCCGGCTGACCGATCGCGCCAACTCGGAAAGTGCCTTACGCTGGTCTTGCGTCATGGCTGCGAACTCGACCCCGACGGTCCAGCGACGGAAGCCACTGCGACGAACCCACACGACCTTGCATGGCAGCAGCATCGGGCCGTCGAGCCCTTCGAGCCTCAGCCCGATCATCTCGTCGGATGGTTTCATCTTGAATTTGGTCGAGACTCGCATCCCCGAACAGGACAGATCGATCACCGTCCCGATCGAGCAGGGCGTCTTCTGCACGTGAAGCCGACCATGCCTGCGGTGGTTCTCAGGCTTCTCGGCTTCGTGCTCTCGGCGTTCAAGATCCGGCAGAATATTTCTTGATATGCGTCCCATGATGACTGCACTCTGCTCCAAATCTCTACTCAGGCCACCCGTTTACAGAGGACTGAGCACCTCGGAGTTCAGATCATGCCGATTGGATCGGTTGTGAGTATTCAGAGTTCGGATGTTTCCCGCAGGACCTTATTCTGATCGGACCTTCACCTCGACATCACCCGCGGTGGTCTCGAAGGTGCTTGTCACGCCCGAATCGTTCGAGCCGACCGCGACCTGCCCGTGTCGGCCGCGAAATGTTGAGCCGTTGAGGTTGATGTCCCCGGCCGTCGTCGAGGCCCGAATCTGTCCGGTGTATCCGGCGTTCAACTCGGCGTAGACATCGCCCGCGCTGGTACTCGCCTCGACCGGCCCATCGACCCGGATCAGGCGGATGTCGCCCGCACTGGTTTCGATGGATATCGGTCCCGAGATATCTCTGAGGGCGACATCCCCAGCGGATGTGCGCAGCCGGACCTCGCCCTGATGGTTGGCGATCTCGACATCGCCGGCACTGGTGTGCAGATCGAGCAGCCCGGCCATGCCTGAAATATCCAGATCGCCTGCATTGGTCCAGACCTCGACGCCGTTCATGCTCGGCACAAAGATGGTCAGGTTGCAGCTCTCATTGTGGCGTCGTTTGCCGTCGGGCCAGTCCACACCGATGGAGAGGATCGAGTCCTGTTCGAGCCGGGCGTGAACGGTTGTCGCATCGGCCCGCGCCCGGGTCTGGGCGCGGACGTGCGCCAGAATGCGCGGGTTGCCCTCGGCCGGTTTGATCGTGACATCACCGGCCTCGGTCTCGACGTGAAGCGATGCCGCCCGCGCGACCTCGGGCTGCCCGATCATCACGGTCAGGTCCGCGGTTTCATTGGCATTGACCCAGCCGGTGCTGCACCCGGTCATCATCGCCACGCACGCCGAACCCAGAGCTATCCCGAATCGTCCATTCATGGCCAATCTCCCGACGGGTGAGCATGCACCCTCCGGGGTATTGGGACGTCCGGACCGACGGTTTCACGTTGACCGAGATTCAGCCGCCGTTGGCCTGCACGCGCCGGCCCATGAGCGAGAGGTAGCGGTCGAGCCGGGGCGAGAGCGTCCCGGTCGCCGCCTCGGCCAGTTTCCTCGCCTCCCGATCGAGCCACGCCCAGTGCTGAGCCGTCAACCTCGAGACATCCAGCACCCGACCCATGAAGGGCAGCTTCGCATCGCCGACGCGCTCGAGGTGCTCGCTGATCGCCTCCATCGGCTCGTTGTGCCCGCCGATGTGCATGTACGCCGGCATGAGGGGCAGGTTTGTCCTCGGCATTGGGGCCGTGTTCCGACCCGCCATCAGGTCCGTGTACTGACAGATCATCTGCGAGGGGTGCACCATGTCGCCCTCGTCGATGGGCGATTGCCCGCTCGAGCCGATGATCGTCTGAGTATTCAGAAACGTATCAAAATCCACACCTCGGCCATCAAACCTGCGGATCGTGTTGAAGCCGTCGATGGGCCTGGTCTCGGCCCGCAGACGCTGGGCATCAAGCACCATCTCGAAGGTCGTGGTGAGCTCGTCGCTCGGCTCGATGCCGTTGCCCTTGTACCAGCGGATACCGAAGAACGCCTTGCCGCTTTCCCTGGCCAGTTGATATCGCCGTTCGAAGAAGTCCGGATTGACGGGCATGGCATCGAGATCGTGCAGCAACACATGCCGGGACGAGCTGTTGGCGATCCCGATCGTCCAGCTCATCCATGCATACACCCAGCCCCACTTGATCCGCTCGGCGACGGCGTGCTGGCGGTCGGAATAGTGCAGCAGCTTGACCGGCATCGAGCCGCGGGCCTTGTCGATCCGCTCGGCCAAGCCGTTCGGCATCTGTGCTGTGGGCCGGTCAAAGACCAGCACCACCTCGCGGGCCGAGGGGATGTTCATCCTCCGCATCAGGTTCAGGTTCGCCACCGCCACATCGGGCAGGGCTGCCATGCACCCGATCACGACCGTGTATCCATCCTCTGGAGCCTGCATCGGTTCCCACGAGACGAGGTTTCGCAACGACGCCACCATCGGCGCCCGCTTGATCCTGGCCAGATGGAACATGATCGGATTGGGGTATTTGCCACGCATGGACCGCCAGTGTATCGGCCAGCGGGGCGTCCCGATCAACCCGTCCCGATCACTCCCCTTCGGACGCGACCCGGCCGAGCAGCCGATCCAGCGCCGATGGCTTCTGGCCGACCGCCTGCGCCCGTAGCACAGCCTCGGCCTCGCTCAGCCCCTCGTGCTTGATCAGATACGCCGTCCAGATCGTGCGGGCCCGCGTGCCCGATTTGCAGTGCATCAGCACATCCCCATCGGTCTGTTCGAGCACCTCGGCCAGTCGATCGACATCCTCCGGGTCGTAGCCCGGCTCCTCGTCCATCCCGCCGCCGAGCGGGATGTGGACATAGCTCATGCCGGCCTGCTCGACAACGTCCGCCTCGTCGAAGGGCAATGCTTCCATTTCTGAATCACGCCGGAAACTGATGACTGTGGAGGTGCCTTCCTGCGCGAGTGCCTGCAGCGTTTGGGGATCCGGTTGGGCGCTGAAAAGCAGCCGGCCGTCACGATGGATCACCGGCGGCTCGATCTCGGCCGCCTGAGCGGCCACCTGCCCTCCGTCGGCACCAAGGTGCTGCATATGCGAGCACCCGCCCGCAACCAGTGCCAGACACGCAAAACCGATCGAAGCAGTCCGTACGGCGATTCTCATGGCGAAGTCTCCTGATGGTTCATACTGCCCCGGCCATCGTATCCAGGGCTTTCGTATACTTCTCGCATTCAGCGGTTTGTCACGATTCTCAGCAGAAGGCCCACGAAATGAAACCGAGAAAGACCACATATCTGGCACACCGCTGGATCGGGCTCGTCATCGCACTCCAACTTCTCGCGTGGAGCACCGGCGGGTTCATTTTCAGCGTGCTCGATATCGACAGCGTCCGAGGCACAACCGATTCCCGCATGAGGGACGTGCTGCCGATTCGAGCGGATAGCCGGGCTGCGCTGCCACGGCCGCTGCAAGACGTGCTCGATGCACTTGGCGATGTTGACATCGGGAGCGTGATGTTGATTGATCGCGGGCTCGGCATCCACTGGGAGATTCGCGATACTCAGAAAAATATACTTGCTCGGGCCGATATATCGGGTGCGTCGGTAGGCCTGATTTCACCGGACGAGGCCGGGCATCTGGCATTGTCAGACTTTCGGCCACAAGCCGATGTCAAGAGTGTGAAGCTTCTCGAGTCCGATCCGCCGAGCGAGTACAGAGGTGGCCCACTCCCTGCATACCGGGTAGATCTTCAACATGCCAAGCAGCCGCATATCTACATCGAGGCCTCCACGGGGCGCATCACCGCCAGACGGAATCGCTCATGGAGGCTATTTGATTTTTTCTGGATGCTTCACACGATGGACTACAAGGGTCGCGACAATTTCAACCACCCGCTGTTGATCGTTGCCAGCGCGCTCGCGATCGCCACCTCGGGCACGGGCATCGCACTCTGGGGCTGGAGGATCTCCACGAAGATTCGACGCCGAGGGTGACCGAAGTTGGGTTAGAAGGAGCGGGGCTTTATCCCACCGCCTTGACAACCTTCGCCGCCGCATCCCCAAGATCACTCGCTGCCTGAAGCGTGGGCAGATCCTTCGCGGCATCCGCAAGAATCTTCCGCCCGGCCTCGACGTTCGTGCCCTCGAGCCGGACGACCAGAGGCACCGTGAATCCGATGCTCTTGGCTGCGTTGACGATGCCCTGCGCGATCACCGCGCAGTCCATGATTCCGCCGAAGATGTTGACCATGATCCCCTTGACCGCCTCATCGGAGAGGATGATGCTGAAGGCCTCGGTGACGGCTTCCTCGCTCGCGCCGCCGCCGACGTCGAGGAAGTTCGCCGGTTCCCCGCCGTGGAGCTTGATCGCGTCCATCGTCGCCATCGCCAGGCCCGCGCCGTTGACGAGGCACCCGATGTTGCCGTCGAGGGCGATGTAGTTCAGCCCCATTCGGCTGGCGCGCATCTCGGCCGGGTTCTCTTCCGAGGGGTCGAACAGGGCCTGGATGTCCTTGTGCCGGAACAGGCCGTTGTCGTCGAAGTTGAACTTCGCATCGATCGCCAGCACCTGCCCGTCCGGGTGCGCATCGGTGGGGGGCGTCACGATCAGCGGATTGATTTCTGCGAGTGAGCAGTCTTTCTGAGCAAACAGTTTCGACAGATTCATCATCACCTTGACCGCCTGCCCGACCTGCTTGCCCTTGAACCCGAGCTTGAAGGCGACGTTGCGCGCCGCGTACGGCTGGAGCCCGAGCAGCGGGTGGATCGGCTCGGTGATGATCGCCTCCGGGTTCTCGGCCGCGACTTTCTCGATCTCCACGCCGCCCTCGCTCGATGCGATCAGCACGTTGCGCCGGCTGCCACGATCCACGGTGATCGCCAGGTAGTACTCGTGGGCGATCTCCACGCCCGCTGCGACCAGCAGCTTCTTGACCTCGAGCCCCTCCGGCCCCGTCTGGTTGCTGACCATCCGATTGCTGAGCATGAACCGGGCCGCTTCGGTCGCCTCGTCCGGCGAATGGATCAGTTTGACGAACCCGGCCTTCCCCCGCCCGCCCGCGTGGACCTGCGCCTTGATGACCGCCAGCGATGTGCCCGCCTGATCGGTGACCTCCTTGTAGACCCCCGCAGCATCCTCGATGGACTCCAGCATCGTCCCCGCGGGCACCGGCACGCCGGCATTTTCGAGCAGTTCACGGGCCTGGTATTCGTGGATTTTCATTGCCTTGCTCCTGGTTCGGGTTCGAGTCGGTCCGATCATCCTATCACCAACCCGCCCCCGGCTATCCACACCGCCCAGCGCCGATGAACGCGGCCCCTCGGCGTCAACCGATTTTCCCGGATTTTTCGTCGCGGCGAATCGCCTGCTTCCCCTGTCGCGGTTGAACAAACCCGGCGCACAATTCTCGTTCGGTGTCGGGAACCGGCGCTTTGGAATCGTGCATTGCCCGCCGAAACCGGGGGGCCATGAATGACACCTCCGAACCCATACAGCGTGGCGCCCGCGGCGCCTTTACCCTCATCGAACTTCTGGTCGTCATTGCGATCATCGGCCTGCTCATGGGCCTGATCGTCCCGGCCGCTGCCAAGGCCCGAACCTCCGCCCAGGCCGTCACGAGCCTGAGCAATCTCCGCCAGATCGGGATCGCCTTTTCGATGTATGGCGATGATTACAAGGCCTTCCCGGCAGCCGACACCAAGCCCGACCCGTGGCGCCGGGCCCGTTGGGCCTTCGGCGGCGTCGATTTCCACGCCGACGATTCCAGCCAGCTCGCCGATGTGTATGCCCCGGAAGACCGGCCGTTGAACTCCTATCTCGGCCTCGACGACCGCACCACCAGCCGGGCCGACATCTACGAATCCCCCGGCGACGATGGCCTGTTCTACAGCGCCTTCCCGAACAGATCCGTCTGGAGCAGCTTCGGCGCCACCAGCGGCTCGATCGACCCCGGCCAATCCGTCTACGACACCTTCGGCACAAGCTACTTCGCCAACGAGTGGATGTGGTGCATCCCCGGCTCGATTGTCGGGTTCCACAGCCAGGGTGGCCCGGGCGGCGCCTACACCACCCGGCTCGGGCCCAGAAACGTCGTCGCCGACCCGTTCCGATTCGTTCTTGCAGGCGGCGCGGGCCAGATGGACGCCGGCCGGTACGACGATGAGGAACTCGCCGACGCCCTCATCCCCCAGGGGTTCTGGTATGGCCACCGCAAGGGCCAACTCGCCTTCCTCGATGGCTCCGTCCGAACAGAAACCATGACCGGCGGCGCGACGACGACGAAGTACACCTTCTACGTCGATCCCCGCAAGCACAAAGACCCCAACGCCTGGCGCCGGGCCGACGGGAAGTGAATCGAGGTCCAAGCCCGGAAGTTCTCGCCGGGGCTGACCAGCAGGCCTATCCTCTACCCCCGTCCGCCGGGCGGGAATGACACCACCTGTACATGAGGATCAGGCGCTATGGCTGCAGGCACCAAAGGCACCGTTATCCAGGTCATCGGATCCACGTTCGATGCCCAATTCCCAGAAGAACACCTTCCCGCGATCTACAACGCCCTCAAGGTCGTCATCGGCCAGGGCGATCAGGCCAAGACCGTCGTCGGCGAGATCCAGCAGCACCTCGGCGGCGGCGTCGTCCGAGCGGTTGCCCTCGGGTCCACCGACGGCATGCGCCGCGGCATGGAGATCACCGACACCGGGGCCCCCGTCACGGTTCCCGTCGGTGAAGAGGTTCTTGGCCGGGTCTTCAACCTTCTCGGTGATCCCATCGACAAGAAGCCCGATCTGACCGGCGCCAAGCGCATGTCCATCCACCGCCAGCCGCCGGAGTTCGACCAGCTCAACCCCAAGACCGAGATCCTGCCCACGGGCATCAAGGTCGTCGACCTCCTCTGCCCGTTTGTTCGCGGCGGCAAGATCGGCCTATTCGGCGGGGCCGGCGTCGGCAAGACCGTCATCATCCAGGAAATGATCGCCCGCGTCGCCCGTGAGTTCGGCGGCTACTCCGTCTTCTGCGGCGTCGGCGAGCGCACACGCGAAGGAAACGACCTCTGGCTCGAAATGCAGGAGGCCGAGTACACCGATGAGAACGGCAACACCGCCCACGTCATCGACAAGGTCGCCATGGTCTTCGGTCAGATGAACGAACCCCCCGGTGCCCGCCTGCGTGTCGCCCTCTCGGGCCTGACCATGGCTGAGGACTTCCGCGACAGCTCCGGCAAAGAAACCATGATGTTCGTGGACAACATCTTCCGCTTCACCCAGGCCGGCTCCGAGGTGTCCGCGCTGCTTGGGCGCATGCCGAGTGCCGTGGGCTATCAGCCCACGCTCTCGACCGAGATGGGAGAACTCCAGGAACGCATCACCTCGACCGCCAAGGGCGCCATCACCTCGGTGCAGGCCATCTACGTCCCTGCGGACGACCTGACCGACCCCGCACCGGCGACCGCGTTTGCCCACCTCGACGCCTTCGTCGTGCTCGCCCGTGGCATCGCGGAAAAAGGTATCTTCCCCGCGGTCGATCCGCTGGCCTCCACCTCATCCATCCTCGATCCCGGCATCCTCGGCGAGCGTCACTACCGCGTCGCAAGCCAGGTCCAGCGGACACTCCAGCGCTACAAGGACCTTCAGGACATCATCGCCATCCTCGGCGTCGACGAACTCTCCGAGGATGACAAGCAGATCGTGGCCCGGGCTCGGCGCATGGAACGCTTCCTTTCCCAGCCCTTCTACGTCGCTGAGGTCTTCACCGGCTTCCCCGGCATCTACACCTCGATCGATGAAACCATCGACTCCTTCGAACGCATCTGCAACGGCGAGGGCGACGATCTGCCCGAATCCGCCTTCATGTACGTCGGCACGCTCGACGATGCCCGCAAGAAGGCCGAGAAAATGGCAGCCAACGCCTGACCAATCCGGCTACATCCAGATGATTTTCTTCGGGCGGGCCTTTCGGGCCCGTTCGTTTTTGACACAGGTGCTTTCCCAGCGATCGGCTGCGTGGTAGCCTCAGCCCATGCCCACCATCGCCACCGCAACCAAGCCCGGCTCACGGAATGCCAACGACAAGGATGCCGACAGGGTCCATCATGGAAATTTCGCGTCGAATCTGGAGTTTCTCAGCCGGGTCCGGCCCATCCGAAAGCAGGCGAAGCTGCTTGAAATAGGCAGCGGCACCGGGTCGATGCTCGCCCACCTTTGCGAGCAGGGCTACGACGCCGTCGGGATCGAGATCAATCAGGATCAGGTTGATCGGGCGTTGGCGGCACACCCGGGTCTGCCGATTCAACTGGCCGATGGGGGCTTGATTCCGTTCGAGGACAACAGCTTCGACGTCGTTGCTTCATTCGATGTGTTCGAGCACATTCCCGACTCCGACGTTCATCTGGGCGAGGTCGCTCGGGTGCTCAAACCGGGTGGGCGCTATCTGCTCCAGTCGCCGAACAAATGGACCAACTCTATATTCGAAACCATCCGCTGGAAAAGCCTGACCAAGTGGCGCGAGGACCACTGCTCGCTGCACAGCTACTTTCAGTTCAAACGCCGATTCAAAAAACACAACTTTGATATCACCTTCGTCGAGGTTCCGATCGTCACCGATTACTTCCTGAAGAAAATCAAGTTGTACCTCGGACGTCCCGGTGTCGCGGCGGTCAAGGTTGCCCAGCCTGACCGATGGCCCAAACCGATGCGCACAAATTTCTATATCGAGGCCACGCTCAGGGGGTGAGTTCGGCGGTGGAGGCCATCAGACCGACCCGCTGATCAGCCGCACAAACTGTTCGAGATACCGCTCGCAGAAGACGGCAATCGCCCGGCGGGTCATCTCCGCATCCCGGCCCCAGCAGCAGACGACGTGGTCCTCGCCCTTCAGATCCATCTGCACGATCAGCTCATCACGCACCGAATACACATCCGGGAGTTTGTCCGCCAGAAATGCGGTCAGCGCGTTCAGGCTCGGCTCGCCCACCGAGATCGTCGGCCTCGGTCGAAGCCGATCGTCATTCAAGTACCACAGATCCGTACACACCACCGATCGAAGCGGAAGACCCTGAGCGAGCAACTCCGCATCCACCGCCTCGGCGAGCCTATGGGCCGAGAACCGGTCGTTCAGCTCCGCCCGAATGTGTGCCCCGACCACGATGGGCACGAGCTCCGAGACACCGGATTGGTCGATCGGTCCAAGAACCACAGCCGGATCGTACCGGACGCCCGCGGACCGCGGGTTCAGCCTCTCCAGACGGCGCCGCCGGAACCCCGGCGGGTGGAATTCATCCTCCGGCACACCGGATCGGCATCCGAAGCGCCGATGCCTGTCCCATCAGCAAGGGGCCGATCGGTCGGCCTTGCAGGGAGTCTGTCCTATGGCGCTACGAATCGGTGACATCCTCGTCCAGCTCGGTGTGCTCAGCGAGCACGACCGCAAGACCATTCTCGACCAGCAGCGGACCGTGGCCCGCCCCTTCGGTGAGCTGGCTGAGAAACTGTTCTCCATCAGCCCCGATGTCATCGAGGACGCGTGGGCCATGCAGTACGAACAGATCGCCGGCACCATCAACCCGATGGAGTTCGAGATCGAGCCCGAGGCATCTTCCTGCATCACCGCCCGCCAGGCGTGGCAGTTCCGCATCCTCCCGATTCGTTTCGAGCGCGATGAACTCATGCTCGCCACGACGCGGCAGAACCTGCCCCGGGCGCTGCGTTTCAGCGCGACCCAGATGTCCGAGATGTGTTTCTTCGTGACGGCCGAGCCGGAACATCTTGCCGATGCCCTCCAGCGGAGCTACCCGATGCCCGGCTTCGGACTGGACACCATCAGCGAGCCCGCGCCGAAACTCTCGCGCCGCGTCGGCTAAATCCTGCCGTGGCCTAGCATTGGCGATATGCCCGCCGATACGGACCCACAACCCGAGCCCGAGATCAGAACCGTCAGCTTCGTCAGCCTCGGCTGCCCGAAGAATCTGGTCGATTCCGAGCGCATGCTCGGCTCGCTCGCGCAGGACGGGCTCATCCCCGTTTCCTATCACCCGACCGACGACGAGCGTTGGGATGATGCGGGCCACACCGAGAACACCTCGTTCACCGAGGGCGATTCGGTCGCTGTGGATGAGGGTGTCGATCCCGCGGATGCCGTGGTCATCAACACCTGCGGGTTCCTCGAGGCGTCCAAAGAGGAATCCATGGCGGTCATCCGCGACGCCGTGCGCGCCAAGCAGGCCGGCCGGGTCAAGCGGGTCGTCGTCGCGGGCTGTCTTGTCCAACGCCACAAGGCCAAGATGCTCGACTGGGAGCCGGGCATCGACGCGATGATCGGCGTCTTTGATCGTGACCACATCATCGAAGCCGTCCGGGGTGTCAGGCCCGAACGGGATCATCTGTCGCCCGACGAGAGCCCGAAGTATTGGGTGGCATCCAACGCGCTCGTTGCTGCCCGGGATCGAGGGTTGCAAACCACAGGTCTGACCGTCAACGGCAAGGACGGCAAGGGTGTGGGCTACTTCGAGGATGACTCGGCGAGGCTTCGGCTCACGCCCCGGCACTACGCCTACCTCCGCATGAGCGAGGGCTGCAACCAGGCCTGTGCGTTCTGCACCATCCCGTCAATCCGGGGAAAGATGCGATCCAAGCCGATCGACCGCGTGGTCGCCGAGGCCAAAGAACTCATCACCGACGGCGTCTTCGAACTCAACCTCATCGGACAGGACACGACAAGCTATGGCGATGACATCGGTCTGGGCTGGAAGGAAACGCCGGCGCCGGATCTATTCAGCAATGGGGGCTTGCCGCAACTGCTCAAAAGCGTCTCGGATGCGGTCCGGGAAACCGGCGGCCAGGGCTGGGTCCGGCTCATGTACGCCTATCCGAGCAATTTCCGGGACGAATTCATCGACGCCTTCGCTGCCCTCTGTGAACAGGGCCACCTCCTGCCCTACATCGACATCCCGCTCCAGCACGCCAGCCAACGCATGCTCGAACAGATGCGCCGGCACGTCTCGGCGGATCAGCAGGCCGACCTCATGCGCACGCTCCGCGACAGGATTCCGGGTTTGGCGATCCGCACGACGTTCATCTCGGGCTTTCCGGGTGAGACCGAGCAGGACCACGAGCAGCTTCTCGAGTTCATCGAGGAGGTCGGGTTCGATGCCCTCGGGGTGTTTGAATATTCCGCCGAGCCGGGCACGCCCGCGGGCACGATGGAGCAGGACCCGGCGCTGGCTGTCCCGCCCGAGGTCAAGGCCCGGCGAAAGGGCGAGATCATGGCCCTTCAGCAGCGCATCGCCTTCGAGCAGGCCCGGTACATCGCGGATCAATGGGATGAGGCCGACCCGCTGGGCTCGGGCGTTCAGCTTGATATTTTGATCGATCGAGTCGCCGGCGATTCACTCTTTCAGGGCCGGGCGTACCACCAGGCGCCGCAGATCGACAGCGTGACCTATGTCCAGACCAGCCAGCAACTGGCCCCGGGTGAGCTGGTCCGATGCGCGATCGTCGATGCGGACGGGTACGACCTGATCGCCCGCCCCTTGGCGGATCTCGATCCGACGGTCCGCCTGAACATCCTGCGATAATCCGCTTCGGCTGGGCCGGTTTCTGCACCGCCCGGTCTATTCGGGTCGATAGGTCAGTGTGCCCAGACCCGGTCAAACCCTGTTTCTCTGCGCGCTGGCGCTGCTGACCATCGGCGTGCTCATGGTGACCAGCGCGGGCATGGAGATCGTGCCCGCCACCGCGGAGGCACCGATCCGGGGTGATGGCGGGCTCTCCCCCGTCACGATCATCTCCGGGCGAATCGGGGTGTACGCGGCCCTGGCGCTGCTGGCGATGGCGGCCACAGCCTTTGCCCCGAAACGCCTGATCGAGCGATTCACCGCTCCAAACCCGGAGCACTGGTGGCGTGTGCTGGTCATCGCGACAGCCGTCATGATCGGGATGCTTCTGCTGGTCTACATCCCCGGCATCTCTCGACACATCAATGCCTCGTCACGTTGGATCGAGATCCCGGCGCCCGGCCTGGGGACCATCTCCATCCAGCCCAGCGAACTGGTCAAGTGGGCGATGCTCGGGCTAATGGCGTGGGGTGCGGTCGCGGCCGGCGATCGGATCGCCTCGTTCTGGCGTGGACTGATGCCGATGCTGGCGTGCCTCGGGCTGGTCTGTCTGCTCATCATGAAAGAGGACATGGGCACGGCCCTGCTCATCGGCGCTACCGGGGCCCTGATCCTGCTTGCCGGGGGAGCGAGGTTCTGGCACATGGCGGCCCTGGCGCCGGTCGCTGCCGGCGCGGTCGCAGCCGGGCTGTTCTCCTCGACCTACCGCATGCACCGCATCACCTCTTTTGTCAATCCCTACGACGACCCAGCCGGTGCGGGCTTTCACATCATCCAGTCCATGGGCGCCATCGCCGGCGGCGAGGGCGTCGGCCGAGGCCTCGGCAACGGGCTCCAGAAATTCGGCTACCTCCCGGAAGATACGACTGACTTTATATTCTCCATCATATCTGAAGAACTCGGCCTCTTCGGTGTCGCCCTGGTCCTCTTTCTCTACGCCCTGCTCATCACCACCTCACGGGACATCATGGCCCGCCAGCAACGGCCCGCCGCCCGCCTCCTCGCGCTCGGGATCATGGCGACCATCGGGCTCCAGGCCTGCATCAATCTGCTCGTCGTCACCAAGCTCGCCCCGACCAAGGGCATCGCCCTGCCTCTGATCAGCTCCGGCGGCACGGGCTGGATCCTCACCTGCGCCGCCATCGGCATGCTCATCCGACTCGACCGCTTCGAGTGTGAATCCCCGTCCGAACTCGAATCCGTCGACGAGGAACACGCCAGCCGCGCGGAGGGCCCGAGGCTTCCGGGCGTCGTCACGTGAGTGTGCAGACAGAACTGGGCATCCTCTTTGCCGGTGGCGGAACGGGTGGGCACATCCATCCAAACCTCGCCATCGCCGAGAGCCTCGAACAGGTGTCGACAAACACGACCCGCTTCGCCTTTCTAATCTCGGACCGCGCCATCGACGCCGAGGTGCTTTCCAATGAATCCATTGCCGGCGAACCCGTTCAATCGTTTGTTTCACCGGCCAAACCACTCGCCTTCAGGCCGAGGGGACTGATCCGGTTCGTCGGCTCGTGGGGTGGTTCGGTGCGAGCCGCGCGAAGCGCCATCCGAGAACTTTCGGCGACATGCCAACGGGTGGTCGTCGTCGCCACGGGTGGGTTTGTTTCGCCCGCTGCGATTCAGGCCGCCCGCGCCCAACGCATCTCCAGTGTGCTGGTCAACCTCGACGCGGTGCCGGGCAAGGCCAACCGCTGGATCGCGCGCCACGCCGATCGTGTGCTGAGCAGCGCTCCGGTCGATTCTCCAAAGTTCGAGCGCATCGCCCCGGTTGTGCGCGCCCGGTATGCCCTTCTTCCGGCTGCGGCTCCGGCTCGACACATGCTCGGTCTGGAACCGAATCGACCGACGCTGCTGATCACCGGCGGCAGCCAGGGTGCTTCATCCATCAACACCTTTCTCGTCAAAGCGCTGACGCTGCTGCACGATGAATGCGGGCTCGACCGCTGGCAGGTGATCCACCAGACCGGCCCCGGGGGCGCCGATCAGGTTGGCAGCGCCTATCGATCAATTGGTATACATGCGGTGGTCCGGCCTTACTTTGAGCGCATGGATCTGGCATTGGCTTCGGCGGATGCGGCGGTGACGCGCGGCGGGGCGGGCGCCGTTGCTGAACTCTGGGCCTCGCACACACCCGCGATTGTGCTGCCATACCCATACCACCGTGACGAGCACCAACGGCTCAACGCGCGCGAGCTCGAAGAAATCGGCGGCGTAATCATCGCAACCGACAGGGTCGACCCCGATCTGAATGTCCAAACCAACCTCGACGCGCTCAGAGCACTGTTTGACAAGCACGCACGCGGGCGGATGCAGCGGGCGATGGATGGGCTCGGGCCGGCGGATGGCGCCGAGCGCGTTGCGGAGATCCTTCTGAACGAGGCTGTCGGTTGTCACTGAGCACGATCTTCTCAACACTGGATACACTGCGCCTGATGGCCAGTGCCCCCGAGACTTCGACCGATCGAGCCGTCTGCGTGCTCTGGTGCGCCGGCGAGGTGCCGACGGAACTGCTTTTCTCGCTCGAATCGCGCGGCGTGGGGGTGACGATCTGCCACGGCGCCTTTGAAACCATGGCCGAGATATGTGACATCGGGAGCATCGGCGGCGCCCCGGGCGGTGGCGCGATTCTGGTCCTCGTCGAGCCCGCGCAGCTGCGGGGCAAACGCGCCCTGCTCACCTCGTGCAAACGCTATGCGCCGTGGCTCCGGCTCTGGGTGTACCAGCATCAGGCCCCAATCAAACTCAGACCCCTCGAGCTTTCCCAGCTCGGCCTGGACGATCCGCCGGCGCCCGCCACCCGGCCGGCAGGCTCGGCCCCGATTCCGAGGCTCAAGCTGACCGATGAACCCCGGCTCCAGTCCGAACCCGGCCGAGCCGATAACCAGATCGAGAACGACGGCCCACCCGGCCGGCTGCTGACCGATGATGAGCTCGGGATGCTCCTGGCGGACGAATCGGAATTGGATGGAGACTGATGCCCAGCTCGAGCACAACCCAGGGTCACCCCGGCTTCGGGCAGGACGCCTACGACGCCCGCGTGGTGCTCGTCGGCCAGACGGGGCTCGATACAAAACTCAGGCTCGATCCAGATATTGAACTTATCCGTGTGCGCTCCGCCTTCGACGCCATCGGCGAGCTGGCCAACCCCGTCGGCGGCCCGGCCAGACGGACGGTTGTTATCGTCGGGCAGGGCTCGGACGTCGGTGGTCGCGCCGGCAGCGCCGACGACTTTACCAAGGCCATTCGAAAGATCATCCCCGAAGCCGTCATGGTCGTGTGCGCTCAGGCGAACCATCCTCCTTCCGGTGCGTATGACATCGCGGTGAGCCCGACCGTTCCATCTGAAGAACTCCACGAGATGATCCATGGGCACGGCCCGACGCCCGAGGTGGCACCTCGGCCCGAAGCGCCCAGCTCTCCCAAAGCGCCAGAACCAAGCATTCCGGCTCCGACGATGGGCTATTCAGATATGCTCGCCGATGGGCCGAGTGTCGGTGAGTCCGGCAATGCTGCTCATCCTGAGCACACACCGGCCGAGACCGATCCGGCATTCCCAGAAGCATCGGTCTGCGAAGGACTCCCCCGGACGATCTCGGCGCAGGGCGATGCGGCCCTCGTGGCGGTGATGCTCGGCGGGCGCCGGATCATCGAGCCGGCCATGAACATCCTGAGGGCTCGCACAGGCCGGGCCGAGCTTGCGTTTGCACCGAAGGATCTCGACCATCCCGTCGCGCCGGATGATGCTGTTGAAGTGGTGTTCGGCGTCCAGCACTTCGGCTGGTTGCACGCCGAGCTCAATCCGGAATCCATGATCCCCCCGGGCCAAACACGGGCAACCGATCCCGAGCTTACCGAGCACGCCCGGTGGCTTGCGGGGTGGCTTTCGCTCGAGGAGCAGCACCGCCGGCTCCGGGCTGAGGCGTTGACCGATGCCGTCAGCGGCGCGTGGAATCGGCGCTACTTCGACCGCTTCCTCGCCGCCGCGATCGCGCAGGCCAAGGCCCGTCGCCACATGCTCACGGTGCTCGTCTTTGATCTGGACAACTTCAAGTCGTTCAATGATGAGTTCGGGCACGATGCGGGTGACATGATTCTGCGCGAAACCGTTCGCCTGATGCGCACGCTGACCCGCCAGACCGATCGGATCTGCCGGATCGGAGGCGACGAGTTCGCAGTCATCTTTTACGAGCCCGAGGGTCCACGCGATGAGCACTCGGCGCACCCCTCCGACTTCGCACACATCGCCGAGCGCTTCCAGCGAGAGATCACCGCCCAGCGATTCCCGAAGCTCGGCATCGAGGCGCCGGGTCGGCTGACCATCTCCGGTGGATTGGCAACATTCCCCTGGGATGGCATGACCGCCGAGGAACTGCTCCACAAGGCCGACCAGCTCGCGCTCGAATCCAAACGCGCCGGCAAGAATGCCATCACACTCGGCACCGGCCGCCCCCGCGCCGACTCCTGACCGCGCTTGACGCTTGAACGAGGTCATCCACCGCGATGCAGACACTCGCCGAGATCCGGGAACTCCTGGCCGACCGCGGGATGTCGCCCCGGCATCGGCTCGGGCAGAACTTTCTCATCGACCACAACCTCATCCGAAAGCTCGTTGATGCGGCCGACCTCTCGCCCGGCGAACTGGTCCTCGAAATCGGACCGGGCACGGGAACCATGACCGAGGAACTACTCGACCGAGGCTGCGAGGTCATCGCCTGCGAACTGGACCCCGATATGGTCGATCTGCTCGGCGAACGTTTCGGCGAACATCCCCGATTGACACTGATCCGGGGTGATTGCCTCGCTTCAAAGCATGAACTTTCGGGCGAGATCCTTTCGGCGATCGGCGATCGGTCGTTCAAGTTGGTGTCGAACCTGCCGTACGGCGCCGCCACGCCGGTCATGCTGGCGCTCGTGACGGGCAACCGGCGCTGCCGAGGTCAGTTTGTGACGATCCAGCGCGAGGTTGCGGATCGGCTCGGCGCTTCGCCGGGCAGCAAGGCGTATGGCGGGCTGTCGGTGGTCGTGCAGACATTCGCGGAGACAGTCATCATCGCCAGGCTTCCGAATGCCTGTTTCTGGCCCCGGCCCGAGGTTGCCAGCGCCATGGTTGCCCTTATACCCAAGGCTGAGGCGCCCGAGATCAACCGGCAGGATTTCGCACATTTTTGTCAGGCACTCATGCAGCACCGGCGCAAGCAGCTCGGGCGGACGGTCCGCCAGCCCTATGTACTCCCGGAAGGGCTGGATCGCACGCGCCGGGCCGAGTCGCTGACCCCGGCCGAGATCCTGTCGATTTACCTCTCGGCCGGGATCGGATAAGCTGATCGGAAGCGCACAGGAGGGCCACCCCGACATGATCAAGCCCGAGACGCGGCCTACGGAACCCGGCGACGATCCATCCGCTCTTGCCCGAGCGCTCGAACCCGCGTTGATCGAGGCATGTGAGGGCAGATTGAGCAACATCGAGTGGTTCCATGCGGATTGGCAACGCGGCGGGGCGGCCACGGGTCATGCGACGTGGACCGATGATCGAGAGCCTTGTCCGGTGATCATCAAGCTTCCTGTCGGCGGCGTCGAACTGTCGTGGACATCCCGGCTCGGGGACCACGGGCTGGATCGTGATGTGCGCGTGGGGCAGATTCCGCACCCGACGCCACGGGTGTTCTGTTCCGGTGCCGAGCTGGGGGAGTATGACCTCGGCTGGCTCGTGTTGGAGAATCTGGAGGGTCAGGCTGTTGCGGGGGACCTGAGTGAAGATTCGATCCGAGGGCTCATCCGGGCGGCTGCCGAGTTTCACGCCCGATCGTTGAAGAAGCGTCCGAAGTTGGATGCTCCGCCCGAGTCTCCGGACTGGGCCGGAATTTTCGCACGAAGCCGGACCTCGGCGAAAGACAACCGGATTGATGAGTGGCAGCGATGGAATGAGGCGATCCGCACGGTGCAGAAAGCTTTGCCGAGGCTGCTGGAGCGGTGGGAAGCTCGGCCGATCAACACGTGGTGTCATGGCGATCTTCATCCGGGCAACGCGCTGCACATGCCCGGCGGAGATGGACATCCCGATCGGTGCGTCCTGATCGACCTGGCATTGATCCATGCGGGTCATTGGGTTGAGGATGCGGTGTATCTGGAGCATCTTTTCTGGGGGCACGAAGATCGGCTCTTTGGAATCAAGCCGTTCTCGTTGATGCGCAAGGAGCGCAAGGCCCGGGGATTGGACGTCGGGGAGTGCGATACCGATCTGGCCAATATCAAACGCGTTTTGCTTGCTGCCGCGGTGCCCCGGTTCATCGGAATCGAGGGCGACCGGAAGTACGTCCGCGCGGCTTTGGAGAAGATCGAGACGTTGATGAGCCAGTTGTCGAAACTCTGACCGCGTGTTTGGATTATACTCGGCAAACATCGCGTTGGCGTCGTCAGGGGGGTAGAGTCTGGCCAGCCGATGGTTCGGTGTTCCCGCCGGTGGGGGCGCCGGCTGGACAGTTCAATGCAGGGCCCGGCTGTGTCCGGTCCCCGATGAGGAGATTCTGGCATGGAGTCATTCGAGAAGCTCAAGCAGGCGGTGGTGCAGGCTGAAGACGATATCGCCAAGGCCGAAGGCGGCAACAAGGCTGCAGGCACACGGGCCCGCAAGGCCTTACAGGATGTCCGGAATCTGGCGCAGGAGATCCGCAAAGAGATCCTGACGCTCCGAGACCAGCCCAGTTCATGATCGTCGAGTCGGAGGGTAGCGATGGGCGATGTGGTGTCATCTGGTTCGCCTCTGGTGGTTGATGGCAGGGATGGTGCGATCTTTGATACAACCAGGATCGACGCCTCGGCCCGGGTCTGCGGCAAGGATGGCATCCACGAGTGGATCGACCACCGCGATGTGATGTCGCTGCTCGATGCGATTGTCTACATCGCCGAGGACCATTCGCGGGCGATCGGGCTCAAGCATGTCAGGGCCGACGAGTTCTGGGTGCCGGGGCATTTCCCCTCGGCGCCGATCTTGCCGGGTGTGTTGATGGTCGAAGCGGCGGCCCAACTCATGAACTGGATGTTCAACCGCAAGCGTGGAACCAAAGACCTCGGGGCATTCCTGCGGATCAACAACTGCTCGTTCCGAAACTCGGTGACGATCGGCGATGATCTCTACGTCTTGGCCGAGGAGATCCGCTTCGGGTCTCGCGGCTTTACAGCCCGGACGCAGGGGATCGTCCGCGGACAGATCGCGTTCAGCGCTGATCTGTCCGGGATGGTCTTTCGCACACT
>DRKT01000237.1 GCA_011053195.1 Phycisphaerales bacterium | reverse complement strand
GGTTTTCGATGGCTCGGGCGATGGCGAGCGCCCGCCAGTGGGCCTGTCGGGTTTGGGGCCAGTTCGCACCGATGGCGAAGGCCTCGGCGCCGGCGAGGAGGCCCCGGCGGAACAGCTCGGGAAAGCGCAGGTCGTAGCAGACCGCGGGGCAGACTTGGAACGATTCATCGTCGGCGGTCCATGTGTAGAGACAGGGCTCGTTGCCGCCGGCGAAGGCTTCGGGCTCTTTGCCGAAGGTGAACGGGTGGATTTTGGCGTATTCGCAGAGGAGCCGGCCATCGGGGGCGATGATGGTGGCGTTGTTGGTGGCTTTGGCGTTTGGGGAGGGGATGCGTGTTCGGCTGCCCTGGATGGTGATGCCGAGCTCGGTCGCGATGGATTGGAGGAAATGGAGTGTTTCGTTGTTCTGGTCGGCGGTCGCCGGGGTGTTGAGGCTGAAGCCGGAGTCGAAGAGTTCGGGAAGGATGACGAGGTCGCCGCGGTCTGGGGGGGTGTCTGAGAGTGCCCTTCGGACGAGCTCGAAGTTGGCGCGCCGATTTTCCCAGACGAGGTCGAGCTGGAGGAGGTGAGCCCGCATGCAGCAACGATAGCCGGAGTGCGATGGGGGGCGTTGGTCCGTAGACTGTGGGCTTGGAGAGCAATGTTTGGTTGATGAACAGAGAATTCATCCGAGGCTGGTGCTGGCCAGCCGGAGCCCGCGTCGCCGGGAGCTGCTCGACCGGGCCGGCGTTCGGTATGAACTGGCATCGACGATGGTGGACGACAGCGGGCTGGTGGCCGGGCGCGGTGTCGAGCCGGAGCAGTGGGTGATGGCGCTGGCGTATCTCAAGGCGGCCGGCGGCTGCGAGGGGATTACCGGGGACGGTGATGTGGTCGTGCTGGGTTCGGATACCGTGTGTGTGGATGGTGGCGCTGTGCTCGGCCAGCCTTCGGATGAGGCCCATGCCGAGCGGATGCTGCGGGGATTTGTCGGGCGGACGCACCGTGTGCTGACCGGCGTGGCTTTGGTGAACCCGGCGACGGGACATCGCGAGTTGTTCTATGACTCGGCCGTGGTTCGCTGGGGCGATGTGGATCAGGGCGAGATCGGGTCGTACATCGCGAGCGGCCAGTGGCGTGGGAAAGCCGGGGCGTACAACCTCGACGAGCGTTTGTCAGCGGGTTGGCCGATCGAATACGAGGGCGATCCGGGGACGATCATGGGGTTGCCGATGCGGATGCTGTTGGATCGGCTTTCGGCGTGGTCGGTGGAGGTGGGGGCATGATGGCTGCTGCGGATGTCCCGGCCCTGCCCTTGTGGGTGGTTGTGCCGCCCGCGGCCGGGTTGATGCTGATTCTGGCGGGGTATGTGCTGGCGATGCGGCATGCGGACATGCCGGCATCCCGTCGGCGGATCCGCACGGCCGGCAGTATCGTGATGATGGCGACGCAGCCGTTGATCGTGTACCTGTTCGGCATCGGGACCTCGGCGAACCCGAGGCCTTTCATGCTGACCTGGGCGATGCTCATCGGTCTGCTCGGGATGCTTGTGGTGCTGGCGATGCTCGATGCGATCAACAGTTCGAGGCTCATGTCTCACCAGCGCCGGGAGCTGCGGCGGGAGAGGCGTCGGATGCAGGAGGATGTGTACCGGATCGTGTCGGAGCATCGGCAGCGGGACGTCGGGGAGCCCAATCTGCGATTGGCCGACACGGATGAGAACGAGCCGCGCTGATGGGGGGCGGCCGATTGTATTCGTTGATCAAGGTTTTTTTGAAACCAATTCAGGTTGTGTATTGCTCGGCTGTTGCGCGGCGCAATGCGGCATTCGATCGGGGCCGGCGTGTGGTGACGTTTGATCGGCCGGTGATCAGCGTGGGGAACGTCTCGGTGGGGGGGACGGGCAAGTCGCCGATGGTGGCGCACATTCTCCATCTTCTGGTCGGTGCGGGGCGAAGACCATGCGTGGCGATGCGCGGGTATGGCTCGTCGCGCCGGCGCGATGGCCGATCCGACGAGGCGGAGGAGTATCGTGCGATCTTTCCGGGGTTGCCGGTGGTTGCCCAGCCGAACCGGACGCTCGGCCTGATGGAACTGTTCGCGACGCCCGAGGGCGAGTCGGTGGATTGCATTGTGCTGGATGACGGGTTTCAGCATCGCCGGATCGCTCGGCAGCTCGATATCGTGTTGCTTGATGCCTCGAAACGGCCTTTGGAAGATGAACCCTTGCCGATCGGTCGGCTTCGAGAGCCGATGGCGTCGCTTCGGCGTGCGGATGTGGTGGCGGTGATGCACGCCGAGGCGGTGGTCGAGGCCGAGGTGACTCGGATTGTGAACGAGGTCATGGCACTCAACCCCGGTGTGCTGGTGGTCGTGGGTGAGCACCGATGGACGGGAGTGGACGTTCTCGGGGTTGATGGGTTTCAGCCAGTGTCGTGGCTTGCTGGCAAGCGGGTGTTGCCGGTGTGCGCGATCGGGAATCCGGCACCGTTTCTTGCAAAGGTCGAGGCCGAGGCGGGGGATGTGTTGACGCCGATCGTGCTTCGGGATCATGACCCGTATTCGACTCGAACGGTGCGGAGGCTGATACGGTCGGCGACCGGGGCCGAGGCGATGGTGACGACAGCCAAAGACTGGGCCAAGCTGAAATCAGTTCCTGCGGCGGACTGGCCCTGTCCGGTGGTCAGGCCGAGGCTTGAGGTTTTTCTGAGAAGCGGCGGCGATGCGTTGGCTGAGAAGGTGCTTTCGGCCGCAGCCAGATTGCCGGAGTAAACTCGGCTGTGGCTTCACTGAGCGAATCCATCTCGAAGCTTCGACCCTTCCGTGTGATCGTGGTCGGCGATCTGATGCTCGATGAGCTGATCTATGGCGATGCGGACCGCCTTTCCAACGATGCTCCGGTGCCCGTGCTTCATGTGCAGCGGCGGGAGCAGCGAGCGGGCGGGGCGGCCAATGTCTGTCTGAACCTGTCGGC
>DRKT01000236.1 GCA_011053195.1 Phycisphaerales bacterium | reverse complement strand
GCCGGGCCCGAACGGGCGGTCAAGTCGAGAGGCGTGATTCGGCGGGAAGGAAAGACTTTTGAGGCGCAGCTTCAGCGCGGCCTGGCGCAGGTGCTGCGCCAGCGTGGTGGCACGCTGAAACTCAAGCTCGATCCGAATGATCTGGGAACAGTGAAAATCTCACTGAAACTCTCTCAGGGCCGGGTTGACGGGTCGATCGAGGCCACAAATGAACGGGCACACGATTTGCTGAAACAGCATGTCGAGTTGTTGAAACATTCGCTCGAGCGTCGAGGCATCACGGTGGATCGCCTGGACGTGCGGCACGCAGGAGCGGCCGAGAGCGGACGTCAGAACGAGGCCGGGCCGGAGGCTCAGCACGGACTGACTCGACAGAATGCCGGATCGGGAGACGATCGGCAGACTGATTCGGGCCGGGGCGAGGATCGCCCGCAAGGCAACCGGGACGGGATTCCCGGGGAATCAGAGGAGGCCGGGGTTCGCGGAGCGGACTCGGCGACAGATGATGAGCTCTCGCACGGACGCGAGGGCGAGCCCCTGGCTGGGTGGCTCCGTCTGGACACTGTGGTCTGAGGTTTCAGACCTGTTGGGGTGTGACTGGTGCAGCGCGCACGGAAGCGGCCGCCGGTGACGGTGCGATCCTGCGCCCGGAGATCCGGGCATCAGGGGAGGTGTCGGTATGCAAGCCACGGAAGCTGTGGGCGGGGCTCTGCCTGCGCCCGCTCCGGAGCGAGGGTTCGGGACGCTCGATTCGGATTCATTCACAAAGATCATCCTGACTGAACTCGGCAATCAGGACCCGCTCGAACCGAACGACACCGGCGCGCTCTTGGACCAACTCTCGACCATCCGGTCGATCGAGTCGGACACATCGCTGAACAAAACACTCTCGTCGCTGGTGGATCGGAGCGAGTTCACAGGAGCCGCGAGCCTGATCGGGCAGCGGATCGCCACGACGGATGATCCGCTGAACCCGCGACTGGTCACGAGCATTACCCAGAGCTCCGATGGGATCCAGGTCGGGCTGGATGACGGGGCGCTGGTGGATCTTCGGTCCGTCGGCACGATCCTCGGTGCAGATGGCTCATCGGGAGGGTCGGCGTCATGACGCTTTCCCCGCTGGAATTGTTGAGCCTGCCGGGATTGGCTTCGAGCGCGACCCGAGCGGTCGGGCGGGTGCTCAATGGGAAGTCGCCCTTTGCATCGAAGCTGGATCAGGCGACGGCTGAGATCGACAATGCATCCCTCCCGGTCAAGATCGGGCAGGGCGTGGACCTCAAGCTCTCGGATGATCAGATGCAGCGGCTGGCGTCGGCTGCGGACCGCGCCGAACAGCAGGGAGCGCACGAGACCGTGGTCATGCTCGACGGCATGGCGATCGAACTCGACGTGACGATGCGCACCGTGCGCGGCACGATCGACACGAAGGGTGGGATCAGCACGCAGATCGACTCGATCGTCTTCGCCGAGCCGCCGAGCTCGAGCCCGACAACCGGTGGTCTGCGCGGGCTGGCGGACAACGCCGACGTGCTCAAGATCCTGGCCGACGGCGAAGCTGCCTGACATGATATATTGATTGAGTTTGATTAATTTCTTGATATGAATTGAGAATCCATGGCTTCAACCACCAGCCTGTTCATCGGTCTCTCCGGGCTCAATGCCAACGCGAGAAACATCGACGTTATCGGCAACAATATCGCCAACGTCAATACCAATGGCTTCAAGTCGGGGCGATTGAACTTTGCCAACGCGCTTTCGCGGACTGTCTCGGAGGGTTCGACCCCCGGAACCTCGACCGGCGGCTCCAACCCGATTCAGTTCGGACAGGGCGTGACGGTTGCCGGCACGCAGCGCAACATGAACGGCGGGTCGCTCAACGGCACCGGTGATGGGCGGGATCTGGCGATCGAGGGCAACGGGTTTTTCATTGTCGAGCGGGGGGATGATCAGCTTTATACCCGCGTCGGGGCCTTTCGGACCGATCGGGATGACTTTCTGACCTCGATCAACGGCAACTACGTCAAGGGCTACAGCGTCGATGAGAACTTTCAGATCCAAACCGGGCAACTCGGTCGGATCAACATCCCGGTCGGGTCGTTGACCATTGCCGAGGCCACGACCAGTGTGAATATGGCCGGTAATCTGGATGCGTCCGGGACGGTGGCGACGACCGGGTCAACGCACACGCTGCTCGGCACGACCGGAACCGGGTTTCAGGTGGTAGCCGGCGCGACGGTGCCGCCGACATCACCGAATGTGCTTGAATCGACGAGTCTGCTGACCGAGATCGAGAACCCGCTGTCGCCCGGATCGGGGACGCCGTTGATGACCGCGGGTCAGACGATCCGGATCGATGGTGTGGAGAAGGGGACGCAGATCCTTGGTGCTGCGGGATTCCTGGTCGAAGCCGCCAGCACGGTTCAGGATTTTATGGATTTTATGTCCGCCACGCTCGGGCTGCGCACGGATGTCGGATTGAACGCCGACGGCCAGCAGCCGGGGGTGAGTGTTGACCCGGCAACCGGGACCTTCACAGTGGTTGGCAATTCAGGTGATACCAATAACCTGACGATCACTGGCGAGGACATCCGAATTTTCAATGCTGATGGAACGCTTGATTCTCAGCCGTTTCTAGTGAACCAGACCGCCGAGTCTTCGGGGGAGTCGGTCAAGACCGCGTTTACGGTGTACGATTCGCTCGGCACGCCGCTGCGGGTGGATCTCTCGTTGGTGCTTGAGTCGAAGGACAATGCGGGCACGACATGGCGGTACTACGCGGAGAGTCCGGATGACACGGCTGGCGGCCCGGCGATCGGGACTGGGCAGTTTCAGTTTGACAACTTCGGCAAGCTCGTGAGTCCGCAGTCAGCCACGGTCGTGCTCGATCGGGACGGGACCGGCGCCGCGACGCCGTTGTCCTTTGAGATCAAGTTCAATTCCGATGGTGACCGCGTGACAGCGCTGACCGATACCGAGAGCACACTCCTCTCGACCCTGCAGGATGGCGTTCCGATCGGAACGTTGAACAACTACACGGTCGGCGGGGATGGCAAAATCACGGGGACGTTTACCAATGGGCTCTTGCGGCCGTTGGGCCAGCTCGCCATCGCGACATTCACTGTTCCTGAGGGTCTGGTTGAGATCGACCAGAACCTGTTCCGCGTCGGGCCCAACAGCGGGCCTGCGGTGATCACCGAGCCCCAGCAGCTCGGAACGGGCCGGGTGGTTTCGGGTGTGCTCGAGACGTCCAACGTTGATCTTGGTCAGGAGTTCATCCAGTTGATCCTCGCATCGACGGGCTACTCGGCATCGGCCAGGGTGATCCGGACGAGCGATGAGCTGATTCAGCAGTTGCTGGTTCTGGGCCGATAACCACGGCGGAGGTTGGCTCGTGATTCTGGTGACACGTCTCAATGGCCAGCGGTTCGTGCTCAATGCGGACCTGATCAAGCTGATCGAACAGCGGCCGGACACGATCATCACACTGATCAACGGCGACCACATCGTGGTCAAAGAAGAGATGACCGAGGTTATCGAACGTGTGATCGAGTACGGCCGGCACTTGCGTCGTCTGGCACCTGTGGATTAGCGGCCGAAGCGGTCAAACCCCCTCAAGAGGCCGGGGCGGATCGACGATCTCCGAAGCAGGCATTTGGGCGACGGATCGCCGGGCTTGGAGCAGGGGACAGTCCGCGTGGATATCGGGACCATAGTTGGAATCGGTATCGCTGTGATGGCGATCGTGGTTGGCATCATCATGGGTGGAAGCCCGATGGCGTTGGTCGATCCGGTGTCCCTGGTCATCGTCGTACTCGGAACGATTGGCGCGGTGACGATCTGTTTCCCGCTGGCCAAGATGCTCAAACTGCATACCGTGATTCTCAAAGCGGTATTCTCCACCCCGACCGATATCGTGGCGATCATTCTTGATCTCGTGAAATATGCCGAGCTTGCCCGCCGCGAGGGCATTCTGAGTCTTGAAAATATGGTCGATGAGATGCGCGACCCCTTCATCGTGCGCGGCATCAAAATGGCGGTCGACGGTACAGATCCGGAGCTCATCAAAGAGATCATGGACACCGAGCTCGAGGCCATGATGGATCGGCACGCCGAGAGCAAGCAGATTCTTGACTCCATCGCCAAGTATGCACCGGCTTTCGGAATGATCGGGACGCTGCTGGGTCTGATCTTCATGCTTCAGGCGATGGAAGACCCGTCGGCGATCGGCCCGAGTATGGCGGTTGCGCTGATCACCACACTTTACGGCGCGATGGTCGCCAACCTCTTTGCCAGCCCGATCGCGGAAAAACTCACGGCCCGCGATTCGGAGGAAGTGCTCGCCAAGACGGTGATCATCGCGGGCGTGATGGCGATCCAGTCGGGCGATAACCCCCGCGTGGTGCAATCAAAGCTGGCGACGTTCCTCTCGCCGGAAGAGCGAGACCGGGTGCTCGAAGAGGCCGCCTGATCCGAGGCGGGGGAGGTCCACCCGATGGCCAAGAAGAAAAAATCGTCCGGCGGCGGAGATGTGCCCGAGTGGGTGGTGACCTATGGCGACCTGATGTCGCTCTTGTTGACATTCTTCATTCTTCTCGCGGCCTTCAGCGAACTGAAAAAGGAAGTCGAATATCAGGAAGTCATCGAATCGATCAAGGAAGCCTTTGGATATGAGGGTGGCGTCGGGAAGATCAGTTCGCGTGAGCCGCCGGCCAATTCCACGCTCAGCCAACTCGACCAGATCATCAATCGGATGGGCGAGAAGGCGCAGCAGGGGCAATCGCGCACGCCCTCGGCGGCCGGGCCTGACCCAAGCTCGTCATACGTTGCCGACGGCGTCAAGACGGTGGTGGGCACCACGGTGCCCTTCGCGGCCGGCTCGTCCGAGATCTCGGAAACAACGCAGAAATATCTGATCCAGGAGGTCGTGCCCAAGCTCCGCGGCCTGCGGTTCAAGATCGAGATCCGAGGTCACGCCTTCGGACGGGCCGACCGGGCAGCGGCCGGCGATGTGGATCGGATGTCATTCCTGCGCGCCAAGGCGGTCAAGGACTTTCTGGTCACACAGGGGATCGAATCAAGCCGGCTCGTGATGACCGCTGTGGGCAGCTCCGAGCCGATCAGTACGAACGTGGCAGACCGAACAGCCATGGGACAGAACAGACGTGTGCAGGTGATTTTGACCGAGATTCTGCCCGATGAGGTGAATCCGGACCCGAACGGGACCAGTCCGACCGTTCATTGATGAGCCGGGAAGCCGGTGGAGACGACGATGGCCGACGAGAAAAAACCAGCGGAAGCGACCGAGGAAGAGCAGCAATCAACCGGGAAGGGATCGAAGAAGATCCTGTTGATCGTGGTGGGCATCATGCTTATCGAAACGCTCGGGGTCGGGGCGTTTATCTTCATGTCCGGCAAGGGCCCGAGCGAAGCCGCGGCGGAGATCCAAGGCGATCCCGAGAACGACCCTGATGCTCTAGTCGAGGTTGAGGTTGTTTCGGATCGGTTCCAGAACATGAACACGGGCCGGGTCTGGCAGTGGGAGACCGAGGTAGTTGTTCAGGTCAAACGAAAGGATCAGGAGCGGGTTCAGGCCGAGCTTGATCGTCGAAAGGCCGAAATCACCGCGGGTATCGGCGAACTGATCCGCAAGGCGACGCACACCCAGCTCCGCGAGGCCGAGCTCCAGACACTCACGCGCAAGCTCGAGGTCTACTTCAAGGATGTGTTTGGGGTGGATGCGGACAACGAGCCCAAGGTGGTGCACGTGCTGATCCCGAAACTCCGAGGCACACCGGCAGATTTCTAGCCGGCGCAGATTCTGCGCAGTTCCGGGCGCAACCTCGGCGCGATGGCGCAGAAATGTATGGTCTGACCGATCCGATCACCGATGCTGGCTGTGCGCCGGGAGAGCGCGCAGATCGGCGGAGTCGATGATGGCAGACGAAGAACAAGACACCTCACAGAACCCGATCGACGGTGGAGGCGATCCGTCTCCACCCGAACCGGAAGCTTCTGAGTCGGATTCCCCGCCGGCGCAGACCGAGGCGGAGAAGATGGCCGAGGCTGCGCTGCGTTCGGCGCAGGAGGCCATCGCGGCCGTCACGGATCCATCGGCAGCAACCAGCCCGGTACCACCGCCGGTGGAGGCCGGCACTCCATCGGTTCCATCCGCACACGCCGAACCGGCCGCCTACGAGACGCCCGACCTGGCGCCGGCATCGACCGAGCCTCTGCCTCGCGGGCTGGATCTGCTCTCCGATGTCAATGTCGATGTTGCGATCGAACTGGGGCGGACTCGGATGCTGGTTGAAGATGTGCTTCGGTTGGCCGAGGGGGCTGTTGTGGAACTCGACAAACTCGCCGGCGACCCGGTGGATATCTATGTCAACCAGAGGCTGGTCGCTCGGGGCGAGGTGCTGGTGTTGAACGACAACTTCTGTATTCGCGTGAATGACATTCTCGATTCGGATCAGGTCGAGCGTGATATCTGATTGACCAAAGAACGGCGGCCGAGGATCGGCCGGGCTCGCACAGCCAGGATGGCGCATGGCGACGGAACTCTCTCAAGCCTTCGATCAACCACAGGCCGGCGGTCATGCTGCGGCATCATCGCTCGGCGCTGCAACGCTGGAATCTCGCCCGCTGGGAACTTCGCAACACCCCTCGTTTGGTGAAGCGATCGGCGGCCCCGGCTCGATGACCAATACGATCACCTCGCTCTCAGTCGTGGTCGCACTCATCATTGTCCTCGGTGTCGTTTTCAAGGCGATCTCGGCGAAATCGAATGGTCTGTCGAGCAAAATCGGCGCGGGGGGGCGATCGCCCGCGGGTATTCTGAGCGTGCTCGGCCGATATCCGCTCGGGCGGAACCAGACGCTGGTGCTCTTGCAGGTCGATCGTCGGATATTGCTGCTGTGCCAGACCGCAACGGGAAAGATGGGGCGTGGTGCTTCGATGCACACGCTCTGTGAAATGACGGACCCTGACGAGGTGGCTTCGATCCTGAACAAAGCCTCGGGAGATTCGCCGGGATTTGATGCGATGCTCTCGGGCTTCGAGGCCCCGTCCACTTCGGAGTTCGGCGAAGATGTCGAGGTCGTGGATCTGACCCGCCGGCGGGGACGTTGGTATGAATCATGGCTCGGCCGGGGAGGTCCGGCGTGAGAATCCTCGGTCTGCTCGTTGTTGCTGTGGTGTGTGCACTCGGCGCGATGCGCGTGTCAGCGCAGGTGCGCATCGACCCCGGCGCTTCGCCCGCCATGATGCCGACACAGCCCGGTGCTTCGGCGCCCGTCAATCCGATGTCGATCCTGTCCGAGGCGGGCGGGATGCTGCCCGGCCGGCCGGACAGCACCGGCGAGGATGGCGGCCCTGCCGACGGTGGCGGTCTTTCGGCAGCGATCAATGTGATGATCCTGCTCTCGGTCATCACGCTGGTGCCTTCGATCGTGCTGATGACGACGAGCTTTGTGCGCATCCTCGTGGTGCTGGGTTTGTTGCGTCAGGCGATGGGCACGCCCTCGCTCCCGCCGCCACAGGTGCTGACGGGTCTGGCGCTTTTCATGACGCTTCTGGTGATGGCGCCGACGTTCGATCGGGTCTACAACGAGGCGCTGGTGCCTTACCAGCAGGGCGAGATCCGTGATTATGACACGCTCTGGAACCGCGCGAAGCAGCCGATGCGTGATTTCATGTTCGATCAGATCGAGGCCACGGGCAACTGGTCGAGTGTGTACATGATCCTGAACTACCGAGGTGTGGACACATCGGACCCGGGCTCGCTCAAACGCGCGGATGTGGACATGGTGGCGCTGGTGCCGGCATACATGCTGAGCGAGCTGAAGACCTCGTTTCTGATGGGGTTTCGCGTGTATTTGCCCTTTCTGGTGATCGATATGGTGATCGCCGCGATGTTGATTTCGATGAGCATGATGATGTTGCCCCCGGTGCTGATCAGTTTGCCGTTCAAGCTGCTGCTCTTTGTGCTTGTTGACGGCTGGCAGTTGGTTGTGGGTGGGTTGTTGATGAGCTTTGCGCGCGATGGGATGTCGCCTCGGCTTTCGAGCGAGACGGCATCGATTCTGGTTGTGCCGGCGCAGCACGTTTGGGCGATGCTGACCTAGAGGGGAGCGGGCGATGTACGACGAATCTCTTGTGTATTTGGTGCGGGAGACGATCCTGCTGACGCTGAAGATCGTGTTGCCGATTCTTGGCGCCGGTGTGGTTGTGGGGCTGGTGATTAGCATCCTGCAATCGGTGACGTCGATCCAGGACCAGACGCTCACGTTTGTGCCCAAGATCGTGGTCATGCTGGCGGTGGTTGTCTTTCTGACGCCCTGGATCGTGCAGCGGCTGGGTGAGTTTGCATCCGATCTGTTGTGGGTTGCGATTCCCTAGGTGTGTCATGCTGACGATTGAGCCCATCTTTCAATACGGGATCCTGCTGATGCTGGTGGCGTTTCGTCTCGGCGGCATCCTGCTGATGAGCCCGGTGGTGGCCAGCGCCACACTCCCGGCCAAAGCCAAGGTCTTTCTGGTGGTGACGCTCGCGGTCGCGGTGTTTCCGGTGCTCAACCAGTCGTGGCATGTTGAGCCGAGCATCAGCCTTGTCACGATCGGACAGCTCATGGTGACGGAGACGCTCATCGGGGCGGCGATCGGGTTCATCGCCAGTATTCCGATCGTGGCGATGCAGCTCGGCGGGACACTGATGGGCATGCAGATGGGCCTCGGGCTGGCGCAGGTGTTTAACCCCGTCGTCGGGGGCAACTCGGGTGTGATCGACCAGCTCATGTTTTATGTTGCGGTGGCGATTTTCATCACACTCGGCGGGCTGGACACCATGTTCCTGGCGGTTGTGCGCACCTATGAGACGATCCCGCTCGGTTCGATGACGCTGCACGCTTCGCCGGTGGATCTGCTGGTCGGGCTGATGACCTCGGCGTATGAACTGGCGCTGCGTGTGGCGGCCCCGGTGCTCGCGATCATGATGCTCGAAACAATCGCCAGCGGCGTGCTCATGAAAACGATCCCGCAGATCAACATTCTCTCCATCGGATTTGCGATCAAGACCATCGCGGGGATGATGGCGCTCGTCGGATCGCTCGTCGCGATCCAGGTCGTGTTCGAGGACCAGCTCCGTGAAACCATGGCGGTGCTGATGCAGTGGGTCGGTGCCGGCGCGCCGGCGGTGGGGGCGCCCTGATGGCTGAGGAATTGGGCGAACGCACCGAGGACCCGACCGGCCGGAAGCTCGCTGATGCGCGCCGACAGGGGAAAATCCCGAAGAGCAAAGACCTGTCCGGAGCGATCGACCTGATCGCGGCGGCGATCGTGTTGGCGATGCTCGGCGCATTCATCACGGGACGGATGGCCGACCTGATGCGTCGGTTGCTCTCGGGCACATCGAACAACCACAGCCCGGATCTTGCCATGATCGGCGGTGCAATCCGGGACGCGGCACTCGACCTGCTGGTGGCACTCGGGCCTGTGATGGGGCTGATGTTCTTCTTTATTCTACTGTCGAATTTTTTGCAGGTCGGGCCGATGGTGACGTTCGAGCCGCTGACTCCGAAGATCAACCGTCTCAATCCCCTCTCGGGTGTCAAGCGGATTCTGAGTCTGCGCGGCGTGATGCAGACGGGCATGAGCATCGCTAAGCTTTCCGTGGTCGGCACAATCGTCATTCTGGTGATCATGCGGAATGAGGCGAAGCTGGTTCGCTTGCCACTGCTGGATCCGGCGCAGGCGACGATGGTGACGCTGTACGTGCTGATCGAGATCCTGGCCTGGGTGCTTTCGATCCTGTTGGTGATCGGGATTCTCGATTTTCTGTACCAGCGCTGGCAGCACAAAAAAGACCTTCGCATGACCAAGCAGGAGGTCAAGGACGAGGTGAAATCGCTCGAAGGCGATCCGCAGATGAAGCGTCGGCGGTTCAAGATCGCGCAGGAGGTGGCGATGCAGCGGATCGCCAGCGAGGTGCCCGATGCGGATGTCATCGTGACCAACCCGACGCACTTCTCGGTGGCGCTTCGGTACAAAGATGGCTGGAACGCGCCGCGCGTGGTCGCCAAGGGTGCGGATATCCTGGCGATTCGGATTCGGCACATTGCCTCGGCCAATGGGGTTCCGATTCTGGAACGTCCGCCATTGGCCAGAGCGCTGTACTGGGGCACGCGTGAAGGCGACGAGATCGCCGAGGAGCACTTCGAGGCGGTTGCGGAGATTCTGGCGTATGTGTACCGGCTTGATGGTCGGGCGGCTTCGATGCAGAACACCCCTGAACCCGTGGCGGCAGGTGCCTGATACAGATGGCCAGCGAGAGCTCCAACCCGAATCCTCCCGAGCTGGTGCTGCCGGCGTGGATCGCCAATTTCACCAAGTACCGTGCATTGGTTGTGCCGATCGGGTTCATGCTTGGGTTGATGGTGATTCTTGTGCCGCTGCCTCCGATGGCGATGGACCTGCTGATCTCGCTCAACATCAGCCTGGGTGTTGTGATCCTGCTGACGACGATCTATATGAAGCATCCGCTGGACTTCAGCGTGTTTCCCTCGTTGTTGCTGGCGACGACACTGTTTCGGCTTGTGCTGAATATCGCTTCGACACGCCTGATTCTGACGGCCGATGCAGCGACACCCGAGGCGGCGACCAATGTTGCGGGGAAGGTGATCGGTGCATTCGGCGCGTTCGTTGCGGGGGACTCGCTCGCGGTGGGTGTGATCATCTTTCTGATCCTGGTGATCGTGCAGTTCGTGGTGATCACCAAGGGGGCGACGCGGATCAGTGAGGTGGCTGCGAGGTTTACGCTCGATGCGATGCCGGGCAAGCAGCTCGCGATCGATGCGGATCTGAACGCGGGGATCATCACCGAAGACGAGGCGAGGGAACGCCGGGAGATGATCCGGCGCGAGGCCGACTTTTTCGGCGCGATGGATGGTTCGAGCAAGTTTGTGCGGGGCGACGCGGTTGCGGGCATCCTGATCACCATGATCAACGTCGCGGGCGGCTTCGCAATCGGGACGCTCGAACGGGGCTGGCCCGCGGGTCAAACTGCAGCAGTGTTTACCAAGCTGACTATCGGCGATGGGTTGACCAGCGCGCTGCCCTCATTCGTGATCTCGATCGCGGCGGCATTGATCGTGACCCGGTCGGGCGCCAAGGCGGACCTTGGTACCGAGATCACGGGTCAACTCGGGAGCCAGCCCCGCGGGTTGTTCATGACATCCGCGTTCTTGTTGCTCCTGGCGGCAACACCCCTGCCGACGGTGCCTTTGATCGCGAGTTCCGCGATGATCTCGTTGATTGGATACGGGATTTTGCGTGGGACGAAGGTGGCCGAGCAGGAGGCAGAGGAGCAGATCGCTCAGGACCAGCAGGTCGAGCCGCCACCGATCGAGACGTTGTTAAAGATCGATACGCTGGAGCTCGAGGTCGGCTACGGGCTGGTGCAGTTGGTGGACACGAACCAGGGTGGCGACTTGCTCGAGCGGATCAGTTCGACACGTCGGCAGCTGGCGCTGGAGTTGGGGCTGGTGATGCCGCCGGTACGGATCCGGGACAACATGCAGCTCGAGCCGACACAGTACCGGGTGAAGATCCGAGGCGCGACGGTGGCGGAGGGGAGCGTCGAGCCGGCGTACCTGATGGCGATGGATCCGGGGTTGGCCTCGGGACCGATCGAGGGCCTGCCGACGAAGGAGCCGGCGTTCGGGTTGCAGGCATGGTGGATCGACCCGAGCCTGAAGCATCGAGCCGAGACGCTGAACTACACGGTGGTGGAACCTTCGAGCGTGCTGGCGACGCACCTTTCGGAGGTGATCAAGCGGCATGCGGACGAGTTGCTGACACGGGACGAGGTGGGCAACCTGATCGAGCAGCTGAAAGAGCAATCCGCCCGGCTTGTCGAGGAGACAATCCCGGCGATCGTGACGACGAGCGATCTTCAGAAGGTGTTGCAGACGCTCCTGCGCGAGCGGGTGTCGATCCGAGATCTGGAGTCGATTCTGGAAACCCTGGCGGATTGGGCGCCCAAGACGAAGGATGTCGCGGTGCAGACCGAGTATGTGCGCAACAGCCTGAAGCGTTGGATCAGCCAGCAGTACGCGACGATGACACCGGAAGGTGTGCTCAAGTTGTATTGTGTGACGCTCGATCCGGCACTGGAAGAGCGCGTGCAGGGGTACATCGACCGGTCCGGGGATACGACCGTGGTGACGATGCCGCCGAGAGCCGCGACCGAGCTGGCCGGCCGAGTGCTGGAGTCGCTTTCGTCGCTGACGGCAGCGGGTCATGCTCCGATTGTGCTGGCGTCGCCCGCGGTGCGTGGCGTGATGCACCAGATCTTGGAGCCTCACGTGCCGGGGGTGACGGTGCTCGGGTACAACGAGATCGTGCAGGGTGTGGAGGTGGAGTCGATGGGGTTTGTGACGTGGCCGGAGGCGTCGGAGGCGGGTACGGCAGGAGAAGCTGTTGGCGCCGGGTCGGCGGCGTAGCGTGCGCACGCCGGCGGGAATGCTGCTATGCTCTTTGGCGCCGGCCGATCGGTCGGGGGAGATGGATTGAGAACACGCGGTAGGCCGGATGGATTCGGCCCGATCCCGCCAGCCATGGAAGGCACCGATGCCACTCAAGGTCTATCGAGCACGAACAATGGCGGACGCCCTGGCGGAGGTGAAGAAGGACCTCGGCGCCGAGGCTGTGATCCTGCACACACGGTCATTCCGGGCCAAGGGGATGCTGGGGCTGGGCGGGAAGAATATGGTCGAGATCACGGCGACGGACGATCACGATGTGCCGGCGCGTCGGCCTGAGCGACGTCCGAGGAGGGCCATCGAGTCGCCCGCGCCGCAGTCGCCCGCGGTTCATGCGATCAGCGGAGTTGCGGCAGCGCGAGCGTACGCGGCGGTACCCGAGTCGTCCCAGAAGCCGGTGGCAGAGGAAGCCACAGTCGCCAAGGCCCAGCCTGAGGCACCGGTCAAGGACGAGCAGCCCGTGGTTTCGATGCCGGTGGCGTCCTCCCGCCAGACCAAGCCGGTGGAGCCGAGCAATCTGGAGGATGAGCTCCATTCAATTAAGAGGATGATCGGGCGGATCCTGCACAGCTCATCGCCCGCGGGGGGCGGGGCGAACTCGGGGGCGATGCCCGATGCGCTCTTCGAGCATTATCTTTCGATGACCGAGCAGGCGGTGGCGGCGGATATCGCCGATGAGATCGTGGGGCGGGTGCGCGATGAGTTGAGTTCGGCCGAGCTGGGCGATTCCGAGATTGTGCGTGAGACGATGCTGCGTGAGATCGGCAAGCTGATTCCGGTTGCGGGCGACAGCACCTTGCCCCGCCGGCCTGCGGATGGTCGGCCTTTGACGATTGCGCTGATCGGACCGACGGGTGTGGGGAAGACGACGACGCTGGCGAAGCTGGCAGCCTCGGCGAAACTCAGGCACGGTCGCACAGTCGGGCTCGTGACGACGGACACGTACCGGATTGCTGCGGTCGAGCAGTTGCGCACGTATGCGGACATCATCGGGTTGACACTGAAAGTCGTGGCCTCTCCGACGGAGATGAGGCCGGCGCTGGATGACCTGCGAGACTGCGATGTTGTGCTGATGGACACCGCAGGGCGGAGCCAGCACGATTCGGATCGTCTGGGTGAGCTTCGGCGGTATCTGGATGAGGCGGACCCGCACGAGACGCATCTTGTGCTTTCGACGACCTCGGCCGAGGCGGTGATGCTGCGGGCGGCGGAGCGGTTCGCCGAGCTCCGCCCGAACCGGTTGATCCTGACCAAACTGGATGAGGCGGTGAACTATGGGATTCTGCTGAGCATCACACGCAGCGCCGAGTTGAAACTGAGTTATGTGACGACCGGACAGGAAGTGCCCGACCATATCGAGCCGGGCAAGGCGGAACGGCTCTCACGTCTTATTCTTTGCGGACCCTCGGCATGAGCGTGGCGCCGATCAAATCCGACTTGCAGGCCCGGTCCGATCAGGCCTCCCGGCTCCGTGAAATGCTCGGCCAGCCGAGGTTGGTCGAGTCGAATCCGGCGCCTCTGCCCAGGCCGAGACTGATCGCGCTGGCATCGGGCAAGGGCGGCGTGGGCAAGACGCTGACGTCGATCTCGCTGGCGACCGCGATCGCCAATCTGGGCCAGCGCGTGGTGTTGATCGATGCGGACTTCGGCGCTGCGAATGCGGACATCATGCTCGGGTTGTCGCCCCTGCGTCGGCTTGACGAGTGCTTTCGGCATCGCTTCGGCGCGGGGCATGGGTTGTCGGAGTTGGCGATTGATTCCGGTGCCGGATTTCGGCTGGTGCCGGGTGCGGTCGGTCTGGGTCGGCCGCCGGGCGCTGGTGATCGGGCGATGCTTCTGGATGATCTTTCGGGCCTGGAGTCGAGCACGGATGTGGTGTTGGTTGATTGCTCGGCGGGGGTCGGAGTCGGGGTTCTGGATATGGCATCGCCCGCGGACCTGACGGCTGTGGTGCTCACGCCGGAGCCGACCGCGATCGCCGATGCGTATGCGCTGATCAAGTCGCTGGTGATCCGCGACGGTGCGGAGGCCGGGGACCGGCTCGGGCTGATCGTGAATCAGGTGTCCAATCGTGCGGAGGCGCTGCGTGTACACCGCAGGATCTGTGCTGTCGCGCACCGGTTTTTGGGGATCCGGCCTGATTTGCTCGGGTGGGTCCCGAGTGATCGCGCGATTCCAAGGGGGGTTCGCGAGCAGCGGATCGTGGCACGGGGCAAGGTGCGATCCGCGGCGGGCAAGACGATGAAAAAGGCGGCCAAGCAGATTCTGGCTCGGCTGGATCGTGATAAAAGTTCGTAAAATAGAAGGTGCACAATTTGCGCTTCGTATCCTAAGTGCACCGAACTTATGGGTTTGAAGGCCAGTTGTGGCGAACATTGTGTTTGGCACGGATATTTCGGTGCGATCGTTTGGAAAGTTTGGTCTTGGAGTCAAGCCTGCGATGCTGCGGGCCGATGACGGGGCGGGAGTGGCTTGAGTTGGGTTCAGACGTGTTGCGGAGCCAGAGATCGGTTGGTCGGCTGATCGCCGGGGTCTTTGCGATCTCGGCGTTCGCTGTGTCATTGGTTTCCGGACTCCAGGCCGGCAACTCGACCGAACGGATTGTGACGGTGGCGCTGGTCGCGATGGTTATTTGCCATATTTTGGGCTCGATTCTGGGTTTCATTGTCGAAGGTGTGATCTCTGGGTACAACGAGACACTCGGGCCGGCGTCTGATTCGGCAGAGCCCGGCGTATCGGGCGCGGAAGCAGATGTTGAGGTGGTCGAGAACGAGCCTGTTCAGCAGGCGGCGTAAATTGCCGGTGGACGGGCTGGCAGACGGCCGGCGGAGTTTGTATACTCCGCCCAACCCAAGGATGGGTTGGTCTTGCGAGATCTCAGGTTGCCGTGGGAAGATCGGCAGATATCGCGGGAAACAAGCGGCACGTTCCGCATGAAAGGTCAAGGAGCAGACCATGGCAACGGCAAAGAAGCCAGCACCGAAGCGAGCGTCGGCATCGACCACACGCACACCCAAGAAGACAACCAAATCCGCGAGTAAGCCCAAGCGGAAGACAACGCCGAAACGCACCAAGGCCGAGTTGCCTCTGAGTGAACAGCCGGTGGAGCAGTTGTGGAAGAAATACGGCGAAAGCCGGGATGAAGGCATCCGAAATTTCTTTATGGAGAAGTATTACTCGCTGGTGCGGTACCACGCCGAGCGGGTGCATGCCAGGCTGCCCGACGAGGTAAATGTTGAAGACCTGGTGCAGGCGGGTGTGTTCGGGTTGGCCGATGCGATCAATGCATTTGATCTTGATCGTCAGGTGAAGTTTGAGACGTACTGCGCCCCAAGGATCCGCGGGGCGATCCTTGATGAGCTTCGCCTGATGGACTGGGTGCCGAGGCTTGTGCGTCATCGTTCGTCGAAGGTTGAGCAGGCTCGCCAACGGCTTGAGATGGACATGGGCAGGCCGGCGACGCACGAAGAGCTCGCCGAGATGCTTGGTGTCGATGAAGAAGAGTACGAAAAGATTCGGCGCGACTCGTCGGCTGTTGGAACATTCAGTCTGACGCGCAAGGCGTATCCGTCCGACGGGGATCGGGATGTGCGCGAGATCGACGTGATCCGGGATGATTCACAGATGAACCCGGTTCGCAATATGGAGCGTCGGGATCTACAGGACCTGATTACCAAGGGGCTCAGCCGGGCTGAACGGCTCATTGTCATCCTGTACTACTTCGAGGGCATGACCATGAAAGAGATCGGCGCGACGCTGGATCTTTCGGAGAGCCGGGTCAGCCAGATGCACAGCTCGATCCTGGCCAGGGTCAAGGCCCAGGTCCAGCACCGTGTGCGAGAACTTGAGCCATCGGCGTGAGGGCTTGATTCCGTCGTGCGGGCTTGCCTTGGGGCGTATTTGAGCGCACCCTGTATGTATGAGCCTTGCCTGTATCGGCATCGGGTCGAATGTGGGCGACCGGTCGGCGAACATTGCCGACGCGGTCGTTCTGATGCTTGGGCTGGCGCAGACCCGCGTGTTGGTGTGCTCAACTTTGATCGAGACGGAACCTGTCGGGTCGGTTGAACAGGGTCGGTATCTCAATGGTGTGTGTCTGCTGCGGACCGGGCTGACGGCTCGCGTGCTTTTGGAGGCGCTGCTTGATATCGAGCGTCGGCTGGGGCGGGATCGCAGAGCGGAGCAGCGGTGGGGACCTCGGACGATTGACCTTGATCTTCTTGTCTTTGGGGATGAGCAGATTGATGAGCCTGGGTTGTGTGTGCCGCACCCCAGGCTTGCCGAGCGAGAGTTTGTGTTGGTTCCT
>DRKT01000235.1 GCA_011053195.1 Phycisphaerales bacterium | reverse complement strand
TTTCCAGCAGCGGCGGACCGGGCGAGTTGCACCTGAACAGCGCCAACAAACCCGTGGGCACACTCATGCATCGCCTGCCCGGCGGGCTCCGTGACACGATCATCATCGTCGTTCGAGGGCAGCGCAGGATCGGCTCGCAGACCGGTCAGCCCGTCGTGTCGAACTATTCGGTATACCGGTTTCCCGCGGGCCGGGATATCTGGATGCCGGGTGTGCCTTTGGATCTGGAATCGTTCACATCGAATATCGACGAGTCCAAACGCGGAACAGGAACCTATTTCGACGATCTGATTTCGTATGGCAGACAGATCGACGGCGTGTTTGATCAGAACCAGACGGTTTCGAGAAATGTCAACGATCGCTTGATTGCCTCGGCTTTTTTGACCCAGCTCAAGCCGCCGAGGGAGAGCGACCGCGATGTCGCCAGGGCGGGGCTTCGCCGTTCGACACACGGGCTCGATCTCGGGCGTTGGCTGACGGAGCCCTGCATCATGGTGCTCGGGGTCGTCGAATCCACGCCGGAGGACGAGCATACGTCGGCGGTTCCCATCTCGCTCTATTCCGGTGGCATGTGGCGTCCGATCGCGACATCGGGCAAAACGGTGGTGCGGTGGGTGTATCCTCTTCCCGCCAGGCCCCCGATCTGGCCGCAACCCGGGGCGGACCTTTCGCCGGCCGGTGGGTCATGATGAACACCATGCTGAGGAGACGTTCATGGCAATGATCGAGACGATCAACCTGACCAAACGCTACGGCGATCTGGTGGCGCTGGATAACCTCAACCTCACCATCAACGAGGGAACCTGTTACGGCTTCATCGGGCCCAACGGCGCCGGCAAAACAACGACCATCAAGATTCTGGCCACACTGCTCAAGCCCACCAGCGGGCAGGCCAACGTCGCGGGTTTGACGGTGGGGTATCAGAACCGCGAGATCAGGCCGAGGATCGGCTACGTCCCCGACTTCATGGGCGCCTACGAGGATATGGTGGTTCAGGAATATCTCGAATTCTTTGCGTCGGCCTACAACATCACCGGCGAGAGCCGGCGCAAGGTCGTGCTCGATGTGCTCGAACTGACGGACCTGACCTACAAAGCAACCGCGGAGGTGAACGGCTTGAGCCGGGGGATGCAGCAAAGGCTCTCCATCGCAAGGGTTCTGCTCCATGATCCGAAGGTGCTGCTGATGGATGAACCGGCCAGCGGCCTCGATCCGCGGGCCCGCATCGAGATCCGCGAACTGCTCAAGGAACTCCGGCGCATGGGCAAGACCATCCTGATCAGCTCGCATATCCTGCATGAACTCGCTGAGTTGTGTAACGAGGTCGGCATCATCGAGCGCGGCAAACTGCTGTTCAGCGGCGAGGTCTCCGAAGCGATCCGGCGCGCCAAAGTCGGTCGGACGTTTCACATCATGCTGATGGATCGGACGCGGGAAGCGGCTGAGGTGCTGACCAAACTCCCCGGCGTGCGCAAGGTGACGCTCCGCAATGCGGAGGAGAAAGAGCTGGCTTCGACGGGCGACGGGCTTGTGATCGAGCTGACGTTCGAGGATGGCTCGACCACCGCCCCGAGCGATGTCCCGAGCTTGCTGATCAACTCGGGGTTTCGCATCAACGGTTTCGGTGAGGAGCCGGTCAACCTGGAAACCGCCTTCATGAGGCTCACGCAGGGTGTGGTGCAGTAGCGGGGTGAATCCAATCGATCCCCTTACGGTATTATGGTGAATAAGATTCGGTCATCCGGCTGGTGGCCTTGGAGTGATGCAGATATGGAACGCAGCAGAACAGTGGTTTGTGGTTCGGCGATGTTGATGATTGCAGCCTTTGGGCCGCAGTGCCGGTCTCAGCAGATGGAGCCGCCGCCATCCAAGGTCGAGCCGGTTGCCGAGGTCATCCACGGCATCACGATCACGGACAACTACCGCTGGCTCGAAGGAGACGAACAGGGCAACATGACGCCCGAGGTCGCCGAGTGGACCGATGCGCAGAACGCATACACGAGGCAGGTGCTCGATTCGATCCCTGGGCGAGAGGCACTCGAAGCAAGGCTGCGCGAGTTGCTCGAGGTGCCGACGGTCTCGGCGCCGGCCATGTACGGCGATCGGTACTTCTTCCGGAAGCGCGGCGGTTCGCAGCCACAATCGACCGTCTGGGTACGCGACGGCCTGAGCAGCTCCGAACGCATCCTGCTCGATCCGGAGAAGATCGACGAAACCGGATTGACAACCATTGCATGGACCGCTCCGAATCCAGACGGCGCGCTCATGGCGTTCGGCATGTATCGCGCAGGTGATGAGAACTCGACGCTCTATGTCATGGATGTCGACACCGGAGTCTGGCTCGCGGATGAGATCCCGGGCAAGGTGAGCTTTGATCGCTGGCTACCGGATTCGTCGGGGTTCTACTACTCGGCGCTCGAAGATGTCGAGGATGCCTATTCGGGCGTGTTTCGCTACCACACCCTCGGCACCCACCATTCGCAGGACCGAACGCTCTTCCGTCAGCACGACCTGAGCACATTTTATGGTGATATGGATCTCGACGAAGATCGTCTCGCCGAGTTGGCCACGACGTGGGGGCCTTGGGGATCGGTTTCGAAGGATGGCAACTGGATTCAGGTCGGCTACTGGACCGGAACAAACGGCGCCGACATCTGGATCGCCGACCTTCATCATTGGATGGAGACCGGCGAGCTCGAGCTTGTCCCGGCTGCGATCGGCCAAACCGGCCGACCAGGAAGCCTTGAGTTTGTCGATGACACGCTCTACATGCAGACCACGATCGGCGCTTCCAACGGCCGGGTGGTCGCCATTGATCTGAATCACCCGGACATGGACAGTTGGGTCGACATAGTGCCGGAACGCGAGGATCTCGTGCAGCAGGGTGTCGGTTTTGCAGACGGTGTGCTCGCGGTGAACTATCTGGATGCTGCCAAGACGCGGATTGACCTGTTCGATTATGCAGGCGCTGCGCTCGGCGCGTTGCCGCTGCCGGGCATCGGGACTGCCTCGCTCTCGACCAGCGATGACCGCACCGAGGCCTTTCTGACGTTCACAAGCTACAACACGCCCACGAGCATTTACCATGTTGATCTGGCGCACGCCGAGGCCGAGCCGGAGCTCTGGGCCAGGCCTGATGTCCCGGTGAATCCGGATTCGGTCGTGGTGAAGCAGGTCTGGTACGAGTCCAAGGACGGGACGCCGGTGAGCATGTTCATTGTCCATCCGAAGGACCTCGAGCTTGACGGCAACAACCCGACAATCCTCTACGGCTACGGCGGATTCGACATCAGTCTCACGCCTGGATTCAGTTCGACCATGTTCCCATGGTTCGAGGCGGGCGGGGTCTATGCCATTGCCAACCTTCGAGGCGGGGGCGAATATGGCTCGGCCTGGCACGAGTCGGGCATGCTCGAGAACAAGCAGAATGTGTTTGACGACTGTATCGCTGCGGCCGAGTACCTCATCGACAACAAGTACACCAATCCGAACCGCCTCGGTGTCGCGGGCGGGTCCAACGGAGGGCTGCTCACCGGCGCCATGATCGCCCAAAGGCCGGATCTTTTCGCAGCCGTCGAGTGCCACGTCCCGCTTCTGGACATGCTTCGGTATCAGGATTTCCTGATGGCACGCTACTGGGTGCCGGAGTACGGCTCGGCCGAAGATGAAGAGCAATTCAAGTATCTTCTGAAATATTCTCCATATCACAATATTCAGGAGGGTGTGCAATACCCGGCCGTCTTCCTGACCGCGGGCGAAAACGACAGCCGGGTCCACCCGATGCACGCGCGCAAGATGGCGGCGCTGCTCCAGGCAAGCACGGCCTCTGACCCTGTTGATCGTCCGATCCTGCTTTGGGTCGATCGGCAGGCGGGCCACGGCGGCGGAAAGAGCCTCGACCAGCGCGTCCGCGATATCGCCGACCGAAGGATCTTCATGATGCGACAACTCGGAATCGTCAAGCGATAAACCCGATGCGAATCCCGAATGGTCAACCATCGGTACCGTATCGAGCCTCGATTTCTCAGGGACTGCACAGGCCGGCCGGGAATCGAACAGCGGGCTAGAATGGGTACTTGGGGGGATGTCCACACTGTGGATCTGAGTGGATCGGAGGAGCCATGGAATTCATCACCGAAGAGGAACGCACCCAGCTTGAGCAGCGTCTTCATGAACTCAAAGAGAACCGCATGGCGATCTCGAAGCGCATTTCAGAGGCCCGCGCACTCGGTGATCTGAAGGAGAACGCGGAGTACCACGCGGCCCGGGAGCAGCAGGGTCTTGAAGAGGCTGAGATCCGCCGGCTCGAGGAAAAGCTCCGGACCGCGCAGGTGGTCGATCCGAGCAGTCAGGCTCAGGACATCGTTTTCATCGGATCGGTGGTCCGCCTCAAGGATGTCGACCGAGGGGATGATGACACCTACAGGCTCGTCGGGGAACTCAGCGGCAACGCGATGACCGAGCACGTCGAGGTCTCGGTCAACTCACCCATGGGGCAGTCGCTGCTCAAATCACGCGTCGGCGAGGTCGTACGCGTCGATGCACCCAAGGGTGTTCGCCAATTCGAGATCGTCGAGATTCTCTAAGGACACAGTGCGAGCCGACAACCCGACCAGCGGTCACGGCTGTTTCGGTTCCCGCTCCGGCTTGGTCGATTCCGGTTTGGCCGGGGAGACCGGCTGGCTTGACTCCCGGTGGTTCGTCTCCTTGAACCGACCAGACTGCGAGTCGTACAGCACCGCCTCCAGCGACATGCTCGCCACTTCATCCTTGGGCTGCTCTGGCATGGGATGTTCCCCCGATATCAGGTCTGTACCGAGTGGTACCCGATCATCAGCCTCCAGTTTACCGGACCCCGGATTATTTTGCAAGTCAATCTGAACCGCGGTCCTTGCAGGGCGAATAATGTTTGTGTATACTTACATATACAAGTGAAGGAGGGTTTCCTATGCGATGGCTCGCCATGATCGGATCGATGGTTCTCGCTGGAACCGCTTCGGCGGATATCGGGATCAGTTTCGGGATCGGGACCTCGTTTGGGTTCTGTGGATCACGGATCGGCATATCCACCGGAATCACCTTCGGGGGGCACTCGGGCTGGTATGGCCATTCATCCATCTATGGCTACCCCTATTACGGGTGGTATGGTGATTCATGGGGGTATCACGGGCACGACAGGTATCGCTGGTATCGCCCGAGACATCATCATGTGAGGCGTTATGACGGCTGGGACCGACACGATGGCTGGTATGGCACCCGGATGACTAGGGACGCCGAGCCAAGCCGCCGGGTCCGTCGGCCTGATCCGAAGCCGGTGGTGGTGGCCGAGGTGTCGGCGGAGGACCGTCTGGCGGATGCCTGGCGATTTCTCGATGAGGGCAATGCCGGCCGGGCGCAGGGCTACTTCGCGCTGGCTGCATCCAAGGACCCAAACGATGCCCGCGCCAAGCTCGGCTTCGCCCTTGCCTCGGCGCAGCTGGGTGACGATGCCCGAGCCCTGTGGTCAGCCGAGCGGGCTGTCCGGGTCGATGGCGGCGAATTGGCGACTCTGGATCTTTCGGAGTCGTGCCGACAGGTGCTCGCGGGGCTGATTGACCGTTGGAACAACGATGGAAAGCCGATCGCGGGTGAGCTTTCGCTGGCCTTGGCGCCGGCTGCCGATCTTAGTCCAACCGAGCCGGACGGCGCTACAATGCCCGCGTCAACAACGCCGACTCCAGAGCCTGTGCGTCTCAGCCGGACGCGTCCGGTTCTGACGTCCGGCTGACCGACCCGATTGCAGGGCCGGTGCAAGAAGGAGTGGAAGATGAAAGTCAAGATGTTTGCTGTAGCCGCCGCCGGTGTTCTGGCGTTTGCGGGCGCGATGGGTCGCGCTCCGATGCCGGAATTCAACGGAGCAGGCGATACGACCTTCCAGACCGGCGAGATTGTTTACAAGGTCGATCCGATCCATTCTTCGATCGTGTTTAAAGTGGGCTATCTCGGGGTGGCCAACTTTTATGGGCGATTCAATGACATGCAGGGCAGGTTCAGTTTCGACTTTGATGCTCCCGACAAGAGTGTGCTGGATGTCCGCGTGATTGCGGGGAGTGTTGACACCAACGAATCCGAACGGGACAAACAACTCCGCGGCGAATCTTTCTTCAGCAGCAAAGAGTTTCCAATCATCAG
>DRKT01000234.1 GCA_011053195.1 Phycisphaerales bacterium | reverse complement strand
GGTCGATCAACTAGCGAGTTCGATGATATCACATATTCATATGCGGCCCGGGAGAATCGAATGGCCAGCGGGTATCGTGAGTAAATGGGATGATTCGTCACGTTCCCAGAGTTCAATACGACCGTGGTCTGTCTCAAAAGTATGGGCACAACTATACAGTAGATACTTTTCATACACTGACGATACGAAGGATGGCAAGCAAATTCTGCGGCATTTATTGCCAGATCCGGAGCAATTTTCAATAATGCTGTCATCTCCTTCTCTTGGTTGTGGTGAAGGAATGCGGGTTCGCATCTACGAGTAAGCCGTGCATTGGTTGCAGAACCGCCCCGGTGCGTCACGCTTTGCTGCTGGTACGATCAAACCATGACACCCGACGTGTGGAGTTCAAGGTGCATGGTCGAAGTCTGGCCATCGTGCATCCAGGCCTCCCCACGCGGGTGCTGGTGACCATGCCCAGTCTTCCGGGTGTTCAACCAACCCGCGCCGAACGGGGTTCTCGTGGATATACCGGATTTTCTCGTTGAACTCGGGGCCGCCGAGGATGTTGCGGTCGTAGCCGCCGCCTGGTTGCCAGAACCGAGGTGGTATTGCGATCCCTTTCTGCCGCATATCCGCGAGGATGAGAGTCGCTGATCGCCGCTTGATTGCGGAGAGAATCCGAGGCACATCCACATCGGGCAGCGGTGGCGTGAGCAGAAGATGCACATGGTCCGGCATGATGACCCATGCGTGGAGCAAGAATCCGAGGTGCTGGCGTGAATTCATGATCTGCTCGGCGAGCTTGTCTCTGTAGGGCAGTGAATCAAGAAACGATTGGCGGTGATCGCACGAGAATGTGAGATAGCGGGCCTGATTGGGGTGTTCTCTGCGGATTCTGGTTTTGCGGAAGCCGGGCATTGGGGTAGTCGAGCACGGCTTGCCCTTCGGGTCAAGCCGTGGCACCCATCAGGACGACATGACCGGAACGTGCGAGGGTCGTGCGTGGCGACGGGCTGACTTACTCGCGTGAAGGGCTCGTCTGTTGAAGTTCTGGGGATTGGGTCCCGGCAGGTTGGGAGTGCTGCTACACTGGGCTGGAAAACCTTTGTTCCCAAGGAGAACACGTCATGGAGGACGGTATTGGTGTTGGTGCGCGGATTCGCCCCTCGGCTCGGGCCTTTGCCCAGCCGGATCGGTCCAGGAGCCGGTGGACGCCTTTGGTCGAGCTTTCGGGGCTCGATGCGGGTGTGTGCCGGGTGCTGGGCAAGCTGGAATTGATGAACCCGACAGGCTCGGTGAAGGACCGGGTCGCGCCGGAGTTGATCGCGGATGCCGAGCGTGAGGGTCGGCTTCGGCCCGGCATGACCATTGTCGAGGCCAGTTCGGGCAATGCGACAATCGCGCTGGGGTCGATCTGCCGGGGCAAGGGCTACAAGGTCATCGCGTACGTCCCGGCCTCGATGAGCGAGGAAAAGAAGCGGCTGCACCGGGCGCTCGGCGTCGAGATGCGGTTCTTCGAGGCGGACCCGAGCCGACCGTTTACAAACATTCGGCGTGATGCGGCGATCGAGCTTGCCAGGCGTGAGCCGGAGCGGTACATCACGCTCGACCAGTTCTCGGCTCCGGCCAACGTCAACGCGCACCGCAAGTACACGGGCGTCGAGATCTGGGAACAGCTTGCGGAGTTCGGCGGGACGATTGACCGGCTCTTTGTCGGTGCGGGCACGGGCGGGGCGCTCTGCGGCCTCGGACAGGCGCTGCGCCACAAGAACCGAAACCCGGACATGGGCATCACCATGGTCGACCCCGAGGGCTCGGCATTGGTGTCGTACTTTCATGGGGAGCAGCCGAGGGCGGAGCAGATGAAGGCGCCGGATGGGCTCGGTGAACGGTTCGTACCCAAGAATCTCGACCTTACCATGGTTGATGATGCCGTGGTCGTGTCGAGGCAGGATGCGGTCGATTGCTGCGGCGAGCTGGTCGCGGCGACGGGGATCCTTGGTGGACCCTGCACGGGGTACACACTGCGGGCGGCGCTGGACTGGTGCCGACGTCAGACCACGCCCAAGACGGCGCTGATTCTGGTCTGTGATCGGGGCGAGAACTACCTCTCCGACCCGAGTTTCGCCGACGCCATCGACCGGGCTCACGCCGATCGACCGCATGCAGCTGCGATCGGCGCCTGATGTGCTCCAACCCGGATAGAGCGCATACCCTCGGACATGCTTGCCACATCCATTCTTGAAGCGCACGAGGCCTTGGCGGCCTTTATAGCCGACCGCTCGAACCTGAATCAGCTCGATGCTGTGGCCGAGGAGTTGGCCAAGGTGATCTTTGACGGGGGCAAGGTGCTGGCGATCGGCAACGGTGGCTCCGCCTGTGATGCGATGCACTTTTGCGAGGAACTCACGGGGCGGTTTCGAGACGATCGGCCGCCGATGCCCGCCATCGCCTGCACCGATCCGGGGCATATCACCTGTGTCGCCAATGATTATGGCTACGACGAGGTCTTTGCGCGCTGGGTCCGGGCGCTGGGCAACCGGGATGATGCACTGGTGGTCCTCTCAACCAGCGGCAACTCGACCAATGTGGTGCGAGCTGTCGCTGAGGCCAAGGAGATCGGTTTGAAAACGGTTGCCCTGCTCGGTCGGGACGGTGGAGGGCTCGCCGGCCGGGCGGACCATGAATGGATTGTCCCCGGGAAGACATCCGATCGGATTCAGGAAATCCACATGCTCATCCTGCACACGCTGATCGAAGGCATCGAGGATGCGCTGCGCTGAGGATGGCACGATTACCCGTCATCCGTCCCGATGGGCACGACTTTGAACTGCTCGACATCCACCAGGCCGAGGTCGGTGAGCTTGAGTTTGGGAATGACGGGCAGCACCAGAAAGCTCATCGGCATGAACGGATCGTGGATCGGGCACCCGAGCTCTTTCACAGCGTGGAGGAGGTGTTGCTGCTCTTGGATCAGCGGCTCGGACGAGAGCTCTGACATCAATCCCGCGATCGGGAGCCTGAGCACGGCAAGCGTCTGACCATTGCAAACCGCACACTGCCCACCACCGACGGCGGCCAATGCCTGAGCCGCTGCGATGATGTCCTGATCGTTGGTCCCCACGGCGATCAGATTATGGGCATCATGCCCAACCGTACTGGCGATGGCGCCGCGTCGGATCCCGAATCCATGAACGAACCCGAGTCCGATGTTGCCTGTGCCGTGATGGCGTTCGATGACGCATATCTTGAGGATGTCTCGATCAGGATCGCTCACACAGGTGCTATTTTCGATCTTTGGTGTGTGTCTTGACTCGCCGGTGACGATCTGATCCGGGTCCATTTCGATCACACGAATGCGCTGGAATGTTGACGCCGGGATCTTCAGATCGTCTGCCGAAAGCGTATCCGGGATGTGAACGGTGTTGTATGCAATTTGGGGGACCGTGTACGAATGTGCACTCGGGTCTGAGAGGCTTTCGTCGCTGCTGGTTGTGCGGCGACCGTGAAAGTAGACATCACGGAATACGGGAGATGTCAGATCGTCAAAGATCAGCATGTCAGCGAATCGGCCCGGGGCGATGGCGCCAAGATCGTGCAGGTTGTAGTGTTCCGCCGGGTGGAGGGTCGCCATGCAGATTGCGATGATCGGGTCAAGCCCGGCCTCGATCGCCAAGCGAACGCAATGGTCGATGTGCCCGATGCGCACCAGATCCTCGGGATGACGATCATCCGTGCAGAAGCAGAATCGGTGCGCGTTGTCAGGAGTGACGGCCGGGAGAATCGCATGAAGGTTCTTTGCAGCACTTCCCTCGCGAATGAATACTCGCATCCCCGCGCGGACCCGTTCCAAGGCCTGCTCGGCGGTGGTGCATTCGTGCTCTGATGAGATGCCCGCAGCGGCATAGGCCTGCAGCGCCTTGCCGGTCAGACCCGGACAGTGCCCGTCGACCCGCCCATGCGCCAGCCCGAGCCGGACCTTGGCCATGACCGATGGATCCGCAGAGACCACGCCGGGAAAGTTCATGACCTCGGCCAACGCCACGACCCTCGGATCATCGAACATCGGCTCGAGGTCATCGGCTGACAGTTCGGCGCCCGATGTCTCCAGAGGCGATGAAGGCACGCACGAGGACAACGCGAAAAAGCAATTCATGTCCAGACCTTCCGAGGCCTGCATCAACATGCGGATCCCATCTTTGCCAAGCACGTTGGCGATCTCGTGCGGATCGAGCACCACGCCCGTCGTGCCATGCGCCGTGGTGGCTCGAACGAATGCGGGCGGGAGCATCATCGTGGACTCGACGTGCATGTGCGCATCGATCAGCCCCGGAGCCACATACGCCCCGCACAGGTCGATACTTTCCACGGCTTCGGTGTAGTCACCCACCCCGGCGATCCGCTCCCCGACCACGGCAATCGAGGCATTCCGGACCGTGCGCGTGAACACATCCACAACCGAAGCATTGCGAAGAATACGATCCGCGGGGCGTTCGCCGCGGGCAACCTCCAGAAGCGTTGGATCGGTTCGCCCGAGATCACCTTTGGATGCGTGTTTCATGAGCATTCCCTCTCGTTCTGATCGAGCCACCGCTGAACATCTTCGGGTGTGTCAAGATCAACAACAGTATCCGGATCATCGACGGGGACCTCGACCACATCCGAGGCAATCAGCCTATCGAGTCGACGCAGGCCTTCAGGCAGGTGATTCCAGTTGATACTTTGAATCCAGTCCATGGGGAGATAGACGGGATGGCCTCGCCTTTTTTTGAACGTGGGGACCGAGACCTGTTCCGTAGCGCGCAAGGCCTCGAACACGTTGCCCACTGGTACCGGAACATCCACAGGCAGCACAAACAGGCCCGTGCACTCCTCGGTCCCTACCGACTCAAGACCGGCAACAAGACTCTCGAACATCGGAAGCCCGGAATCAGCGCACAGGGTGCTGATCTGCGACTTGCCCTCGGAGCCGAGCCCCCGTTGAACTTCACTCGACACCACCCAGACCGAAGCCATCTCGATGGAATCGAGACGATCGGCCTGGATCTCCCACCACGATCTCGAGCCGATCTTCATCAGCGCCTTCGGGCAACCCATACGGGTCCCTCGGCCCGCGGCGAGCAGCAGCACAACATCACGCCCCCGCGACATACCCACCACTCGTCACGTGCAGAAGCTCGGCAGCGATCGAGATCGCCACGGCTTGCGGCTCCTTTCCGCCTCGGCCCAGCCCCATCGGGCAGGTCATCGCGGCGATGCGTTCCTCGGCTACCCCCTGAGCCGAGAGACGCCCGACAAAGCACGCCCGTTTGGACTGACTCCCGATCAACCCCGTGTAGGCGAGTGGTAGCTGGAGCAATTCTTTCAATATCATATAGTCAATATCGTGCGAATACGTCATGATGCAGGCGCACGTCTTCCCCGGATCCACTTCTGTCTCAGCTATCCCGTCTTTATAGTCCAGAACCCTTGAACAGCCGGGGAACCGCTCAGGCGAGTTCCACTCCGGCCGATCATCAACAATGGTTATCTCGAAACGTAGACCACGGAGTGAATTCACAAGAGCTCGCGCCACATGACCGGCTCCAAAGATCACCAGCCGATGGGTCGGTCCGATGTAGTCGTAGAAAAACTCCATCCGCCCGCCACAGCATTGGCCGGCCTCCTGTCCAAGGACGTGGGATGAAGTCCCGCTGTGGCGTTTCTCGTAGAATGCTGCAGCCTCGTCAAGAGCTATCTCCTCCACCGCGCCGCCACCGATGGTCCCGATCGCGGGGTTGTCGGGCCGCCATATTAATTTGGCTCCGGGATTTCTGGGCGTCCGACCCTGTGTCCGAACGACGGTCACGAGCACGAAGGGCACGCCTTCGGCCTCCAGCTCGGCTGCAGCTCGCAACACCGATTCAACATGGGCGGAACTCGAACCCATCGTCATCTGATCCAATCACAATGGTCGCGCAGCGTGTAATACAGCACTCGAGACAGGGTATGAAGACGGTAGCTCCCGGTTGATCGGATATCGTCGATGGGAGAGAGATCCTGCCTGATCGTCGGCAGCAGGTCGCCGGGAGATGCGATGATGCTCTTTGAATCCAGCAAACGCTCGATCGAAGGGCAGCGTTTGATCGTTGCAGCGGCACTGTTGACAACGATGCGCCATTGCGCCCCATGCCGGGTGACCGCCAGCCCGACCTTGGTGATCGCCTGCGCCCGGCGGGCACCAACCTTCTCGAAGAACTGAAGATCATATGACCGGCGGGGGATACGGATCCGATGAATCAACTGCCCCGGCGAGAGCCGCATTGACTTGTATCCTGTGTAGAACGCACTCAGCGGGATCAACTCGCTCAGATCCCCATCGGATACCAGCTCGACCGAGGCGTCATAGGCCATCAGCACCGGCACACCATCGGCAGCGGGAGATGCGTTGGCGATGTTGCCGCCCCAGGTGCCGCGGGACTGGATCTGGACCGCACCGACCTGTCGTGCCGCATCGACAAGTAGAGGAAATTCGGTAGCCACCTGCCTATCCGAAATTGTCTGCCAATACGTGGTCGTCGCGCCGAGCAGCAATTCATGCTCGGCCCATTCGATGCCGTTGAGTTCCGGCAGTCCTGTAAGATCAAGATATGTCCGCTCTTGTTCATTAAGTTTCGAAGGCCAGTGGACCATGATGTCCGTCCCACCGGCGATCGGCACAACCGAAGAATCGTCCGCGAGGAGTTTGCACGCCTCGCTCAAAGTTGTCGGCATCAGGACTTGCAACACGATCCTCCCCGGTCCTCGTTCATCGAGTC
>DRKT01000233.1 GCA_011053195.1 Phycisphaerales bacterium | reverse complement strand
GGAGAACGTGCTCCGGGCGGCCGAGATCCATGATATTCCGCGTGTGGTGCACTGCTCGACGGTCGGTGTTCATGGGAAGGTGACGCACCTGCCGGTCAATGAATGTGCGCCGTTTGCGCCGGGCGATGTCTACCAGCGGACCAAGCTCGAAGGTGAGCTCCGGGCACAGGCCGCGATCGAACGCGGGTTTCCGGTGACGATCGCCCGTCCTGCGGGGATCTATGGCCCGGGCGATCTTCGGTTTTTGAAACTCTTTACAACAATCCAAAGACGCCGGTTTCGGATGATCGGGTCCGGCGCCGTGTCCTATCACTTTACATTTGTGGATGATCTGTGCCGGGGGTTCATGGTGTGCGCGGAACATCCGGCTGCTGTGGGTCGGACGTATATTCTTTGCGGTCAGCGGTATCACCCGCTGCGTGAGGTGGTTGAGATCGTGGCCGAGTCGGTCGGAGCACCGGTGCCCCGGGGTTCGATCCCGGTGTGGCCCGTGATGCTGGCGGCCCGGTGTTGCGAGGGCGTGTGTCGGCCGCTGGGGATCGAGCCGCCGTTGTATCGGCGGCGGTTGGATTTCTTTGTGAAGGATCGCGCCTTCTCGGGTGCGCGGGCGGAGCGGGAGCTCGGCTTTGTTGCATCGGTTGGTCTACGCGAGGGCTTCGCCCGAACGGCGCGGTGGTACTTCGAGCAGGGATTGCTCAAGGGTCCGATGCCGGAGCTTCCAAACGAGCCGAACGGCGTTCAAACACTCTCTGCGTAGGGCGGGAGCCGCTCGCAAGCTCACACCCAAATTCAGGGATCGGCTGCGGAATGCACAGCCTCGGTCTCGTTCAGGATGATCCGAAGGCGCGGTTGTCGTTTCGGGCTTGGGGTTGTGAGCCGATGAGTTGGCAGGAATGCCGACCAGATCACGACAAGTCCGATATGGATCAGCGCCGGCCCGAATCGGGATCATCGGCGTGATCATCCTGGCGCAGGTTCTGGTGGTCGGCGCCGGATGGTGGTCGGGAAGCCGGGGCGTGCTGACCGAGGTCGTCGAGAACTATTCGCAGATGGTCGAGACATCATTGCATGATGCGGCCAGCGGGATCGCGATTGTCATCAGCGAACTGAACATTGATTCCATCGAGCCGAACACGCCCGGCGGCGAGCGCGTTCGGGCGCTGATTCAGAATCTTGATCTGCCCGGTGGAGCGGGTGTTTCGCTTGTTTCCAATGATGGTCAAACCCTGTACCAGTCGGACAACGTGCGCACGGTCGGTTCGTCGTACGAGGCGGTGGTTCCGTTGAACCAGTACGATGCATCGCTTGTGATTCGCGCACCGGTGGCCGGGATGGAGAGCGCCCGCAACGCGGCGACGAGTGCGATCACACTCCGTGCGTGGCTGGGCGGCGTCATCATCATCTCGCTGACAGGGGTTGTGGGGTTGATTCTTGTCTCGCTGCATGAGCGCCGGCTTATCCGAGCCAATGAGAGCCTCGGCAGCGAGATCCGGAACCAGACCAGTACGCTGCTCGCAGCCCGAGAAGGAATGATCGTGGGGTTGGCCAAGCTTGCGGATTATCGTGACACGGACACGGGCAGGCATCTGGATCGGATCTGTGCGTACTCGGCGCTGCTCGCTGAATTGGCGAGGGACGCATTCCCCGGTCGGATCGATGATGATTTCATCGAATCCCTGCGTCTGGCGGCTTCACTGCATGACATCGGTAAAGTCGGGATTCCGGATGCGGTGCTGCTCAAACCCGGAAAGTTGAATCCGGAAGAACGGAAACTGATTGAGAAGCATCCCCAGATCGGCGCCGAGACGCTGGACTCGATCCGGACGCGGTATGGACATGATGTGCTGCTGGACATGGGGTATGACATCGCGCTGTCGCACCATGAATGGTGGGACGGCACGGGGTATCCGCAAGGGCTTGCCGGTGAGGAGATTCCGTTTGCTGCGAGGATCGTGTCGATCGTGGATGTGTACGACGCGCTGACTTCATCGCGCGTCTATAAGCCCGCGATGACGCACAGCCGGGCGCTCCAGATCATGGAAGAGGGTCGCGGAACGCAGTTCGACCCGACGTTGCTTGACATCTTTCTGTCCCATGCCGGGTTGTTTGATCAGGTTCGCCACGACTTGCAGCCTTCACCGTTGGAGTTGCCACGGAATCTGGCGGCTTGAGAAGGAACGGTTGAGGCTTGTCGAGGCGTCACCCCACCATTCGATACGGATCGATATGGATTCGGCAAAGAACACGCTATTGGACCTTGAGAACGATGATGGTTCGATCATCATCGGCGGGCCTGCCCTGAGTGAATTGTTCGATGGCGTCCAATACGGATTCGATGAGCGCGTGCGCATCGATGCCGCAGTTCGCCAACACGGCATCGAGCCTGTCCGTCCCGAACGTTTGTCCGTTGTCGTGGAATGCCTCGGTGACACCATCGGTATAGAGGATGACCTGATCGCCCGCGACGAGCTGGATGGTTTGCTCGGTGAATTCGAAAGTTTCACTGATGCCGAGCGGAATGCCCTGGGCTTGGTCGAGGATGAACATTGAGC
>DRKT01000232.1 GCA_011053195.1 Phycisphaerales bacterium | reverse complement strand
TGTCACCCAGCGGCCAGGCGAACTCGACCCGACTATCCTGTCACAGTGTTCAACGGTATTTGCCATGCGGCTTTCCAATGACCATGATCAGGAAATTATCCGGTTGTCTCACTCAGTGGACGAGGTACAGCAGCGGGAACAGGAAAATCCAGACAAGGTCGACGATGTGCCAGTAGAGCCCGACACCCTCCATCAGTGTGTAATGTGTCGGGCCATAGGTCCCCTTGGACTGGCGGTAGATGAGCCAACCGATCAGGATCATGCCGATGATGACGTGCGTGGCATGGATGCCGGTTGAGCCGTAATAGAGCCCCCACCAGATCGGCTCGTGAGGCTCGGTGGCGAACGGGTAGTCGAACAGTTTGCCGGGGCGTTTCCCGACGGACCACTTGGGGATGTATTCGAAGATCAGCTTGATCGCGAGAAAGGCAGCAGCACAGAGCCAGGTGACGATCAGCATGATCCGCGCCCATTTCTGCTGATCCATCTGCACGCAGCGGATGCTCATGGCCATGGTAAAGCTGGAGATCAGCAGCACCACGGTGTTGAGCCCACCCCAGCGCCAGTCGAGGTAGGACGAGCCGGCCGCGATGGACTCGGGATAGAGCATCCGAAAGATCGCGTAGGCGCAGAACAACCCTGAAAAGAGCAGGATCTCCGTGGCGAGGAACAGCCAGATGCCGATCTTGGCGGCATCGAACTCGTCATCGGCGGTGCGCCAGTGGTGTCCCGGCTTGTATCGCTTCCAGAGCGGCACCGACGACGGGTCGCCGGTCGGCAGGGAAGTGTGTTGTGTGTCGATGGTGGCCATCACTTTGGTCCCTCTGAAGCCTGTGCTTCGTGTGAGAATCGGCGGTCAGTGCGACGCCCCTTCGGGCGCGGGTTCGGGGAGCGGGTAGTCCTTCGGATCCCACCCCGGGGGGACGACCTCATCGAAGTCGTACGGGCCGTGGTTGACCACGGGCTCATGGTGGAAGTTGTGCTCGATGGGCGGCGTCTCGGTCTCCCACTCGAGCGTCAGGCCGCCCCACGGGTTCTGCGGCGCCTTCGGGCCCATGAACAGCGAGTGGAGGAAGGTGAAGAGGTGAACAAGGAAGCCCGCGAGAAGAATCATCGAGCCGATGGTCGAGATCTGATGGAGCAGCTGGAACTCGTCGATGTAGCTGGCATACCGCCGGGGCATGCCCCGGGTGCCGAGGAAGAACTGCGTGAAGAATGTCACGTTGAACCCGACAAAGACGAGCAGACATCCGACGCGGGCGGCATTCTCGTTGTACATGCGACCAAACATCTTTGGCCACCAGTGGTGAAGCCCTGCAAGCATGGCGATCACCGCACCGCCGAACATGACGTAGTGAAAGTGGGCCACCACGAAATAGCTGTCGTGCAGGTGGAGATCGGTCGAAAGGGCGCCCAGAGGCAGACCGGTCAGTCCACCGATCGAGAACAGGAAGAGGAAGGCGAAGACGTAAAGCATCGGCGTTGTGAACGTGATCGATCCTTTGTAGAGCGTGGCGATCCAGTTGAACACCTTGACGGCTGTCGGAATCGCCACGAAGAAGGTGAGGAAGCTGAAGATCATCGCCCCGAGTTCACCCTGGCTGGTGAACATATGGTGCCCCCAGACAAGGAAGCTGATGGCCGCGATGGCGAGCGAGCTGAACGCGATGGCGCGGTAGCCAAAGATTTTCTTGTGCGAATGAACGGTGATAACATCGCTGATGATGCCCATGGCGGGCAGAATCATGACATAAACGACGGGGTGGCTGTAGAACCAGAAGAAGTGCTGAAAGAGAACGGGGTCGCCCCCGAGGCCGGGATCAAATATCCCGATCTGGAAGACCCGTTCAAAGACAAGCAGCAGCAGCGTAATCCCGATCACGGGCGTGGCGAGCACCTGGATGATGCTTGTCGCGTAGACGGCCCAGACAAACAGGGGCATGTCGAACCAGCCCATGCCGGGCGCCCGGAGTTTGTGCGTGGTGACGATGAAGTTCAGTCCTGTGAAAATCGAGCTGAAGCCGAGGATGAAGGCCGCGAGCACCATCGCAATCACCTGAGGCTGGCCCGCGGTGGTTGTGGAATAGGGCGTGTAGAACGTCCAGCCCGTGTCCACCCCCCCCATCGCGATCGAGGCGATGCCGAAAAGCGAGCCGAAGACATAGACATACCAACTGAACAGGTTGAGTTTCGGGAAGGCCACATCCTTGGCGCCGAGCATCAGTGGGAGGAAGAAGTTGCCGAGCGATGCGGGAATCGCGGGCACGATGAACATGAAGACCATGACCGCGCCGTGCATGGTCATGATGCGGTTGTAGAGGTTTCCGACCGAAGCCGGGCTGGCGCCATCGACGTTGCCGAAGGCCGCCCCGGTGAGCGTTCCATCCACGATGCGCGTCGGTTCGAAGAGCTCGATGCGCAGGGCGAGCGCTGCGACGCCGCCGAGAAAGAACATCGTCAGCACCGCGAAGAGATACATCACGCCGATCTTTTTGTGATCGACGGTTGTCATCCAGTTCCACACGGTGGCGATGGGGCCGTACTTCGGGGTGAGATACGACCCCTCATCGTGGTGCCCAGCGTGGCCGGCCAGATTGTCAAGTCCTCGGTCTACGGTCGTCATCACTGCTTCCCTCCGCCGGTCCGGCGGTCAATACATTGCACACACATTCCGAAGCGATCCGGGTCCGGCGGGGCGATCATGGCCCACCCTCGCCTTCGGCCCCATCGCTGTTCAGTTCGTCAAATCCCTGGATCTCTTGCCCGTCATTCTTGTCGGACAGGCTCCGCATGTAAGCAATCACGCCACGGATCTCGACCGGGGTGAGTCGGCCGTCGTATGAAGGCATCTGGTTGGTGAACCCTTCGCGGATCTTGGCGCCCGGCACGAGAATCGATTCGCGGATGTAGTTGTCCCACAGCAACGAATCCGCGTCGATATCGGCCTGCGTCATCGGATCGGCGTTGGTAAAGGTGTGAGGCGAGCCCCATGCGTTGAGCCAAGTCGGGCCGGTGCCCGCACTCCCGTCGACGCTGTGGCATGTGGCGCAGCCCTTGCCGGACCAGACCAGCTTGCCGACGTCGATCGGGGGTGTGGTCTCATCGTATGAAGGGGTATCGCGCCACTGGCGGTAGTACGCGGGGTCCACCACCCGGATGATCGCCTGCATCTCGGAATGCTGATCGCCACAGTATTCCGCACAGAAAAGCCAGTGATCCTTGTAGAACACCTCGGTCCCGTCCTTGTCGATGAAGGACTTGACTTCAGGATCGGCGCCCGTGTGGTCCAGCGGCAACGTGGTGAATGAAAATGGAACATAGCGGTTGGGCACCACGTCGAACTTGTACCGGAAATCCGGAACCCAGAAGGCATGGAGCACATCGGTGCTGGTCATTCTGAGCTGCACGGGCGTCGCTGCGGGCACATAGAACACGGGAGCGTTGTCGTTGGTACCCATGGTGACGAACTCGGTCGTGGTTTTGCCGTTGGGGTATTCCATCGCCCAGCTCCACTTGGAAGCGGTGACGTCGATCTGCTCGGCATCAGGCGGCGAAATCACAATTTTCAGGTAGGCGCTGAATCCCCAGAAGAACATCACCGTGAGGAGCAGGGTTGGAATGACCGTCCATGTGATCTCGAGCGCGGTGTGGTGGCTCGGGCTGCGCGGCGCCGGCTTGCCGGGCCTGCGACGGTACTTCACCATGCAGTACACCATGATGGCCATCAGCAGGACGAAGAAGAAGACGCTGACCCACCAGATATACAGATAGAGTCCGTCGGTCCCATTCAGACCGCCGACGGGGGTATCCGCATGATGCCGGAAGAACACCCGAATAAAGAAGTCATTGATGCCGGCCATGGTCCACATCACGGTCGTACTCCGCCTTTCAGGTGGGCCTCATCACCGACGCCCACGGCCACGGGCAAACCACTGCCCGGGATTGATCCTGTTTCCATTCGCTGACGCTTCCGGCGACGAATACCCTCGGCAAGCCGAAGTCCACCGACCAGCAGGCCCACGCCGAACATCGAAATGATGCCCCCGATCTGCATGACGCGCATCGCCTGAACCGAATACTGCCCGGCATTCGGATCCAACTGGAAGCACATGTGCAGGAAGAAATCGCCGACCGATGCCGCGATCTTGCCATCGCTTGCATCGAGCAGGGCGAGCTTAAGTTGTTTCGGGCCGTAGTCAAGCCCGGAGAGATAGCTGGACACATGGCCATCGGGCGTGAGAACATACATCGCCGAGGGATGGCTGAACTCCCTGAGCTTGGGGAGGTATCGAAAGTCAAACCCGATGGCATCACCGAGGCGTTTTGCATCGGCTGCCGAGGTGGTGTGGAACAGGTAGCTCTGCCGACCGATGGATGACAGGCCCCGCCGATACGCCTCTTGGTGCTGGGTTTGCTTGCCCCTGGTCACCGCTGTGGTGTTGGTGTGGTCGAAGCTGTAGACGAGCACGGCGTAGTCTTCGCCGATGTCGTAATCGAGATCGTTGACGATCTCGTTGAGATGCTGGAGCATCAGGCCACAGAGTTTCGGGCAGGAGTAATACACAGGCACGAGCACGATGGGTTTGTCGCCTTGAAAGTAGGACGACATCTGGACGGGCTTGCCCTCGGCGTTATAAAGAACGATATCGCCCGGGATCTGGTCGCCTCGGCTGTCGTGCAGCTCGAGCCCCTTGATCTGCGCGGGCAGCTCGTCGTGGATCACCTGCGCCGACACCGGCAGCGACACCGCCGCCAAGGCAATCAGTATTCCCAAGATGTCCCAAACCCGTCGCACCATGATCCTCCCTGATGCTTGCATTCTCAGTTGTTGTAGCTCTTGACGACCTGCCTCGCCGCGACATCCCAAGGCACCTGGACGGTACGAGCCTCGCGATCAACCCAGCTGTAGTCCGAAATCCTACTCTTGGCCTTCTCGGCGTAAGGCAGGAACCCATTCCTATATTCGTTGGTGTTCTCCACTACTTTTTCACGCACTTCGACAACACTGCGCTCGAAGAAGATGGTCAGACTGAAGACGGTCAGCAGCACGAATCCGACGATGAGGACAAAGGCGATCAGCAGGCTGTGCATGTTGACATGCGAGGCGTGCTCCTCGTGAGTCAGTTCATCTGCCTTGTGCATGTGCCAGGGATCGACCTCGTGAGACATCTCTGGTGTTTCAAGATTCTGCATCATCCAACCCTCCAGCACGCCCAATCCGGCTGCTGAGATTTCACCCCGCGACTACACATAGTTCTTGTGCCTCAAGCACGCCCCAAGTCTCGGATCGTTCAACGGCACCAACGGTGTCGAATAGATATTGCGGATCACCACCGCGCCGAACAACCCGAACACACCGACCACCGCAGCGGCGACCACCCACGCGCCCTTGAGCCCGATCGGGTCCACACCCTCGCCCATCTCGCGGATGTCCGCCATCGGCTGGATGATCCAGTACATATCCACGAAATGGATGATCACCGCGCCGATCGCCATGATCGTGATCCAGATCGACGAACGCTTGGCCGGACGGGGCAGCAGCAGAACAAACGGCAGGCAGAAATGCCCGACCACGAGCACGAACGTCAACTCCGGATAAAACATCTTCCGGGCAAGCATGTAGGATGTCTCCTCGGGGATGTTCGAGTACCAGATCAGGAAATACTGGCTGAACCCGATGTACGCCCAGAAAACCGTAAACGTAAAGAGCAGTTTGGCCTGATCGTGTCGGTGCTCGGTCGTCACCACGCCCTCGAGCCGACCCGTGTGCCGAAGCCACTGCATGATGAGAATGTTGACCGCCATCGAGCTATAAGCAGCTCCAGCGAAAATGTACACGCCCCACATCGTGCTGAAGAAGTGATAATCCAGACTCATCAGCCAGTCGAACGCGGAGAACGTCAGTGTCAGGCCGAAGATCACAAGCCCCCAGGCACTGGTGTATCGGGCCTTGTTGGTGAGCCAGCGGTCGGCTGTGGAATCCTGTTCCTGCTGCCAACTCCAGAACTTTCTGACCAGCAACAGCCAGAGCCCGAAGTAGATGGCTGCTCGAATGAGAAAAAACGGGACATTGAGGTAGCCGGACTTGCTCGCGTACACCGGATCGCCCTGCGTGTAGGCCTTGTCCATCCACGAAAAGAGGATGCCTTGCGACGCGACTTCGAGAATCACGATCGGCAGAAAAAGGATCAGGCAGAGCCACATGGCGCGCATCACGTTCTCGAATTGACGCCGAATCGTGACACTCCATGTTGCGCCGAGGATGTGGAACAGCATCACCCAGAAAAGCGAGCCGAGGCAGATGCTCAGGACACCCATGAACGCGACGTGGTACGCCGCCAGTGCGTGTTTGACATCCAGCACCTGCGCCCCGATGAGTGTCACCAGAATCCCCGCAGCCCCGATGGCAAGGAAGATCCCCACGAGCCTGCCCGGCGCCTGATCGGTGAGCGTGATGTTCTCACGGGTCAGCCGGGCGTCATTGGAGACAACTTGGCTCAGGCTCTGGCCCGAGCCCATGGCGGCCTGACTCATTGCTCACCTCCCTGTGCGATCGTTGAATCTTGATCGCCTTGCGCTCCCTGCGAGACGGGCGTGCCCGCCTCTTGAAGCAGTTGTTGACGCTCGGCATCCGGGATCAGGTCGCTGTCGATCGGCACACCCCGGGCCTGCTCGAGCGTTCTGATATAGGCAACAACCGCCCACGCTTCGGTTTCGTCGAGTGCGTGGCCATAGCCCGGCATGCGAAGATTGCCGTTCGGATCCTGCAGCCCGTTGCGGGCAACATTGAAGATGTACCCGTCCCGGCTGGTCACCTCATTCGGATCGGTGAACCGTTCGTCATAAAAGTTGGCAACGGGAATGGACCACCGCCGACCGACCGGCCCCTGCCCATCACCCTCAATGCCATGACAGACTGAACAGTAAATATCGTAGTTCTTCCTGCCAAGATTGATCAGTTCCATCGTGACCTCGATGGGGATCCGCTTGACGAAGTGTGCCGGGTCGCCGACCGGAGCATCGGTGACACCGAAATACACCGCCGGGTCTTCCTTGATCATCCGGTCGCGGTCTTCGAGGATGTGCTCGCCCATCGGATCATCGCTGAGGGCGTCCGGATTGTTGGGATATTGGCCATACGCGACGGTGCCTGCAACGGTCGGGCGCTGGGCGCGGCCGTCGGCGAAAAACTCCGTCTCGGTCTGCGGCTTGAACCGCTCCTGATCGTCAAGATCCGGGAAGAACTGTCTCGGACGTTTGTCCGTGCGCTCGCCCCGGCATCCCGCAAGGCCGCTGCCCGCGAGCACCGAGAGCCCGCACGCAACGATGAGACCGGTCTGTATTCGTGTCGTGTTCATCCGTTCCCCGCTCACTCTTCGATCAATTCGATGTGGGTGGCCCCGGCCTCTTCGAGCAGCCGGCGTGTCGCCGACGGATCGAACTTCTCATCTCGCGCTTCCACCGAAAGAAAGAACGCATCATCACTCGACCGCAGGAAGCGATCGCTCGAAAAAAGCGGGTGGTGGTGCCTCGGCAAGCCGTTGAAGGCAAGCATGCCCAGGATCGAGCTGAACGCTGTAAACAGCACGCCGAGCTCAAAGGTGATGGGCACAAACGGTTCCCACGCCTGATACGTCGGCTTGCCCTGGACAATGATCGCGTAGTCGTAGTTGATCCACCATTGCATCAGGTATCCACCGCAGACCCCGAGAAGCGCCCCACATCCAATCACGAACATCATGGGCCGGATCGCCTTGCCGACGATGCCCATCGACTCCTCCATCTCGTGGATGGGAAAGGGCGAATGCGTGTCCCACTTGCGGAAGCCCGCATCGCGCACGCTCTTGGCGGCCTCGCTCAGCGTGTACGGGTTCGAAAACTCCGCCAGGATGCCATACACCGTGGCGCCCGATTCCGTCTTGTAGATAGGTCTGGCCATCAGTGCCCCCCTTCCGAATCGTGGTCGTCATCATGCTCGTCGTGGTAGTCGTGCGGGCTGGCGCCCGGCATGACCGCCTTGAGCTCGGCCATCGGGAAGACCGGCAAAAGCCGGACAAACAGCATGAACAGTGTCAGGAATATGCCACACGTTCCGACGAAGGTCAGGATGTCCACCGGCGTCGGGAAGAACATCCCCCATTCGCCCGGCAGATACGCCCGGTGGATGCTCGTCACGATGATCACGAATCGCTCGAACCACATACCGACCGTCACGAAGCAGGCCACGATCCAGACCGCGATGACACTCCGACGCATCTTCTTGAACCAGAACACCTGTGGCGAGAGCACGTTGCAGGTGATCATCGCCCAATACGCCCACCAGTACGGCGCCCCCTTGTCGCTGCCCCAGATCGGCGTGGCCCGGTTGTACATGAACGCATGCCACTCGTACTCACTCCCGCTGTAGTACGCGATGAAGAACTCCATCGAATACGCAAACCCGACCAGCATCCCCGTCACGAGGATGATCTTGGCCATGTTCTCGATGTGTCGCAGTGTCAGCAGGTCTTCAAAGTTCGGAAGCAGCGCCCGAAGCGGGATCAGCAGCAGCAGCACCATCGCAAAGCCGCCGAACACCGCTCCCGCAACGAAGTACGGCGGGAAGATCGTCGTGTGCCAGCCGGGGATCACACTCGTCGCAAAGTCGAACGACACGATCGAGTGCACACTGAGCACCAGTGGCGTCGAAATACCGGCCAGAATCAGGTACGCCTTTTCATACCGATACCAGTGCGTGCTGCTGAATCGCCAGCCGACCGCGAAGAAGCCGTAGATGTACGCACGTAGAACATCCGCCTTGAAGGGAAGTCTGATCGTCGGCAGCGGCAAAGGCACCGGGAAACGCAGCTCGATGTTGCGGCTCTCGCCACGACGAAGCCTCAGATGCGCCCGGTCGCGAAGCGTCGCAAGGTCCGGAATCAATCCCATGTACCAGAACAAAAGCGACACCGTGAAGTACGTCGAAACCGCGAACACGTCCCACAAAAGCGGGCTGCGGAAGTTCGGCCAGATCCAGTTGTAGTTGGGCACCGGGAACAGCATCCACGCGAACCACACGCGTCCGACGTGGATCCCCGGGAAGATGCCGGCACAGATCACCGCGAAGATCGTCATCGCCTCGGCTGCACGGTTCACCGCGGTGCGCCATTGCTGCTTGAGCAGGCACAGAATCGCGGAGATCAGCGTCCCGGCGTGACCGATACCGATCCAGAACACGAAGTTGGTGATGTCCCACGCCCAGTCGACCTGGTTGTTCAGACCCCACACGCCCACGCCCGTGATGATCAGATACAGGATCATGATCTGCGTGATGCTGGCAACGGTCGCCGCGAATCCGACAACGTGAATCCACCAGAATCCGGGCGCCTTCTCCGTGTAGCCGCACACGATCTCGGTGACGTCATGGAACGATCGGTTGTTGAGCACCAGCGGCGCATTCTCAGCCGGATCATCGACAAGACTTCCATCACCCAGCGCCGGGTCGATATCAACGTGGCCGGGGCTTGGTCGAAGCCCGGCAAGCCGCTCGGCATTGATCTGGTCGGGGTTGATAACGCTCATGCAAGCACTCCAGCCGGTGTACTCAGGACGCGGAGGCTGAGGGCATAGCCACCATCCTCAAACTTTTTGAAACGATCGATAAACGCGGGGCCGGTCGCGTGCCCGGCATCTTCCTCCGATCCGCCGTGCTCCTCCGAACCGTGGCCCCCGTGGTGGAACGGATCCTCGACCGGCTTGCGGATCTTGGGGTTCGGATTGGACATACTGAGCTGGTAGGTCGTGCGCGGCCGGGTGTTGAGGAATCCGAGCAGGGCATACGACCGGCCGTTGTCGGCCTCCTTGCGAACCCGCGACGTCTCATCCAGCAGATCGCCGAAAACAATCGACCCGGTCGGACAGGCTGCCTGGCACGCGGTCTGGAAGAACCCGTCGGGGATCATGTCCAGATCCTGCAGCTTCATCTCGTACCTCGCGGCATTGATCCGCTGCAGGCAGAAGGTGCACTTCTCCATCACGCCTCGGCTGCGAACCGTGACATCCGGATTCATGCGCAGCTTCTGAATCTCTTCAACCTTCTCACGCAGTCTCGGCGGGATGAGATTGATGTTGTTCGGCCTCGGCGTGTCCTCCGGCACTTCCTTCCGGTAGCCACCATTGAGTTTCTTCGTGCCATAGTCGAAGAAGTTGAATCGGCGAACCTTGTACGGGCAGTTGTTGGCGCAGTACCGCGTGCCGATGCACCGGTTGTAGACCATGTAGTTGATGCCCTCCGGCCCGTGTGAGGTCGCATTGACCGGGCACACCGTCTCGCACGGCGCATTCTCACACTGCTGGCACATCACCGGCTGGTGATACATCGGCCCGGGATTGTGCAGATCCTCGCCCGAGAAGTACCGATCGATCCGGATCCAGGTCATCTCACGACCCTTGCGGACCTCGGTCTTGCCGACAACCGGGATGTTGTTCTCGCTCTGACAGGCGATCGTGCAGGTGGCGCAGCCGATGCACGTGCCCATATCGACACTCATCCCCCACTGCGGCCCGACCGTGTACCGCGAACCCGGTGCCGGATCGTCATACGACTTGGTAAACGGGTTCTTGTAGACCGACTTGTTCGGCGGGGTATGCGCCAACTCGCCGAGCCGCTCGGCAAAGTTGAGCTCGGTCTTGAAACCATACTCGTTCTCGTGCTCGACCTTGCTGTCGCCATGACGCAGATACGCATCCAAATCGACATGCCGAACGATGGAAGTCCGCGATTCCATCGACCAGTGGTTCTGTGTGCTCGAGATCGGGTAGCGCCCCTTGGCCGGCTCGACCTTGGCGCCGGTGTAGACCCGCTTGCCATCGATCGATCGCAACGGCTGGACGTTGAATCCGACCCCGGCGCCGACCACACCGACCACCTCGCGGCCATAGCCCTGCGTCAGAACCACCGTGTTGTCGGCCATGCCGGGCATGATCCAGACCGGCACCTCGACGCTCCGACCATCAACCGAGATGCTGGCCATCTGAGCCTTGGGCTCTTTGACGGTGTACGGATCGGGCATGAGCCCGAAACGCTCCGCCGTCGCCGGGCTCATCAGCGCCGGGTTGTCCCACACGACCGTCGTGCCGAACTGAGGCAACTCCTGAAGCCACGACAGATTCGCAAACCGTCCGTCGTGCATGGTGTTGGTCGTGACGACCACATCCAATGCCTCGGGCGCCGGCTCAGTCCCGACCGGCATCGAATCCAGCGCATCTGCGACAGATCCGAAAAGCGACGCGGCCGAGGAAGTGCCCGGCGAGCCGGTCTGTGTCGTGCCGGCAACCAATCCGTCATGGAGCGTTCGACGCCAGTTCTTCTCGAAGTCCGACCACTCAAATCGGCCCCGCCAGACATCGCGCACGATGTCATAGCCCGAGGGCTGATACGTGTAGTCATCGGCCGAGCGATCCTCCGCAAGCAGCGCCAGCAGCTCGATCTCGCTCAACGCCCCGTCATACAACGGCGCGATCATCGGCTGGATCGGGGCAATCGTCCCGTCGTCGGCCTCCGTGTCGCCCCATGATTCCAAAAACGTTGCAATATTGAGCTGCCACGTGGCCCGGGCCGCCGTCTCGCTCGGCCCCTGACTCAGCACGATCCGGTTGGTGACGCGATCGAATGCTTCGGCGAACCCAAGCGCCTTCGGCGTATCAAACACCGGGTTTGTCTCGATGCAGACCGCGGTCTTGATCCGGCCACCCTTCATCGGCCCGACAAGCTCAGCCAGATCCGCCAGCCCGTCGCGGGATTCTTCCTCACCAGCGCGGACATATGAAACCGTCTTGCCGACCGCGCCGAGCGCCTCGTTGATCGCAGCGACGAGCGCATGCGCCTCGGGCGGGAGTTCCTGGCCGGCGATCACCGCAGCCCGGCCCCGAGCATCGACAAGATCCTCAGCAGCGGCTTCGAGGTGCGCCGGCTCGATGGTCGATGGGCCTCGCGTGTCGAACGCATCCACCTTGGCTGCCAGCGGACCGCCCTTGCCGGTCTTCTTGAAGACCAGCCTGGCCAATTCAACCACCACCGCAGGCAGACGCGATGGCGCAACCACGAACCGGTGGTCTGCCTGCGAACCGAGGTGCGAGTACGTTGCCTCGGCCGCGTAAACCCGGCTCATCGTGTCGTTCGTGGACGACACCTTCCGAGCCGCACCGAAACCTCGTGCGTTGCGCAGCGCTCCGGCTCCCTCGACCAACTCATCGCCGCCGATCGAGAACACCACATCCGCGTTCTCAAGACTCAGAATCTCACGGTGCGCCTTGCCGAACGCCAGACGCAGCCCATGCATCTTGTTGTCAGGGCCCGTGCCGTCGTATGCGATCCACTGCGCCAGAGGCCAACGCGCCATGATCCGATCTCGGAGCGCATCACGGGTCGGGCTTGTTTTCTTGTCGACGATAAACACGAGCCCGTTGCCGCTGGTTTCGTCGAATGTCTTGAAGTGATCGGCGCTCCACGCGCGGAAGTCGTCCCATGTCACATCGCGCTCGATCGCCGACGCCCCTTCGCCCTCACGAAAGATCGGATATTTGAGTCGATCGGGATCGTAGATCGAAAGCATCGCCGCGATCGACCAGGGCGAGCTCTTGCCCCGGTTGACCGGGTGCAGCGGGTTGCCCTCGGTGAAGGTCGGTCGGCCCTCGTGCGTCTTGACCAGCAGCCCCTCCGCACCGCCGCCGGGCAGCGGCATGCTCGTCGCGTAGTACAGCGGCCGACCGGGCACGACCTCGCCCGGAACATCGCGCGAGTAGCTCATGATGTGATGCTCAGGACGCCGGCACCCCGGGATCGTCGCGGCCCCGGCCAGCGCCATCGCGCCGCCCATGAGTTGCAAAAACGTGCGCCGGCTCGAGGCCATCAGTTCGCTGGCACCGGCCGGGAATTCCCGCTCGAGGAATGTCTGGAACTCACCCGTGTCGGCGTATTCATCCAGGCTGCGCCAAAGCCGAGTCTCGTTGCCGTTGACCGTGCTCGCCCGATGGGCCTCAGGATCCTGTTTCCCGACCGTCGATGGGCACTGCTTCGCTGAGCTCATGATCGCCACTTCCTGTCAGACGCCCGCGCGGGGCGAGTTGATTCATCCTGATACGTGATGCTGAAGATTCGAACCATCACTGGTGACACGCCCCGCAATTCTGAGGCCCGGTACCGTCAGGGCCGTTCTTGATCCTGTCGATGATCTGCTGAGCCTCCGGTGTCGCGTTGTCCTTGCCCGCTGCACGCTCGGCGAGATGATCCTCGACCCACACCAGATCCGTCACCTTGCTCGGCCCGACGATGTTCTTCTCGACATTGCGGTGACAATCCAAACACCAGCCCATGCCCAACCCCTCGGCCTGAAACACCACCGGCATGCCCCGAACTTGGCCGTGACACGAATAACAACTCACCCCGGCCTTGAGGTGCATGTGGTGCGGAAAGTTGCCCACGTAGTCCGGCAGCTTGTGCACGCGACGCCATGGGATCGATTCGTCCGCGGCATAGGCCT
>DRKT01000231.1 GCA_011053195.1 Phycisphaerales bacterium | reverse complement strand
CGCGGCGGGATCATCTGGCCGGACCGAGATGACCCGCAGACCATTCGCATGGTCGATCCGCGGTACCAGTTCGTCTGGGATGACCGCGAGGGAATCTGGGAATCGTCCGATGGCGGGCTGACGTTTGGGCGCATTTCAAGCCGGGCGGACTGGGACTCGGCGTGGAGCCAAGCGTTCTGGGCGATCACGGAAAGCTTCAGCGGGCCGGTTCAGACGATCGGCGAGGATCTTTCTGATGCGGATGCGCTGTATTGGTGCAATGGGCAGTTCGCCTATGCGAGCCTTGATCGTGGTCAGTCGCTGCAGAGTATCTTTGCCGACGAGCGGTCGCCGGGGTTCTGGGCCTCGCGCGGCTTGGACAACATCGTGACGATGAAGATCATCGCCAGCGAGGCCGACCCGGATGTGTTGTATCTGGGAAGTTTCGACATCGGGCTGTGGCGGAGTCTGGACGGCGGGCTCTCGTGGAGTTCGTGCAATCAGGCTGCGTACACCGGGAGTTGGGACGGTAACGGCGGCAACACGCTGACCATCGCGGCCGACCCTGATGATGCATCGAAGGTCTGGGCGCCGCAGGCCGAGGCGTGGGCCGGTCCGGCTCAACTTCTGAAAAGCACAGACTCCGGAGCCACATGGAATGCGGTTGGCTCCGGCCTGCCCGCTGATGCTCTGCTCGGGCTCTCGCTCGATCGGACCAGCCCGGTGGGCGGTCGGACGCTATTCATCTCAGCGGGCGGCGATATCTACCGGAGCACCGATGATGGTGCAAGCTTTGCACTCGCGCTGGCCGATGGCGGCCTGACCGTGACGGCGGTCGATCACTTCAACGGGCAGATCGTGTACGCAGGCGGCCGCAGCGGCTTGTGGCGTTCGACCGCGGGTGGCGCGCCGGGGACGTGGCAGGAGGTGGGGCCGGCGTCGTTTCGCGGCCCGGCCGGCTTTGATGTTTGGGATGATGGTTTCATAGGCGTCTTCGACATTGTGCCCGACCCGTTCATTCCCGGCCGGGTGTATGCCTCGGTCACGGGTGAAGGGCAGTTTGTCAGCGACGATGCCGGCGTGAGCTGGTCGCAGATTCTGGGCGATCCCTTTGCTCGTTCGGTCGCGGTATCGTTCGATGATCCCGACGTGCTGTATGCCGTGTCGTCGAGCGCCCTGCTTGCAGGCGGCTACGACCCGACTTCGCTCGGGCTGCAGCGCAGCGATGATGGCGGCGCGACGTGGCAATCGCTCAACGCGGGTCTGCCGTATCCCTTTGCGGTCTCGATCGCGCTGGACCCGCGAGATCCGTGTGCCGTGATGATTGCATCGCCCGGCGTCGGCGTACGCCGGGGCACCGCGGCGTGTCCCTGCCCGGCCGATGTGAACCGGGATGGCCAGTTGAATGCAGCCGACTTCACCGCGTGGATCGCCGCATCCAACACCCTCAACCCGGCCTGCGACCAGAACGACGACGGCTCCTGCACGCCGGGGGATTTCACTGCTTGGATCGCCAACTTCAACGCGGGGTGCCCGTGAAGCAATCAGCCTGATCTGGCGTTGAATCTGACCCGAGCGCCTCTTGTGTTTATTTGGTCGGGGTGCTCGACGTATGGCGGGATCGCGTCAGGGCCAGTCTTTGGGCCAGGCGCCGGCGAACTCGAAGTCGTCGAAGTCGAACTGGGCGGTGCCGCCGTTGTCTCGGATGAAGTGGATGGTGTTGTCGCTGGCGTAGATTTTCTGCGGGTTCCAGTGGGAGACGGGGACGGGGCCCGTGCCGCCGGGGAGGTCGGCAGCCGGGTCGTAGGTGATGTCCGTGATGTCGAAGATGACGGTCGATATCCCGGTCGAGTCGGGGGTGATGACCAGCACGATCCGGCCGGAGTCCGCATCGCCCATTCGGTAGCCGATTTCCATCGTGAACCATTCGCCGATGGGCACTTCACTGGTGAAGTTGTAGCTTTCCCAGATGGAGCTCAGCTCCGGCATGGCGCGGTTGTGGACATAGAAGTAGAACCGGCCCAGGAACGGGAAGATCGAGAAGCCGATGTTCGCCGGGTTCGGGTGGCCCTCCCACGCGGCGCCGGTCCAGAAGTCGAAGAAGGGGATGTTCAGCCACCACTGGTCGCCATCGGGCGGGTAGGTGAGGAGCAGGTTGAAATCCTCGTGGATGAACATCCGCTGCTTGCAGTAGATCTCGGTCGCGCTGAGCGATCCCGGGAAGCCGGTCTGGATGCGGCCCTTGGTGTGGCCGAGGTAGCCGGTATCGATCACGGCATTCTTCAGCCAGAGGCGCAGAACCGAATTCTCAGGATCGACCAAGTCCGGGGCGATCTGCGCGTGCCGATCGTTGGCATCGCCCGGGGTTTCATAGAAGACGGACATCGACCACGGCGAGGCATTGACGATCGGGCTCGTGTTGTCCAGCACGGCCCATGTGATCTCGTTCGGGTTGTCCGGGTGAAACTCGTCCGGCTCGAAGCCGGTGCGGAACGGGGCAGTGAACGCAGGGACCACCGGCTCGGCCTGTGCAGCGCTGTGCGGGGCCGAGCCCGGGGTGGTCTTGGTCGGCTGCGCGCCGGTCGGCGCGGCCACGGCGCAGACGATGGCAACGATACACGGGGGGCCGAGCCTGATCACCGGATGAATCCTCCAATGATGAATGGTACGCGGGCAGAGCCTGAACGTTTCATGGGGCGCGAAAATCGTCCGGTTGTTTCTGATCCGAAGTATGTCCGGGCGATGGAGGCCCGGCGCAGCGGCGGGCCTTCTCGTCGGGGCTGCCTGTCGGTGGTGGGGGTGGTGGGGTGGCTCACCCCCCATCCGGCTCGGCTTTGCGGACCAGACCTGAGAACGACACGGCGAACATGGTGGTGATGATCCAGCCGAAGAGGATGTGCGCCGGCAGGTAGATTGTCCGCACCCACCACGTCCGGGGCACCCAGTAGGGCTCCTGATGCAGGTTGACCAGCGGGAGGAAGGTGTCGGCCGAGTAGACCAGCGGTTTGAAGCGCGGATAGTCCCCGAGCCAGCCCCTGGAAGCGCCGGCCCCGTCATGGAGCCATGTGTGGAACTCTTTGGCAGCCAGACCCTGTGATGGGGCCATCCACGCGTCGGGATGGTCGCTCAGCACGCCGCTGAAGAAGATCCAGCCGAGCACGATGAAACCGAGCATGAACACCAGTGGCCGCCAGCGCCCGTACCCATGTCCAGCAAGAGTCCAATACACAATTGACAACGCATACGGCACTGGGGCATAAAGCTTGCCGAACCATCCGCCCACCCATCGGTACCTCGTCCCTCGCCCGGCTTTGAGTTTGCACATCGGACGGGATTGTGCAAACCCGAATCGGCTCTTGATCCGACGAAACGCACGCCGCCGATGCACGGCCCGGGCCCGAGGTGCTCGCTTGTCGAGAAAACGGTATTTGAACCGCACCCACGCCCGCCGGTTGTACAGAGATCGCATGACTTTATCCGCATCGCGGGTGTGCCCCTGTTGGCGCAGCACGCGGGCGAGCTGGCGGTAGGGCTGGGGGTCGAAGAAGCCCTTGGGCAGAAACCCAAACTGCTCCATCGTCTTGTCATGCCGGCGGAGCCATTCCAGCCGGCGTTTCGCATCCAATGGCGACTGGGCGTTGATCGCGTCGTACCGGCAATCGCTCAGGTTGATGTGCTTCGGCCACGACTCGGCTTCATCAATCAGATAGCCCAGATGAGACCGTGTCAGGTCCACGATCGCGGAGAACGTTGCGTCGCGAAAGAACGTAGAACCCTTGACCGTGAGCCCATCGGCACTGTGCGCGTACGGATCGCCTATAGGATTGCCTTTCTGATCACGGGCACAATCAAATAACCCACCAGTGCATACAAGATTTCTATCGATCAAGGCGTTGAGCAGGCGGACCATCCCCCTCGCCCGGAAGCCGTCGCTGAGGGAGACGTTGCCCTTGGTGACAAGCCCATCGGCGCTGAGCGCGTACGGCTTGCCCACAGGATTGCCTTCAGGATCACGGGCACAGTCGAACGACCCGCCGCTGCACGAAAGATCACCACCAATCGAGGCACCGAGCAGGCGGACTTCCCCCGTTGAACAGAAGCCGTTTCCGAGCATCACGTCCCCCTTGGTGACAAGCCCATCGGCATTGAGTGTGTCCGGATCGCCCACAGGTTTGCCTTTATGATCACGGGTACATTCGAACGTCCCACCGATGCAAACAAGATCGCCGCCGATCGAGGCGCCGAGCAGGCGGACTTCCCCCCTCGCTCGGAAGCCCTTTCGGAGGAAGACGTCGCCCGTGGTGACAAGCCGATCGGCGCTGAGCGCGTACGGATCGCCCACAGGATTGCCATCATGATTCCGGGCACACTCGAACGACCCGCCGCTGCAATCAAGATTGCCGCCGATCGAGGCGCCGAGCAGGCGGACCTGTCCCCTCGCTCGGAAGCTCTCTCTGAGGAAGACGTTGCCCGTGGTGACAAGTCGATCGGCGAAAATGGGTCCGGTGCAGGAGCCCTGGAGGCTGATCGTCTGCGCATGTGTGTCACGCAGTGAGAGCCCATCTGGCATAGCACAGTGAACCAACAAGATCGAGAACGGGATGCGGGCGCCACCAAGATCCAACTCGCCTGCGATCAGCGCGTTCACGAGAAGGAGCCCGAACGGATCGACGAGCGCTTTGGCTTCATCACGCACGCACAGCCACCGCAAGACACCGGCGCGGATGGTGCGGTGGTCGCCCCATCGTTCCCAGCAGCCCCAGTCGGAGCCAAGTGAAAGTGTGAAAGACTGTTCTGGACTGATCCTGCAACTAACGCGGTGATGCCACCAGAGCTTTTTTATAGTATCAATGTGCTTGTTCGCTACATCACATCCATTGCCCATCGCCGCGGCGCGGAGCATCTTCTCCTCGCCGACGTTCAGCGAACCGAACTCGGCCTCGGCGAGCGCGACGAGATCGTCCGCCCGTTTCTTCTGGCCGGGGGTGGGGGGCGTGGTTGGTGAGGTGGGGGGTGTTGGTTGTGGGGCCGGGTGCATGTCGCTCATGGTCGGCCCATGGTAGGAGGGCGGTCCCGCTGCCGCCCGTCCATCCCCGCACACAAGAAGAAAGGCACCCGGCCTCCCGCGGATGCCGGGTGCCGGGTGCCGAATGCCGAAACGTTCGCGTCCTATGCCGCGAGGCTCAGGCCGCCGCCCTGCTGGTTCTCGTCGACGCCGAAGAGCATGGTGACGGGCTCGCCGGGGGCGCCGGGGAGGTCGTCGCGGCGGGTGACGAGGTAGTACGAGGCGCGCATCGTGCCCGCGGGGACGGTCGCATCGGTGAACCGCTTGGCCGAGATCGAGCCGATGAGCGAGAAGCCGCCCGATGCGTTCAGTTCTCGGTAGATATCGTAATACGTCCCGTTGGCGGTCGTCCCCTTCCACGCGAGCTCGACCTGCCCGAGGTTGTTCAGGTTGGTGCGCAGGTCCGTCGCGGGAATGGGCGGCGGCAGGGGCGAGCCGGCGCCGATCTTGGGCGCATCGAGCTCGGCGGTCTCGAAGATGCTGTCCGAGTTGCCGGAGAGCTCGGCGAAGGCGCGGATGGCGGCGATCATCGCGGTGCCCTGGTCCATGAGATCGGCGAGGCTGGCGTTCTGGATGCTGGTGGCGCTGCGCGCCTGCTGCCGCGCGGTGAGCGCGGTGGAGCGTGCGTTGGCCGCGAGCGTGAGCTTGGTCTGGAGGTCGCCGATCTGCTCGGCGGTCAGCCCGATCGCCGCCGGGTCCGCGGCCCACGCGGCCAGCCGCTGCTGGAAGAACTGGATGCGTCCGTCGATCGTGTTTGGAGGAGAATCTGCCATTTCTATGGCTCCTGTATGGTGCGGTCGTCGGCGGCTGCCGACGGCCTGGAACATGGTCTGGCCCGCGACGCTCGCCGGCCCGGAGTTTGGTTCTCGGCCGAAGCGGCGCGCGGCTGGACCGCAACGATGTGTTCACACCCGGATCATGGTGTGAATCTGTGCGGTCTGGATGGCCTGTCCGGCGTGTGATGGCCGCCGCCGCGACACCGGCCCGGTTCTCGGAACACGATCCGGCCGCCATTTCCCGCCGCACGGTCCGAGAAGCGTCCAAATCGGTCTCCGATGAAGCTTCATGGAAGGCTCATGAGGCTTCATCGAAGGCTCATGAAGCTTCTTCGACGACCCATGAAGCTTCATGGAAGGCCCATGAGGCTTCTTCGACGACCGATGAGGCTTCGTGGAAGAGCAACGAAGCTTCATCGGAGGGTGATGGGGTGGGGCTCGGCATCCGGGGCTCGGCATCCGGCATCCGGCACTCGGCATCCGTGGGGGGCGGGCGATGGCGCCTACGCATCAGAGATGTTCGCATCAGCGATGCACGCATCAATGATGCCTGGCGACCCCCGGCTGTTCCCACTTCGCGCGGAAGCGCTCGACCTGTTCCGGCGTATAAAAGTGGGTCGCCACGCGGGAGCGGCACATCCGATCCAGGTATTCACCGGGCAGCGGCAACTGCTTGAACCGCCGGTACACATCGGCGTATTCCTTCTGCTCGCCGACGTTCGCGGTGACATCAAGCCGGAACGCATCGAAGTTCAGAAACTCGCGGATGACCCGCTCCTTGGTTTCATCCGGCAATTCCAGCTGCATGAGCAAATACGTGTTCTTCCCGTGGGCGATCGAGGCGTGCCCGATCTCGGGGTCGAACGCCTGGGCGAACCAGTCCACACCGAATGGTTCACGCAGGTGGTAGTCGAACCAGCGATCCATGAACCCGTGATCGTGCGATTCGAGAAAGACGCGTTGATACTCCTCCACCGGCGGCGGGTCCGACGGGTCCGCGAGGTGCGGGGATTCTGAAATATTCTGAAAGAACGCCGAGACATTCCTCGCGATCGGGTCCCGAACCATGGTGACCACCGCGATGGGACGACCGGGACGGAGATAGTGGTACACAAACCGCTGCGCTTTGCGCACATGCGTCGGCCACGGGGCCGACTCATCATCGTAGCGTTCGAGGGCATCATCCGAGAGATACGGGATCTCCCGATTCATCGCGTGGGTCTGATACGACGGAACGGGCAGGGAGTACAGCATCGACTGGTACAGGCTCGAACTGCCCACTTTCCCCGGCTGATGGACGAGCACCGCACGCGTCGGCGGCGTCCCGAAACGACTTTGGAGGGTTCCGCTCTGATCGGGAACCCGCCGCCCCGACCCGGCCGGCTGGCCCCCTCGCCCCAGATCACACTCGCTATCCATTCGCGGATCCTTTCCGGACGGACTGTAGGCGAGATGCACCAGCCCGCGCACAGAGAAAGGCACGCCACGGATGCCGAGTGCCGGATGCCGAAGGCCGGATCTCGCATCCCCGTCGCGTCTTCTTCTCTCGTATCGAGAGATCCGAGCGATGTCGCACCAGCATCAAAGATGCACGCATCAGCAATGCATGGCGGCGCCCGGCGTGGGGCCTGCGAGCCACCCGCGTAAGCGGGGGGGCAATCGGTGCCGAAGGCTCTGATTCTGAGGGCATCTCCCAACTGCGAGCCCCTCGCATAAGCGAGGAGCCCCGGTGTCGAAGACTCTGATTCTGAGGGCGTCCCCAACGTAAACCATCTTGGCCATGATCTCGGATACGGTGTCGGAGGCTCTCGTTCTGAGGGCGTTCCCAACCCGCCGGAAAGTGCCTCATCTCGCGCGAGCGGTGTCGGAGGCTCTCGTTCTGAGGGCGTTCCCAACCTCTGGCGAAGTGACGCTTGTTGATGTTGCGGTGTCGGAGGCTCTCGTTCTG
>DRKT01000230.1 GCA_011053195.1 Phycisphaerales bacterium | reverse complement strand
TCGGGCCGATGAGATTCGGGTCCTGCCCGCCCTGCCCGGACCAGTTTCGGGGTGCAGCGAGGAACGAGTTGCTGTACTCATAACTCACGACATCCGCAGCATCACGATGTCGGGGCGACTGTCCGAACTTCGAACCCACGCGCTGGATTGCAGAACCGTTTTCGACAACTTCTCTGATGCCGCCGCCGTACCTCATTCGAGTGACTCAGATCACGTGAGAAACGGCCTGAACGGGCTACTTGAGCTAGTGGTGGTCCATCTTCGCTCCCAGCTCCGTACCGTTGCAGGCAACGAAAGCCCGCTGCATTTCTCGCCGGGTATCTTCGCTCTCTTTCTGTGACTTTGCGGCGACGGGAACACGATTGGCCGGTCGAAGCTCGAAGCCGCCCTATTTGCTCACTTTGAGGTCCATACGATACGAGCCAAACGAGTTCTTCCCCCGAATAAGAACTCGTAGACTCTTGGACGGACGATCACTACGATGATCCTAATCCGCGGTCTCGCACGATTCCGTGTCCGATCATTCGCCTATCGCCTTGGAGGTCATTCGTCATGGCACAGTTCAGCCGAACCAAGACCCGTATCGCACCTATCTTCGCCGGTCTCTTGACCCTTCAAGTTGGCTGCGCCACAAACCAGAGTGCGGCACCCTCCGGTGTTGTCTTGACGCAGCAGCAGCAGGTCTCGATGACTCCTGACGCGGCGCTTGCGGACCTCAAGGCGGGCAATAGACGCTTCGTCGCTGGACAGACCCAGGGCTACGACCTCCTTACCCAAGCCAAGGCGACTGCTTCGGGGCAGTATCCCAAGGCGATCATCTTGGGGTGTCTGGACTCTCGGGTTCCGCCCGAGATGGTCTTTGACCAAGGGATTGGGGACATCTTTGTGGGACGGGTTGCGGGCAACTTTGAGAATCAGGATTTGCTCGGGAGCATGGAGTTCGGGACGAAGCTGGCGGGATCCAAGCTTATTGTTGTGCTTGGGCATGGGTCCTGTGGTGCCGTCAAGGGAGCGATCGACCAAGTCGAGCTCGGGAACCTGACGGCAACACTTGAGAACATCAATGTGGATACTTCGGACATCGCAGGCGAGCGCAGCTCGAAGAACAAGACATTGGTCGCTTCGGTAATCGAATCCAATGTCCGCCAGACAGTGCGGGACATCCAATCGCGCAGTCCGGTGATAGCTGATCTGGTCGAGCAGGGAGAACTCAAAGTTGTTGGTGCCATTTATAATCTCGATACCGGCCGAGTAAGCTGGCTGGATTAGTAGTCACGAAATCGGATTTGTCTGACTTCAAGTCCTTCGAGCGGAAGGGCAGACGGGCCTTGATCTCATTGGCATCAAGCGATGCAAACCCGAGATGAGATGCGCCAGTTCGGGACAGCAGGCAAAGTTCATGGATTTTTCGTACGGATTTTCTTGGATCGCCAGATCGCCTCAGGGTGCAGCCGAGGATGTGGACGTGCTGACAAGCCGCAATCCGCCGGCCCGAAACTCATCCAGAGCACCAAAAACCTGCCCGGCGTCCTTGACGTGGATGATCGCATCGCGCAGCGGTCGGCAACTCACCGCCCGCGTGTTCATCGGCTTGATCAGCCAACTGATCCGCGTCCGCAGTTTGTGCATGGCATACCGCTCATTGCGATACCGGATCATCATCTCGAAAAACGATCGAATCATCTCCGCGATCTCGTTCGGCTCGGGCTGAGGCGGGATCTGGCCTGTTGTCTGCAAGGCCCAGCAGTCGCGGAAGATCCAGGGCCGGCCGAGCGAGCCGCGACCGATCATCACGCCGGCGCAGCCAGTACGCCGGATCATCTCGATGGCATCTTCGGCGCTGGTAACATCGCCATTGCCGATCACGGGGATGCGATTGCCGGTATGCGTGCGCACGGCTTCGACCACCTCGGCGATCGCGTCAAGCCGACATTCACCCTTGAAACGCATCTCCGTGGTTCGGCCATGCACCGTGATTGCGGCACACCCGGCATCGACGAGTTCGACGGCCAGCCTCGCGGCACACCCGTCCGCAGCGGCCCGGTCGTCCCAGCCGAGGCGCATTTTCGCGGTCAGCGGGATTGAGTCGGGCAGGGCCTTGCGCACGGCTTTGGCGATCTCAACGGCTCTTGGGAGATCGCACATGAGCTTCGAGCCGCCGTCTTTTTTGACGACCTTGTCCACGGGGCATCCCATGTTGATATCGACGATGGTGGCGCCGTGATCGGCGGCCCAGATGGCGCCCTCGGCCATGATTGCCGGGTCCGAACCGTAGAGCTGCATACCGACGGGTTGGTCTTCATCGTCGGTGCGCGCCAGGTCGAGTGATTGCTGCGTGCCCCGGAGCAGGCCGTGCGGGCTGAGCAGATCGGTGCAGGCGAGCCCGACGCCGCCGTATCGCCGGCAGGTGATCCGCCAGGCAAGATCGCAGTAGCCGGCCATCGGCGCGAGCATCATGTTGGATGCGAGCGTGATATCGCCGATCTGGAGCGGGACACCGATCATGGACAAGTGTATGGGTCTGGTGCGCCGGAGCCGGGTACAGTTGCAGCCGTGTACCAAGCCCTCCTGACACGCCGGTACCTGACGACCAAGATCATGCCCCTGCTGGCTTCGGCGGCCGTGATGCTCTCCGTGGCGATGGAACTGATCACGTGGTCGGTGATGGGCGGCTTTCTCGACCAGCTCATCCAGTCCGGGCGTTCGCTGATGGGCGATATCGAGATCGCCCGACCGCAGATCGGGTTTGCGCACTACGACGAGCTGATACGTCGGCTCGAGGCGGATGAGTGGGTCCAAGCCGCCACGCCAACGGTTGATGCGTTCGGTTTGGTGAGTCTCGAAGAGGGTCAGATATCGTCATGCCTGATCAAGGGGATCGAGCCGGAGAGTTATGACCGGGTGACGGGGTATTTCGGGACGCTCTACTGGACGCCCCGCGATGAGCCGTTGCCGCACGACACGGAGAGGCTCGACCCGAGGCTGCAAGAAGAGAACCGCGAGGCGCTTCAGCGGTTCAAGGAGCTGGGCGAGACACTGGAAGGTGTGGACTTCGACACGGGCGGCGTTCGGCCCCAGGCGGTGCTCGGGCTGGAAGTGTTCGGCAAGCGGGACATGCGCGACCCGGGCGGGTTTGTGCGGGACTTTCCGATCTTCATCCCGGGTCTTGATGTGACGCTGAACGTGCTGCCGTTGGATCGGCGTGGCGGGTTTCTTGAACCGATTGCGCGCAAGTTTCAGGTTGCCAATGAATTTTCGAGTGGGATTTACGAGATCGACTCGCGCACGATCTATCTGCCTCTGGCGACGCTTCAGGACATGATGAAGATGGACGAGGCGGAGCGGGTCAAGCGCGGCGCCCGGCCGACGATCGAGTATGACGAGCAGGGCAACCCGACGGGCGTGGTGCTGCCAGCACCGGTGGGGATCGACCCGGCGCGGGTGACATCCGTGCTTGTGCGCGCCGATGGTGATGTTCCGCTGGAGGATCTCAAGGCGCGGGTTGCGGAGATTTATGAGCAGTTTGCGACGGACATCGAGGGTGTGCCGCCGGGCGGGCTGGTGCGGATCGTGACGTGGGAAGATCGCAACTCGACCCTGATCGGGGCAATCCGTAAGGAGACGGCGTTGGTGCTGTTCATCTTCGGGATCATCAGCCTGACGAGCGTGTTTCTCGTGCTGGCGATTTTCTGGAGCATGATCAGCGAGCGGACGAAGGATGTGGGGATTCTGCGGGCGGTCGGCGCCAGCCGGCTCGGCGTGGCATGGCTCTGGGTCAGGTACGGGCTGGTGATCGGAATCGTCGGATCGGTGTCGGGTGTGGTGCTGGCGTATGTGGTGATCACCAACATCAACGCGATCCACGAATGGATGGGGGCGGCACTGGGGATCTACATCTGGGACCCGAAGGTGTACTACTTCACACGCATCCCCTCGGATTTCAATGTCACCAAGGCGATCATCATCGGCGCCAGCGGCATCGTCTCATGCGCGATCGGTGCAGTCATCCCCGCGTGGCGGGCTGCGAGAATGGACCCCGTCCGGGCGTTGCGCTTTGAATAGGAAACAGACCGGCACAGACATGAGCGCGATCACCATTGACAACCTGCACAAGACGTACACCCTCGGTCGGGTGCCGGTGCCGGTGCTCAAGGGGGTGACGTTCGAGGTTGAAGCCGGTGATTGGGTGGCGATTCTCGGGGCATCGGGTTCGGGCAAGAGCACGCTTTTGCACCTGCTCGGCGGGCTGGACAAACCGGACAAGGGCAAGGGTGCGATTGCCTACGACGGGACGATGCTGGGCTCAATGACCCAGGGTGA
>DRKT01000229.1 GCA_011053195.1 Phycisphaerales bacterium | reverse complement strand
CGTCATCATCTCCGCCTGCTGCGCAAAGATCGCAGCATCCGGCGACGACCCCTCGCCCTGGTCCAACGACCGGAGCAGGTGCTCGAACTTGACAAAGATCCGGGACGCCAGCTCGAAGGTCTCCGACTGGTCCGGTGCGGTGACGCCCTGGGCCTGCTCGATGGCGTTCTGCGCCGTGCTGGAGACCGACACCTGCTGCAGCACGACCACCAGAATGAAAACGGGGATCAGCACCAGCAGGGTGATCCGCTCGGCCCGGCCTGAGCCCGGATCCGGGGTGGGTAGAGGGCCCGGCGAAGGCCGACCGATCGGGGCGTCGTGATCCATGCGTACTCTGGCTCCAGCGGGCAGGATATTGGGGATGCGGGGGCTGCCGGACCGTATCATCGGCGAGGCGGGGCCGGCGCATTGACCCGGCCCGGCAGAGCGCTACGCTTTCTCCCTGTCCGGGATCGGTGGTGGCCGGCCTCGGGCGTAAAGCATGGTGACAAACTTGGGGCCGACCACAGGTCCCCCGCCCCGCCCGGTAGGCGGCGAGAACACGAAATCCCGGCCCCGGCGCGGCCTGTGCGCACCGGAAACCGGGTTCAAGAGGAGTGGCCCGATGCGGACCGAACACGCAGCATCCGCCCGCCGGCGAGAGACTTACATCGCCAAGCCCGCCGAGACCGATCGGCAGTGGAAAATCGTCGATGCCGAGGGCGTTTCGCTCGGCCGGCTCGCCTCGGACATCGCCGTCGTGCTCATGGGCAAGCACCGCCCGCAGTACACGCCCCACGTCGACACGGGCGACTTCGTCATCGTCGTCAACGCCGGCAAGGTCGGGCTCACCGGCAACAAGGCGAGCCAGAAACTCAAGTACCACTACACCGGCCACCCCGGCGGGCTCAAGGCCGAGACCTTCGGCAAGGTCCGCGACCAGAAGCCGGAGCGCCTCATCGAGGATGCCGTTCGACGCATGCTCCCGAAAAACCGCCTCGGCCGGGTCATGCTCAAGAAGCTCAAGGTCTTCCCCGGAGCCGAGCACCCGTACGCCGGCCAGCACCCAGAAGCATTGTAAACCCACACCCGAAACACCCACGAATCTTGTGACACACTGAAACGCAAGCGAGAACCCATGTCCGACGAGAACACACACACGACCGAACCCGCGACCGCCGCCGGCGGCCTGAACCTTTCCGAGGCGATGCCCGGCGCATCGATCGGTGATGTCCTCCTCGGAGGCCAGGCCGAGGACACCTCCGCCCGTCGGATGCGCGAACCCAAGCCCGCCGACAAGCACGGATGGTGGTGGGCCGTCGGTCGCCGAAAGAACGCCATCGCACGCGTTCGCATGCGGCTCGCCCCGGAAGGCAAGGGCGGCCTGAAAATCCAGAAAACAAGAAAGACCTTCAAAACAATCGAAGAATACTTCTCCGAAAAACAGGACCAGAGCGACTGCTACGCACCGCTCAAGGCCACCGGCACCGAGCACACCATGGAGATCTTCGTCCGCGTCCACGGCGGGGGACATACCGGACAGGCCCAGGCCATCCGCCTCGGTATCGCACGAGCCCTGCGCGACTACGACCCCACCTTCGAGGATGTCCTCCGACAGAACGGCTACTTGACCGTCGATGCCCGACGCGTCGAACGCAAAAAGTACGGCCAGCCCGGTGCCCGCAAACGATTCCAGTTCTCCAAACGCTAAGCCACTCCCGGCCCAAAGGCCCCATATTCTGTGTGCACACCCGCCGCCCGGTCACCTCGCCGGGCGGCTTTATTGCGTCCGCGCCGGTTATCAACCACGATTGCTCGCCCCGACGCCGGACTCGTGTAGACTTGGCGCACCAAGCGGGAGCGCGTATGAAAACACCATGGGAGGTGATGCATGGCGACGGATCGGCGGTCCCTCCGGGACCAGGCGCTCCCGGCGGCGAAGCGGATCGAAACCCTGCGCGCCCGACGCGTCAAGCCAGAATTCAAATTGACGATCGAACAGGAACTCCAGAAAATCGAAGCCAGACTCTCCCGGCTCAACACGTCGGCGGGGCCGATCCAGCAGGCCTGGCACCGGATCATCCCGCACGAACTCGCATGCCGGACGAGCATCGAAGTCGCGGGCACGGAGCTGCGCGTCCGCGTCGAGGACAGCTCAACACGGTTCGCGCTGGATCGCCTGCTCCGCGCCGGGGCCGAACTGGACCTGATCCAGAGCTTCCCGATTCCAATCAAGAAAATCCGGCTCATCAACGCCGGCAGACGCTGACACGCACCCCACCGACATTCGACAACCCCCAGCACGAACGTCAGATCATCCAGACGCTGCGCAGCCGAAGCGCCCTGTGCCCCAAGTGCGGCTTTGACCTCATCGACCAGAAACGACCCGACTGCCCCGAGTGCGCCTGGATGATCGACCCCGCCAAACTCATCCTCCCCGATGCACCGCCCCGCGCCGGCTACGACACACTCCTCCAATGGGCCCTCGGCACCCAGTGGGTCGCCATCATCCTTGTCGCCTTCGCATCGGCCGGGTGGATCGGCGTCCTCGCCCTGCCCGGACTCTTTGTCACGCAGATGCTCACCGCATGGCGGCTCATCGGCGTCACCACCGAAAGCCAGCGCTGGCGAACCATGCCCCGGGCCGATCGGCTCCCGTGGTGGGTCGCGGCATGGAGCTCGCTCAGCATCGGCGCCATCGCCGCCATCGGCGCCTTCCTCCTCTGGGTCCGCTGATTACTCGCCCCGCTGCCAAAGAGCCCCGCCCACGACCAACGCATCGAGCCCCGTCCGCTCGGCGCACCCGATCGCATCGCGCACACGCTCCACGATCGGCTCGCCCGCATCATTGAAACTCGTGTTCAGCAGCACACCAACACCATCCCGGCTGCGCACCGCGCCGAGCAGCTCGTACAGCCTCGGCGTCCAGCGCTCGCCCACCGTCTGGAGCCGACCCGAGCCGTCCACATGCGTCACCGCCGGGATCTTGCCTCTGTATTCTTCTTTGACCGTTGTAT
>DRKT01000228.1 GCA_011053195.1 Phycisphaerales bacterium | reverse complement strand
GCTGACCGACAGCCGACTCGAGTTTGGAATCGGTGATATAAGTCCCGGCGTCGATCGCCTCGCGGACACTCCGGACGAGTTCCTGACGGATCGGCGGCTCAATCAGCTTGGCAGCCGCCACGCGCGCCACGTCCGAAACTTCGACCGTATCGCCATCGCGGTCGGTCTCGGCCCGTCCCGCGGGTGGGGAGCTCAGTGTCTCCCTCGGCTGGATCCGCCCGACAACCCCGGGCCGAAGCCCGCCGTTCCCGCCGGAAATGCTTCCGATTTCTGTCATGTTCACCACTCCATTCTCAACTTCTTCGAGGCCGATGCGCAATTTTTGCCTCACGCACCCGTTCCCACTGCAGCCTCCAACACCAACCGAACACGAGCCCTTGGCATTCCCACCACCAGACCTACGATCCAGCGCCCATGCAAGGACGACATCTTGCGGATATTCGTCCTCCCTGCCCTCTTCATATCGTCGGCTCGATCCCTTCCGCTACAAACAACACCCGGGTGGGGTTTTTTAGCATAACCTTTTGCAAAATAACATGTTGAGGCAATAACAATGACCCGGACCCGACAGATTTTTTTCATGAAAAACACAGCCAAAAAAAGTCAGTTCCCGAGATCCCCGATGCCATGCGGTATTTCGCAGATTCGCATCTTGGTCGGGGTGCTATTTTTCATGCTTTTCTCGCTCGGCTGCGCCTCGAGCGGCACATCCCGACCCGATGCGATCGAGGGCCGGCGTCTTTTCGACGCCGATTCAAAGACCCATGCCAGAAATTCTGGAGAATCCCGGCAGTGGACCATCGGGCTCGCAACATTCTCCGGCAACGATGCGCCGGCCCGAGCCGAAGCCGAGGCGGATCGGCTGCGATCCATCCCCGCACTGCGCGATGTGTTCGTCATGGACCGGGGATCCAGAGCCATCGTTTGCGTCGGCCAGCACCCGAGCCCGTCCACAGCCGAGGCCTTGGCGCAGCTCAAAAAAGTCCGGGCTGTCACCATCGCCGGCGAACGACCCTTCCAGCACGCCTTCTTCATCCCGCCCACCGGCAAAGCACAGGACGACCTCGACCTCCGCCGAGCCCCGGAAACGTTCGGGTCCAGCGCTGTCTACACGCTGCAGGTCGGTGTCTATGGCCGAGCCGACGGCAAACCTCCGACCGAGAAAGACATCGCCGAGGCCCGCGCCAAGGCGGAAGAGGCCGCCCGCGAACTCCGCCGGCAGGGTGAACTCGCCTTCTACTACCACGGCCCATCCATGAGCATGGTCACCGTCGGCGTGTTCTCCCACGACGACATCGACCAGGGCTTCTCGTACGAACTCCAGCAACTCAAAGAACGATTCCCCTACAACCTGCTCAACGGCCAGGGCGTCAGCCAAACACTCAACACCACCCAGGGCCGGCAGAAAGTCCTTCAGGAAAGCTTCCCCGTCCTCATCCCAACCCAATAACGCTCCTGCCACGCTTGACCGGGCCGGCGCCGGCGATGATTCTGGTCGCCAATGCACCCGGAACGCTCCACCTCCCTGTCGATGCTCGATGCCCGTCGGCGTGCGGCGCTGACGCTCGGCGCGTTCGCCCTCGGAATCATCGGTGCCACCGAGCTTTCCGAGATCGGCATCGTGCTCTGGTTTGCGCTGGCCTGCCTCGGGCTCGCGATTGCACTGATCACGGATGCGGCCGGTTCTCGTTTCGGGTTCTTCCTCGCGGTTGTGGCCATCGCCGGCGGATTGACAACCAGCCAACTGGCGCCCGAGGAGCCCGGCTCACTCGCCACATTCCTCCCCGGCCCGGACACACCGGCCAAACTCATCGAAATCGAGGGGCTCATCCTCACCCGGCCCGAAACCTTCACACCAAAGCCCGGCGCCCTGGCCGAGTTTCTCCCGCCATTCCGTCAGCAGCGACACACCCTCCGCTTCTCGCTGGCGCTGCGACACCTGTTCACCGAACGAGGTGCCATCCCGGCCGCGGGCACGCTGACCGTCTGGCTCGAAGCGCCCGATTCCCCGCTTCGCGCCGGCGACACCGTCCACCTCGTCGGCTACGCCCGCGCCCTGGGCCCGCCCGCCAACCCGGGCCGACCAGATTTCCGCCCGCGGGCCCGTGACCGGGGCCTGATCGGCTCGATCGCCGTCGATGAATCCATGATTTCAGTTGTACCGGCAAAAACCAAGACCGATCGCCTGCTCGCCGGGCTGCTTCATGTGCGCTCGGCTGTCCAATCGCGCGCCGCGGACATCATCGAGCGAGCCGCCGCCGGCGACCCCCGCGCCGGACCCATCATGCGCGGGCTGATCCTCGGCCAGCGCCAGTCCGATCCGCTCGATGTCTTCGGCAGCTTTCAGCGTGTCGGGCTGGCGCATCTGCTCGCGGTCAGTGGGTTCCATGTCGCCGTTGCCGCCGGCATCGCCCTGCTGATGATCCGCTTCACCGGCGATCGTGGCCGGATCGAGCCCATCCTCGTCTGTCTTGCGCTCGGGTTGTACATGCTGATCGTCCCGATGCGAGCTCCGATGTTCCGGGCCGCTGTCATGGTCCTGGCACTGCTCATCGGCGACGCCCTCGGCCGCCGGCACGACCGGATTGCCGTCCTCTCGTGGGTCGCCATTGCCTGGCTCGCGATGCGCCCGACCGACCTGTTCACCCTCGGCTTCCAGCTCAGTTTCGGGCTGACCGCATGGCTGATGGTCCTTGCCACACCCCGCCCCGATGCGCTGCCCGATCTGAACGAACCGACGCCGGGGGTTCTGGTCATGCGCTGGCTGAAAAAGTACGCCCTCACACTCGCCGCGATGTGGACCGTGGCGACCCCCGTGCTCATCTTTCACCTCGGCATCATCAGCCCGCTCGCGATGCTGGCCTCGATTGTCACCGTTCCGCTGATTGTTCTCTCCATGTGGCTCGGGTTCATGGTTCTGCTGCTCGGCGTGCTCATCCCACCGCTGGCGATTCCGGCAGCCTCGGCGCTGCGGTTTACCGCGGGCTCGGCTGCTGCGGTCGTCCAGTGGTTCGATTCGATGCCGCTGGCGACCCTCTGGCTTCCGCGCGTCTCGGTGACGTGGACCATCGCAACAGTGCTGGTCATGCTCTGGCTCTGGCGCCGAGGATCACGGCGAGACTGGCGGGTCTTCCTCGTACTCGCCGGCGTGCTTGTCTGGTTCGGCGTCGAAGCCCGCGTCGAGACACGGCTGCCGAACAGCACCGGCGCTCGGATCCACATGCTCGACGTTGGTAGCGCCACCGCCATCCTCGTCCGATCGGGCGATCAGAACCTGCTCTGGGATTGTGGCTCATGGTCGCCGGGTGTCGGAACCTCCACCATCACCCCCGCCTGCCGAAGCCTCGGCGCCCCGCGCGTGCGCACCGTCATCCTCACGCACGCCAACATCGACCACTACATGGGCATCCTCGACATCATCAAACCCCTCGGCGTGCGCACCGTCATCACGGGTGAAAGCTTCAACCGGGCTGCTGCCGAAGACCCCGAGGGCGCCCCGGCCCATGTTCTGAACGAACTTCAGCGCCTCGGCGTTGAGCACCGGACCGTTTCGCGGGGCGACACACTCGCCCTCGGCCCGAGCACGCTGCGATTCATCCACCCACCAAAGGGCTTTGCCGCCCGCTCCGAGAATGACAACGCCCTTGTCGCCATCCTCGAGCCGCTGGGCGATTCACCCCGCGCCCTGTTCACCGGCGACATCCAACGTGAGGCGATCGCCACGGTTCTTGAAAATGAGCCCGGGCTCCACGCCGCCGTCATCGAACTGCCACACCACGGCAGCGCCCGCGAATCCGCCTATGAATTCACGAGAATCATAAATCCAAAGGTTATCCTGCAGTCCACCGACATCTCAAGGCTCGACGACCCGCGCTGGGACCCGGTCCGCCCCGGGCGAACGTGGCTCGTCACCGCCCGCGACGGCTGCTCGACCGTCCTGCTCAACCGCGATGGTTCGCTTCGGGCCGGAGTGTGGCGCTAGTGTCTCGCCTGCCTGAGTTTCTGCTTCTTCGCCGGGTCGTTGACCGTCTTCTCGACACGCGCCAGCAGCGAGTTCCTCGCCGCCACACCCAACCCCTGCTCGATAGCCCCGGCCAGCCTGAGCGTGTCGTGCACGATGGTTTCCCGGCGCATCGACACCTCAAGGGCGCGCGCCAGCACCGCATCCACACGACCCGAACGCAGGTTCGATTCCGCCGCGTGCCACAGCGCATCGCCCGCATCCGTTGCCAAGGCCCGATCACGCCCCATCTTCAGGACGGCCTGAGCCAAGAGATCGACATCATGCCGACGAAACGCCGGCATCGCGATCGCCTCGGCAACGTCCGCATCGAACGCCTCCGGCCGCTCGAGCGCCAACGCCGACGCCAGCCGAACCGCCTCCCCATCTCGCCCGAGCATCCAGAGCAGACGCACCGTTTTGGCGAATTCCTCGGCCTTGGCCGCCAAGGCGACCTCGTCGGCGACGGATGAAACACCCTCGATCTCGAACGCCTCGACACGCTCGCGCGGGCCCCCGATCGTCAGCAGCGGATCGCCGATCACCGCGATCTTCCACACCGGCGCCGAGGCGTCCGGACGACACGCCGCCGCCCAGGGCAAACCGCCGACCAGCCGAAGCGCCAGCGTCGGCGTCGGGACAAACGCCTGCAAAAACGGCTCATGCACCGACCCGATGTACGCATACGCCCCGTGCGCCAGCCACGCGCCCGCAACGGTGTCCCGCTGACCGGGTCTCGTCGCCGACCAACTGTGAACCATGTGCGCCGCCACGGGTCGATCAAGGATCGGCGCCTCCCAGGCCGAACCCCGCCCAGGGTTCAGATCAAACCACCCCGGCATCCCCTTGGAGTTCACAAAGACCACATCCGCATCCAGTGGCAGCGTCGTGCGCGCCCGCCATGTGTCGATCCCCTGTCTCGGCGCATCGCTCACCGTCGCTTCGAGCTTGCCCCGGGCGAGCTGTGAGGCAGCAGCCGTTCCGTCGAACGCATCCCAGGGCCGGCCCGGCTTGTACCCATCGAAAATCCAAGCCTTCTGCCGCTGAAGAAACAGTGAACACATCGCGGCATACGCGGATCGTGCTTCATCCCCGAAGATCTGCCCGGCCCATGCCCATCGTGTCAGCCTCGTTCCACGGGGTGATTCCATCGCCTTGTGCTTGCCGATGGCGTCCGTCAACGCAAAGAACTCGTTCTTGTTCTTCCCGTCGGCGAGCCGGATCTTGACCGGAATATTCAGACACAGCGCCACCGAATCAACCGCATCGTCCAGCCCCGTCCACGCCAAGCCGGACTCATCCAGGCCGGCCTCGATCATCGCGATCAGGGCCTGCGTCTTCTGAACGCCGAGCACGCTGTCCACGCCCTCGGGGATGTCCTTTCTGTTGATCCAGATGATCGGCTCGGCATGACCCGCTGCCAGCGCCAGCGCCGCCGGCCACGCCGGGTCCATCGGGTCCGCCACCGCCGCACCCGCCGGCACCTGCACCCGGAACTGCCACTCCGAGATCAGCTCCGGCATCAATCCCGACTCGCCCTGCACATCCCAGATCCCCGCCAGCGCCCGCTCGATCCGCTCGATCCGTGCCTGCCGACCCGCGGGCAGCGGCACCTCCGCCGAGATCCGGACCACCCGCTCCGGCTTGAACGCACGCCGAAACTTCGCAATATCACCGGCCGCCCGCGTGCTCCCGTCGTCGATCAGCACCGGAAAGATGACATCCTCCTTCCACTGCCCGATCGCCCGGATGTACGCGGCCGGCCCATCGGCGATCACCAGCACCGGGGCCGCCTTTCTCACCGATCGCAGCGTCAATACCCGCATCCCCATGCGGAAGCTCGGTGGCGCCCGGCGCACGTCGATGGTCTTCGGTTCGGCATCCTGACCGGCGGAAGCACCGGCCAGAACACACACGAGCGCGAGCAGGATTCGTCGGATCATCATGCGACAGGGTAGCAACAGCCGCTACCATCGCCGCGTGCCGAGCCTCACCTGCCAAAGCTTTGTCGAACTCGTCCGACGCAACCAAGCCCAGGGCACCACACTGGCCATCCCCGTCGGCATCCGCCTGCTCGCCGACCAGCTCACCCCCGTGCTGGCCTACCGCCGGCTCGTCTCCACCGATGAACGCACCGCCCCGTCATTCCTCCTCGAGTCCGTCGAGGGCGGCCAGCGCCAGGGCCGATACTCCATCCTCAGCTCAAGACCCTCCACACAGGTCGTGGCGTTCGGTCGCGACGTCACCATCATCAAACCCGACGGATCGCACACCACCTCGACCCACGCCAACCCGCTGCACGTCCCGCGGGAGTTGACGCGGTCGATCCGATTCATCGAGCCCGCTGCCGACCGCGCCGACGCCGGGCTGCCCGCCTGTTTCCTCGGCGGCTGGGTCGGCTACGCGGGCTACGACACCGTGCGCTACAGCGAACCCGACAAGCTCGCGGCGATGCCACCCGATGACCGCGCCCTGCCCGACCTGCACATGGCGATGCACGAGGATGTCGTGGTCTTCGACCATGTTGAAAAGCTCGTCCACGTTGTCCGACTGGCGATGGTCCCCGAAGGCGCCGATGCCGAGGCGATCTATTACAACGTTTGTGCGCGGCTCGACGCCGTGTGCGATCAGATCCAGCGCCATTCCAAGCCCCTGTCGCTCGGCCGAGTCGATCGGGAACACTCGGTGCCGGTGCTCACGAGCAACATGACCCGGTCGCAATACGAGTCCATCGTCGAACGCGCCAGGTCGTACATCCACGCAGGCGATGTATTCCAGGTCGTGCTCGGCCAGCGGTTCGAGCGGGCAAGCCGGGTCGATCCGTTCGATGTGTACCGGGCGCTGCGGGCTGTGAATCCGAGCCCGTACATGGTCTACATGCAGTCGCCGGGGTGCATCCTGGTTGCAGCCAGCCCGGAGATCTTGTGCCGGGTGCGTCGGAATGAATCCGGAGGGTTGGTGGTGACGAACCGACCGTTGGCCGGGACACGTCGCCGGGGCAGGGATGCGGCCGAGGATGCCGAGCTCGAGCGAGAATTGCTGGCGGATTCCAAAGAAACCGCCGAGCATGCGATGCTGGTCGACCTGGCCCGCAACGACGTCGGCCAGGTCGCCAGGCCGGGCACCGTTTCGTGCGATGAATTGATGGTCATCGAACGCTACAGCCACGTCATGCACATCAGCTCGACCGTCACCGGCACCATCCGCGATGGGCTCGACGCGTGGGATGCGCTGCACGCGGCGCTGCCCGTCGGCACCGTCTCCGGAGCGCCCAAAATCCGCGCGATGCAGATTATCGACGAGCTCGAACCCGTCAAACGCGGGCCCTATGGCGGAGGCTTCGGCTCCATCGGGCTCGACGGACAGATGGACATCGCCCTCGCCCTGCGCACGATCGTCGTCCCGACAGCCGGCTGGGATGCACGGACCGGGAATTATGAATGGATCTACCATGTCCAGGCGGCGGCCGGCATCGTCGCACAGTCCGACCCGACCTCGGAATATCAGGAAACCATCGCCAAGGCCTCGGCGCTGGCGAGGGCGATCGAGCTGGCGGAACGCGCGTTCGGCGCACAAGATCGGCCCTGCCGGGAGTGACAGGGCCGAGGTGGCTCGTGGGGCATCGGTGCCGACGCCCCGTTCGCGTGGTGCCCGGGTCCGGACCGGGCGGGCCGATCCGGTCGGGCGAAGTGTTTGTTCCGCGTCAGTCAGATGGCTTCCTTGAGCGCCTGCGCCGGTTTGAAGCTGCACGTCGTCGAGGCCTGGATCATCATCGGCTCCTTGGTGGCCGGGTTGATCCCACGCCGGGCGGCCCGTTCCTTCTTCAGGAAGGTGCCGAATCCGGAAATCGCGACCTTTTCATCTGTTTGGATGCCATGGGCGATCGCGGCGATGACGGCTTCCACGGCCTTGCTCGCCTCGGCCTTGGACCCTTCAAGCCTTGACGCGACGACTTCGACAAGATCGGTCTTGTTCATGCTGTGCTCCTGAGCTGCGCCGGCCCCCGGGGATGTGCGGGCCGCTGGGACTTCCTCGATGTGGTGGTCTATCGGCGCCTGACCTCGATTCGGGCCAGAATCCATCACCACCGGGGGATACAATCCTCCCGATGCAACCGAGCCACATCACAAACACATGGGATGCAGGCCCCGATGACGACACGCCGACGGGGGGCAATCCACCAGAGCAGGGTGGCCCCGGCACCGGCACCAAGGTCCGGCCCGAGGTCGGCGCCGACGAGCGGACCGAGCATCTGACGCCCTGGAATGTTGTCCTAATCGACGATGACGACCACACCTACGAGTATGTCATGAAGATGCTCAATCGGCTCTTCGGCCACCCGTTCGAGCGGGCCTTCGCGATCGCCCACACCGTGGATTCCCAAGGCCGAGCCGTCTGCCAGACCACACACAAGGAACTGGCCGAACTCAAAGTCCAGCAGATCCGCAGTTTCGGCCCCGATCCGCTGATGGCCACGTCGACCCGTTCGATGCTCGCTGTGATCGAGCCGGCAGAGACGGGCGGCGATGATTCTGAAGACGACAGCCGGCCGTGAGGCACCTGGTCATCCAGACCGAGGAGCTTGAGCCCGAGTGCGCCGCATGGCTTGCTGAGCGGTGCGAGCTTGTGCGCTCCAGCCCGGACGATCCGAAGTTCGATTCGCTCCTGACGCGCGCCGATGGGCTGGTGGTGCGTTCGTACACGGTGGTCGATGCGGCTTTTCTGGATCGCGCCCCGAAGCTGCGCGTGGTCGGCCGGGCCGGGGTCGGGCTGGATTCAATCGACCTGCCCGCGTGCGCCGAGCGGGGCGTGCGCGTGGTCCATACGCCCGGCGCCAACACGCAGGCCGTGGTCGAACTTGTCTTTGCGATGGTGCTCGATGTGCTCCGCCCGCGGGTGTACCTGCCGAGACCCGTGATGGGCATGGATGCGTGGCGATCGGCGAGGCGGAAACTGATCGCACCGCGTCAGCTCGGCGATCTGACGCTCGGGATTCTCGGTTTCGGGCGTATCGGCAGCCGGGTCGCTGAGGTGGGGCGAGCCTTCGGGATGCGCGTAATCTACTTCGACATCGACGAGCAGGCGGGCCAAGGCTGCGACGCCGAGCGCGTGTCGCGGGACGAGCTCTTTGAGCAGAGCGATGTGCTGAGTGTGCATGTTGATGGTCGGCCGGACAATCGGCACCTGCTGGGCACTGCCGAGTTCGGGCGTCTGAAGCCCGACGTGATTTTCGTCAACGCCAGCCGGGGCTTTGTGGTTGATCCGTTCGCGTGCGCTGATTTCATGATCGGGCATCCGAAGGCGCAGGCGCTCCTGGATGTCCACGAGCCGGAGCCCTTCGATGCGACATACCCGCTGGTCGAGATCAAGAACGTCCACCTGACGCCTCACATCGGCGGCTCCACGGCACCGGCGAACCTGGCGATGAGCTGGGTTGTCCGCGATGTCTGGCGTGTGCTCGACGGTCAGGAACCCGAGTTCGAGGCCCGGGCCTGATCCGGAAGCGCCGCCGCGGGCGTACCATCCCGGATGATCCAGCTCGGCGTGAACATCGACCACATCGCCACCCTGCGGCAGGCCCGGTATCGCGGTCAGGCGACACGATTGGCGGAACCCAGCCCGCTGTTTGCCGCCCACGAGGCGCAGCTCGGCGGCGCCGACGGGATCACGGTGCACCTGCGCGAGGATCGCCGGCACATGCAGGATACCGATGTCGAGGACCTGTGCTCACAGGTTGGCGTGAAGATGAATCTGGAGATGGCCGCCACGGATGAGATGGTATCGATCGCATGCCGGCTGCTGCCCGACACCGCGATGCTGGTGCCCGAGGGCCGGCAGGAACTGACCACCGAGGGCGGTCTTGATGTGCTCGGTCAGGAATCCCGTCTCGGCGATGTGGTCGCGCAACTGCACGGCTCGGGTCTTGTGGTGAGCGCGTTCATCGATGCCGAGCCGGGGCAGATCGGGGCGTGTGCGCGCGTGGGGTTTGATGTGTGCGAGGTGCACACGGGGCCGTATGCGCACGCCTTCGCCGAGGCGGGTGGCGACTTCCGCCGGCCGGCGCTGCGTGACGCGCTCGATCGCGTCGCAGAAGCGGGAGGGCTGATCCGTGACGCGGGGATGCGCTTCAATGCGGGGCATGCGCTCAACTACGCCAATGTGCAACCCATCGCGGCCCTGCCGGGGATCGAGGAGCTGCACATCGGGCACTCGATTGTGTCGCGATCGGTGTATACAGGGCTGCGCGATGCGGTGGCGCAGATGAAGCGCCTGATGCTCGACGCGGCTCAGCATTGAGCCGGGCACACACAAACAAGTGGGGTGACTCGAATCACATGTGGATAGCATGTCGGTTGTGTGTTGGTTGGTGACGGTCGGTGTGGTTTCCGATTGTTCTGATGGTCGTAAAGTTGTTCGGGTTCGTGGTTTCTGTCTTGGATGCGCTCGTTGCGACGTGTACAGTGATTCGGGATGCCGATTGACCACAACTCACAACATGGTCCGCGCGGTCGGCGTGTGCGTCGGCCGGTGTTCTCGGGGTTTGCCGAGATCAAGCCGATGCGGACCTTGGCGCAGGTGTCGCGCGTGCTCGGGGCGCTGCCCAATCTCGAGCGCAAGCGTCAGGACGGGATCGGTCTGGAGAGCTTCAAGCTCGATCGGATGCGGGCGCTGCTCGATGCGATGGGCAACCCGCACCACGGGCTGAGCATGGTGCATGTCGCCGGCTCGAAGGGCAAGGGTTCGACGGTCGAGATGCTCTCGGCGTGTCTCGGTGGGTGCGGCTATGGCGTGGGGGTGTACACCTCGCCCCACCTCGTCGATGTCCGGGAGCGCATCAGAATCGGGATGCAGCCGATCGAAGAAGCGGACTTTGTTCAGTTGTTCAACAGGGTTGTTCAGGCCGGCCAGCGCATCGAGGCGGAATTCGGTTCTCCGAGTTATTTCGAGGTGCTCACAGCGATGGCTCTGGCGCACTTTGCCGCGCAGGCGGTCGATGTTGCGGTGATCGAGGTCGGGCTGGGAGGTCGGCTTGATTCGACCAATGTCATCTCGCCCATCCTGACATGCATCACGCACATCCAGCTCGAACACACGCATATTCTCGGCGACACGCTGCAGCAGGTGGCGCGCGAGAAGGCGGGGATCTTCAAGCCCGGCGTGCCCGCGATCACGGTGGATCAGGACCCGGCTGTGCTGGAGACGCTGCGCGAGGTCGCCGAGACTGTCGGCTGCCCGCTGGTCGTGCTTGGGGATGAGGTCGGTTTCAACGAGCGTTTCGAGGCCGACGGCGAGCACGGCCCGCACATCCGTGTCGGATTGATGTCGCACCGTGGGGATTATGAGCACATGGCGGTCCCGATCCCCGGGAAGCATCAGGCATCCAACTGTGGTCTGGCGCTGGCGGCTCTTGATCAACTCCGCGAGTTCGGCTTCGACGTGCCCGAGGTGCGTGTCGCCGAGGGCCTGGCGCACACCGCCCGGCACGGCCGGGTCGAACAGGTCTGGCCCGCGCCCCGGACGATCATCGACGGCGCGCACACGCCCGAATCGGTCGAAGCCCTTGTTCGGGCCATCGGGGCGCACATCAGGTACGACTCGATGGTCGTGGTCTTCGGCTGCTCGCAGGACAAGGAAATCGACGGCATGCTGTGCGAGATCGCCCGCGGCGCCGACAAGATCATCTTCACCACCAGCAGCGACAACCCGAGGGCTGCCGATCCGGAATCTCTGAAAGGCAGGTACACCGAGCTCACGGGCAAGATGGCGCAGGTCGAGCCGGATGTTCGGGCTGCGATCAACACCGCCGCCCGGGCGGTCGGTAAGGGTGACCTCATCTGCATCACCGGCAGCTTCTATGTTGCGGGCGAGGCCAAGAGGCTCTTTCTCGAGAAGAAGCAGGTGTCGAACGCCTAAGCCCGGCTTCGCTGCCGGATCACATGATCGGCTTGAAGATTTGTTCGATATCTTTCAGGAATCCGTTGTTGTGAAAATAATCTCGGAGCACCGCCCGACCGTTGCGGATGATGCGTCTGGATTCTTTGGGATCGCCGAGATATCGCTCGCAGACCTCCCGGGCGTCGTGAAAGTCCCACGCGATGGGGATGTAGGTTTCGCCCGGGATATAGATGTTCGGGCTGGTTTCGAGGTGCGACATGTCGGGCTTGACGAGAAGTGAACCCAGGGCGATGGCCTCGTAGTCGCGGAAGCACACCTCGCCCCAGCCGAAGGGGCTGAGGGTGAGCCTGCTCAGGCCGAGCTCGGCGTAATAGCGTTTGGCGCTGGCGCGGTCGGTGCCGGTGCATCGGAAATATTCGGCGAGTGGTTCGGTTTCATCGAGGAGTTTGCCCCGGCTGAACTGGTACCACTCCTGTTTGCCGGTGCGATTGATCGACCCCACCCGCCGGTTGATCGAGTAAGGCCTGAGCGGCCAGGGCATGGCGATGCGGTCCGTTGTGTCCAAAAATTTGCGATTTCGGAAGCACACGCCGAGGTTCCAGCCGGTGACGAGCTTGTGCATGTGCGCCGGGTCGGGCGTGCTGCCGAAGTGCCAGTCGCCGAGGTCGAAGCCGAGCGCGTTGTGCACGAAGTCGCTGTAGATGAACCCGCCGGCGAAGTCTCGCTGGTAGAGCGATCGGTCCTTGAGTGTCTGGCGT